>CAJULZ010000005.1 GCA_910587205.1 uncultured Oscillospiraceae bacterium
TTTTCCCTATCCCAGGCAAGCCCTTTTCATGATTATTTAGTTGCCAACTTAATAACTTAGCACATTCGTTATAATCAGTTATATCTACCTGTTTGGGATCAAGTGTCAAAGTAATAAACCAGTCAAAGAGAGCTATGACATGGTCCTGGAGCGCATCGATGACAAGATTGAACGCCGGACAGAGCAACTCCAAGAACACCAGGCCACCATTATGCGGATCAACCGGGAGATACAGGAACTGAAAAAGGCGCAATAAAGGGCAGGGGATAAACTCCCCTGCCCTTTGGCATACTAAAAAACAAATCAACTTTATTGAGTTTTATGTGCTAATCCAAAGGGGTGATTTTTTTGAGCTTGATTCCTTGCACTCAAAACTGCAAATTCCAGGATGAGGGCCTGTGCACCTTAGCACAGGCTAAATCTGCTGGACGAGCCATCCCAAACGATGTGTGCCTGAATTTCACACCACGCCCTTCAAACCAATACAGCAATGGCCTCTCTAATATTGCTAACCCGGACCAAGTCTAATCCCATTGGCACCACAATTTTGCCACTGTTTCTAGCGGGTATCAGGCACTTTGTGAACCCCAGCCGCTGGACCTCGCTCAGGCGCTGATTCATGGCGTTTACCGACCTTAGTTCACCGGTAAGCCCCACTTCTCCAATTGCCGCCAAATCATATGGCACAGGCTTGTCCCGGAAACTGGAGGCCAACGCTACTACCAGGGACAAATCTGCCGCAGGCTCATCCAAAGTCAGGCCACCAATAACATTGACATAAAAGTCGCAATTTGACAGCATGAGCCCGCCGCGCTTTTCCAATACTGCCAGCATCATCATAGCCCGGTTCTGATCAAACCCGTTGCTAGAACGCCTGGGACTCCCATAAGCTGATGGCGATAACAACGCCTGTACCTCGGCCAATACAGGGCGGACCCCCTCCATCACACAGGTAACACAAGAACCCGGCATGTTTTCCGGCCGCCCAGACAACATTGCCTCTGATGGATTGGGTACTTCTACCAGCCCCTTGTCCATCATTTCAAATACTCCAATCTCATTCGTAGCACCAAAACGGTTTTTCGCAGCCCGTAAAATACGATAAGAATTGTGTTCCTCCCCTTCAAAATGGAGCACACAATCTACCATATGTTCAAGTACTTTGGGACCGGCCAACGAGCCTTCCTTATTGATATGTCCCACTACAAACACTGTTACACCCATGTCTTTTGCCAAATGCATTAGCGCCATGGTGCATTCTTTTACCTGCGCCACACTCCCAGGTGAGGAATTTGAGTCCTCATTATAGATAGTCTGAATGGAATCCACAATAAGGATATCGGGGTTTTGCGCTTGTACTGCCGCCACAATATCATCCAAATTCGTCTCGGCCAGCAGATACAACCCGTCATCACGGATACCAAGCCGTTGGGCGCGGAGCTTGATTTGCCGTTCTGATTCCTCGCCAGATACATACAGAACGCTTGAAAACCGGCACAAATTATCGCAAATTTGCAACATTAATGTGGATTTACCAATGCCGGGCGCGCCGCCGACGAGAACCAGCGATCCCTTCACCGCACCGCCGCCCAATACCCTGTCCAGCTCATTCATTCCGGTATCGAATCGTAGTTCGTCTACTGCCTCCACCTCAGCAAATGGTTTTGGTTTACGCCGACCCAAACGGCTGACTGGCCCTGCCGCTGGTCTCTTTTTTTCAACAGCAGGTTGCTCCACAATTGTGTTCCATGACCCGCAGGAAGGGCATTTGCCCTGCCATTTTATAGTCTCATTTCCGCACTCAGTGCAGTAAAATAAGCTTTTGGGTTTTGCCATGTTTAGTTCCCTCCCCAAACCGTAGGTATCATTTGTATTTCATAGAGATATGCTCCTGCCAACGCCATCGCAATCTTCCGC
This sequence comes from uncultured Oscillospiraceae bacterium, assembly GCA_910587205.1. Classification (GTDB taxonomy): domain Bacteria; phylum Bacillota; class Clostridia; order Oscillospirales; family Oscillospiraceae; genus Enterenecus. Next base: position 1,918 of record CAJULZ010000005.1, read on the forward strand.
TGGTAGGGATCGGTAAGCAGCAGGGACGCTTCTTCTCCATTGCTCAGGAATCCGCACTCTACCAGTAGGGACGGGCAGTTGACATGTTCAAACAGGTAGATGCCGTCTGGCATAGGTTTAGCCTCCCGCCCGTTGGCCGGATTCAACACCTGCCGCAGTATTTCTTGTGTATGCTCCCCCCACTGGCGGCTGATGTCTCCCTTATTGAAAAACACTTGAGCCCCGCTGTATCTAGAGTCTATAAAGTGATTTTGGTGTACACTAATTAACATGGCATTGGGAATGCCGCTCACCAGTGCCACACGGTTTTTCAGATCCGAAACCTTCTTTTCCCGGATTGTGGCTGCCCCTTCGCTATGGATAGAAACATCCTCTGTGCGGGTCAATGTTGTCTCTACACCCAGGAATGCCATCAGCAGCTCCGCTTTTTTTACGATACCCAGATTGATATTGCTCTCTTTGCTGCCACTCGCCGTACTGGCCCCACCATCCTCACCGCCATGGCCAGCGTCCAGTATCAGTATCCAATCACTCTCCGATACTGTACCAGCAACCGGCACCACCTGCGCCTTTCCCAGCCACGCCGCGCCGCTCAGCACACATAAGCACAAAAATAATAACAGCAGATCTCGTTTCACGGGCAAGTCCCCCTTTCTCTCCACCATATGAGGCCAGGGAACGCTTCATGCCTGGATCAAAGATAAGAAAACACCTCAAAATGGCGTTTGGATATTGATGTGGAAATCTGTGGGAACTGCTTTGTCAGCCAGCTTTGGAGGACAGGGCACACCACATCTTCCGTAGGAAAATGCCCTGCGTCAATAAGATTCATCCCCAAGGCCTTGGCTTCCAAGAAACTGTGATATTTCACATCGGAGGTTACAAACGTATCACATCCACAGGCCAGAGCCTCACCCATCATTTCCGCGCATGCCCCACCGCCCACTGCCACCCTGCGGACGGGTTTGCCGCCGTCCACAATACGCAAGCCGTTGGCACCTAAAAGCCTTTTTACCCCTAGAGCAAAATCGTATAAAGACTGTTCCGGGACCCGACCCACCCGGCCAATTCCATAGGGTCTGCTCTGCCCGTCTATCCCGCTCTGCTTCAGCAACCCGATGTCAGCCAGACCCAAACGCAAAGCCAGCGCATCGTTCACACCGCCCTCCACTGCGTCCAGATTGGTATGGGCGCAAATGGCCGCAATATGGTTTTCTACTAAATCAAGCAGGATCTGACCGGTAACAGTCTGATCCGTTATTGACTTGGCCCCGCCAAAAATGACCGGATGATGGGCCACAATTAGCTGTGCTTCCTGCTCGGCGGCTTCATGGATCACCGGTTCAGTAATATCCAGGGCAACCAAAATTTTGCTCACCCTTGCGGTTTCTCGTCCCACCAAGAAGCCGGCATTGTCAAAACTTTCTTGAAGCTCAAACGGCGCTATTTCCTGTAAGAACGCAAATACTTCCCCTACAGTTACCATGGTATCCAGCTCCCTTTCCATTTTACTCAGCCCAGATAGCACATCCTCCAATTCTGCGACCACGGCTTGATCCGGCGTGCGTGCAGCACGCTGTCCGCATAAGGCTTTCTCTGCTTTGCCGCGCATCAGCGTCAGATAGTCCCTTCGCAGTGGCCCTCCTCCTTGCCGTCCGGCCCAAAGCTCCGCAGATGACAGGGGCGGCATCTCTCCACCTGTTACGGTCCATATGCTATAAAGCCTTTTCCCTTCTCGGACAATCTGCTCCCCATGGATCACGTACCGGTTTTCCTGAAGCCATTTGCGCAACTCTGCAAATCCAGTCATTGGCTGTAGCACCAGCTGTTTTCCCTCTCTGGTCCATGGGGCCGCCTTCAAGATCGAAGAGATCGTCTCCCCTCCCATACCAGCAATGACTACCGTATCCACCTCTTCCGAGGTAACAGCAGTGAGCCCATCGCACAGCCGAAAAGAAATCTGGTCTGCAACACCGAACCGCTGAGCAGTTTCCTGGGCGTGCTCCAGCGGCATCTTCCGCAAATCGGTTGCCACTGCGTGTTCAATTCGCCCGCTGAGCAACAGCCAGGCAGGAAGATACCCGTGGTCGGTCCCAATATCCGCCAATTTCCCCCCACGCGGGATTTGATCCGCAATTGCTTGGAGCCTTGGTGTTAGTTCCATGATATCCCTCCTGCTTCTCCCCCGGAAATAAACGAAAAGAGCGGAGATTCCGCTCTTTTCGTAAAAATGGCGTTAAGCAATGCTGGCATTCAGCTTGTCCAGCAGTGCATCCACATCCACGCCATGAACCATACACGCCTGCTCCACGGTTTCGCCGCGGGAGGACGGACAGCCCAGGCAATGCATACCAATAGACAAGAAAATAGGGGCGGTATCGGGCGCAATGTCCAAAATATCGCCAATCACGGTATCCTTTGTAATCTTAGCCATTTGGGAACAGCCTCCTTGCGTTTTTTGTCGAACAACTCTTATAGTATACCCAAAGCTGCCGCGGTTTGCAAGTGTTTCCCCAAAATTTCAAAGAATCAGCCCTTTAAGAACTCCTCCAGTCGGTCCAGACCCCTTTTGATGTTTTCCATTGAGGTGGCATAGGCCCAACGTACAAAATCGGGAGCACCGAATCCACTGCCCGGGACAGTGGCTACCAGCCCCTGCTTCAGAAGGGCCATACTGAAATCGTCGGAGGACTGGATTATCTTGCCGCAGATGGTTCTGCCCAGCAGTTTCTTGATGTTCATCATAACGTAGAACGCACCTTCCGGCTTGAGGCAACTTATACCATCAATCTGATTTATTCGTTCTACGATATAGTTTCGCCGCACCTCAAAAGCCTGGCGCATCTCCTCCACACAGTCCTGTGGGCCGCTAAGCGCTGCCACAGCCGCCACCTGGGATATTGTGCAGGGCGAGCCGGTAGAGTGGCTGATAAAACTTCCCATCACTTTAGCGGCTTTCTCATTAGCCAAGATGTAGCCAATACGCCAGCCGGTCATTGCATAGGATTTTGATACACCATTGACGAGGACTGTACGCTCTTTTACCTCATTCCCCAAAGCGGCAAAAGAGGCCCATTTTGCTCCGTCATACAGCAGCCCATAGTAAATCTCATCCGAAACCACATAGATATCCTTTTCCACACAGACCTTTGCAATAGCCTCCAGTTCCCTTCTGCTGTACACCATACCAGTGGGGTTGCCAGGGTTATTAAGGATCAGCGCCTTAGTATTCGGTGTGATTGCCGCAGCGAGCTGTTCTGCGGTCACTTTGAACCCCGCATCTTCATCCGCCGTGACAATTACCGGTTTGCCACCGACCATTTTAATCAATTCCAGATAACTCACCCAGAATGGCGCGGGTAGGACAACTTCATCGCCAGGATTAACCAAGGCGCGCAAGGCGATGTAAACACAGTGCTTAGCGCCGCTGGACACCACCACTTGGGAAGGATTATAGTTTAGTCCACAGTCCTCCTGCATCCGCCTGCACACAGCCTCTTTCAGTGCTATCGTGCCGGACGCCGGGGTATAACGGGTCACATTTCCGGCAATAGCCTGGTTTGCCGCAGCTTTGATATGATCTGGAGTATTAAAATCGGGTTCACCTGCACCAAATCCGATCACATCTACTCCATCTGCCTGCATCCGTTTAGCCAATGCATCGATAGCCATAGTGCTGGATGTCTGTACAGCGGACGCAATTTGAGCAAGTTCCTTCAAAGTAATCCCTCCAAATCTGCCATCTTGGCAAATTATATCCCCTGCCCTGCAAAAATGCAAGAAAATTCCGACAGATAGGCAAAGTTTTTGCATTTTTTAAAAAGTCGAGCTGCATTTTGATGAGAAATGTCCCCGTCTACCGACGTAGGCGGGGATCAGGCAAGCCATCAATGACGGATATTTTTTTTGTAGAGGAGGTACAAACCTTTTACCAATAGATCGTGGTCATATCGGATTTCTCTGCGGCAGTAGCGGTAGAGTTCTGGAGTGCGGCTCCCCGTGGATACTACCGTGCGCGCCAGTGCACCGGCTGCCTCCTCCAAGGATTCAATCACGCGGTCAAACGCGCCGCTGTATCCATACAGTACCCCAGCCCGCATGGAGTCCACCGTATTCCGCCCCAATGGAGTATTGACCTGGGCAATTGAAATCTGGGGAAGCTGTGCGCCATAGTGGGACAGAGCTCCCAATGCGATATCAACTCCTGGCATAATGGCGCAGCCCTCAAAAGTATTCTCACTCATATAGGAAAATGTGACGGCAGTGCGGGAATTGATGACGATGGCTGGAGTGGGATAGAAAGCAGAGACCGCCACGGCTGAGGCTACGATGTCACTGCCCAACTGATTGTGGATCTCTGCTTTGATATTCAGACCGGTTTTCAGTCCTGGCCCCACCACCAACGGTAGCGCGCCGGTAAACCGCTTCAACGTACGCGCATAGGCTGCTGTGATAGGCGGCACAACACTTGACAAGATTGAACCCCTTACGCTTTCTATCTCTGCCCGATATAACTGGAATACACCCATCAGATCAATAGCACAGCGGTCGTCGGTCATTTTAGGGTTGGTTCCCAATTCCGACTGAAAGGATAGCCTCCCATCCTCGCTGAACAGCGCAATGGTAGTTCGGATGTTACCGATATCAATAGCCAAGATCATAGCCAGATCTTCCTTTCCTCCGTCAAATCAGTATGTTCATAGCTTGCCGGTATTTATCCTGACAAAACTCCCTGCTCTTGAGCGACAATTTCTGAAAGCTCCGCTCCAGCTTCCGCCGGACAAAGTCCCTCCCTTCCTCAAACTCCATACCCTGCTCATGGTAGGCCAGATACAGCAGGCTGGGCAGACTGTCAAAATGAGCCATAGCATCTGCATCCGCGATACATATTTCCTCCAAGCTGCCCTTTTCCAGAGACACGCTGCCCCGGTGGTTTTGGATACATCGCTGCACCAATGCAGTCTTTTCTTCTCCGTAACCCCATTTGGACAGGATTTCCCAGGCCATCTTCGCCCCATAGATATGGTGATTCCGGTACAAACTGTAGTCGGTAATAGACGCGATATCGTGGAGCCATGCGGCAATTAGCACAACCTCCTGGTCAGCCCCATATCGTTCCGCCAATAGGGCTCCATTTTTGACCACCGCCTTAATATGCTCATATACACCCATCCCAAACCGATTGGACGGTTGCTCGCAACGATACCGAATCTCTCGCTGTATATCTTGCAAGATATCAATTCTCACATACCTTCCCCCTCAACTAATATTTTATCATGGGAAGTTGTGCTTTGCAAGATGCTCATCACAGCGCATTAGGACGCAATGCTCCCCTATTCCAGCTCCGTCCCATACCATGCCGTAAAGGCCGACCAGGACACAACACTTGTCCCGGCCGGCCGCATTCTTAAATATTTTCCCGGATAACCTCGCCCATCCGCCGGGTACCGACAATCGCTTCCCCCAGGTTCACGATGTCCGCGGTACGCCAACCCGCTGCAAGTGCCTTGTCCACGGCCTCCTCAATGACATCCGCCTCATCACCCAGTTGAAAGGAATATCGAAACATCATAGCTGCGGACAGGATGGTGGCGATAGGGTTAGCTTTATCCTGGCCCGCAATATCGGGGGCGGAACCATGTATCGGTTCGTACAGCGCTGGAGCCCCGTCTCCCATGGAGGCGGAGGGCAGCAACCCGATGGAGCCGGTAACCATAGATGCCTCATCGGACAAAATATCGCCGAACATATTCTCAGTGACCACCACATCGAACTGTCCTGGATCCCGCATCAGCTGCATAGCACAGTTATCCACCAATACGTCTTCATAAGCCACATCGGGGTACTCCTCTGCCAGCCGGTGCATCACCGACCGCCACAGCCGGGAGGTTTCCAGCACGTTTGCCTTATCCACGCTCGATACCTTCTTGCGGCGCAAACGGGCCATCTCAAAGGCCCGGCGGCCAATACGCTCAATTTCCTTTTCAGAGTAGGCCATCAGATCGGTAGCTTCCACCCCCCGATCTTCGGTCTGGTACCTGCCCCGCTTTCCGAAATAGATCCCTCCAGTGAGCTCCCGAAGCATCAGCAGATCAATCCCCTGTTCCGCCGTCTCCCGTTTCAGCGGACAGGCATCTATTAATGCGGGGCGCAGAACGGCAGGACGCAAATTTGCATAAAGCCCCAAATCTTTACGGATAGCTAACAGCGCTGTTTCCGGCCTTTCCTGCGCAGGTCGATCACTGCCCCATTTTGGGCCGCCTACCGCCCCCAAAAGCACCGCATCGCAGGACTTGCACAGTTCTGCTGTGCCCTCTGGATAGCTCGTACCAATCGCGTCAGTGGCACAGCCGCCCATCAGCACATCTATGTACTCAAAGGCGTGGCCAAATTTTTCACCCACTTTGTCGATAACCTTTACCGTCTCGTTGATGATCTCCGGACCGATACCGTCCCCGCGAATCAGGGCAATCTTAAAATTCATATTCTACCATTCCTTTTGAATTTTTTCTGCCAGCCTTGCCTGGAGTTCAGCAGCCGAGACTTTCCCATAAGCGCCGCAAAGCAGTTCTTCAATCTCCAATACACGCCCAGTATTCACCTGGTCATCATGGGGAATATCAGAGAACTCATAGGTGACCCCATCGACAATTACGGTATCTGTATCAATCTCCCCTTCTTCCTCCAGCAATTCAACTTTTGTTGGTTTCCCCCCTGAACATACCGCTTTGATCAGGCTAAAATAATCCTGCAAGACATCATCAATATCTTCTTCCGACAACTTCATCTTGCCACACCCCGCTCCTTCAATGACTTCAGCAACCCACCATGCTCAATAATGCCGTTAACGAATGCCGGAAACGGCGCAGCCTGGAATTTCAACCCAGTGCTCTCGTTGACAATCACCCCGCTCTGGAAGTCCACACTGACGCTGTCTCCGGGGCCAATACCATCCACCGCCTCGGGACACTCCAAAATGGGGAACCCGATATTGATCGCATTTCGGTAAAAAATGCGTGCAAAACTCTTGGCAATCACGCACTTCACGCCACAGGCCTTGATCGCCAGCGGCGCGTGTTCTCGGGAGGACCCACAGCCGAAATTGCTGCCGCCCAACACGATATCCCCTGCCTCCACAGTTGCGGCAAAACTTGTATCAATGTCCTCCATACAATGGGACGCCAGGGATTTTTCATCCGGAGCATTAAGGTACCGCGCTGGAATAATGACATCGGTATCCACGTTATCTCCATATTTGTAAATCTTCATTCCTTTACACCTCGTTTATAAAGTGGCCGGATCGGTAACCACACCCGTCACAGCGCTAGCCGCCGCCACGGCGGGACTGGCCAGAATAATCATGGAACTGGTAGGGCCCATACGGCCAACGAAGTTACGGTTGGTGGTGGAAATTGCCCACTCGTCGTCAGACAAAACTCCCATATGTCCCCCCAAGCACGGGCCGCAGGTGGGTGTGGATACCACCGCCCCGGCCCGGATGAAATCAGCTACCAGTCCCTCCTCCATGGCATCCAGATAAATCTGCTGGGTAGCGGGTATGACAATGCACCGCACCCCGTCCGCCACCTTCCGGCCTCTGATGAGTGCGGCCGCCTCCCTCAGATCCTTTAGCCGTCCGTTGGTGCAGGAGCCGATCACCACCTGCTGGATGGGTGTGCCCGCCGCCTCGTCCACAGCTTTCGTATTAGAGGGCAAATGCGGGAATGCCACTGTGGGGCGCAGGGTTGACAGGTTGATGGTAACTTCCTGCGTGTACTGGGCGTCCGGGTCAGCCTCAAATGCCTTCCATTTCCGGTTCACCCGGCCCTTCAGGTAAGCATCAGTCTTGTCGTCCACCGGGAAGATGCCATTTTTGGCCCCAGCCTCGATGGCCATATTACAGATGGTGAAGCGGTCGTCCATCTCAAGTGAGGCTGCACCCTCCCCGGCAAACTCCAACGACTGATACAGAGAGCCATCCACACCGATCATCCCGATCAGGTGAAGGATCACGTCCTTGCCGCTGACATACTGCCCCAGCTTTCCCAACAAGTTCACCTTGATGGCAGAGGGCACTTTGAACCAGGCCAGTCCTGTTGCCATACCAGCGGCCATATCCGTTGAGCCTACACCAGTGGAGAAGGCCCCCAGCGCCCCATAGGTGCAGGTGTGGGAGTCTGCACCTATCATAACTTCCCCAGGAGCGGCAAGCCCCTGTTCGGGCAGAAGCGCATGCTCAATACCCATTTGTCCCACATCGTAAAAATGGCTGATCTCGTGTTTTTTCGCAAAGTCCCGGCAGACGGCGCACAACTGGGCGGATTTGATGTCTTTGCACGGCGTAGAGTGATCCAACACAATGGCAATTTTATCCTTGTTGAACACAGAGGACAGTCCTGCCTTGTTAAACTCCGTGATAGCTACAGGAGTCGTGATATCGTTGCCCAACACCAGATCCAGCCTGCCCTCAATGAGTTGCCCGGCTTCCACTCGGGCAAGCCCTGCGGAATGGGCCAAGATTTTTTGGGTCATGGTCATACCCATGCGAGATTCCTCCTCATAATATTCTAACGATGCCTACGGATCAGGTATCCGATTTATGCTTCGATTATGCCAGAACCGCTGGACAAAAAATGTAAACCATGATACATTTATATCTGAATTAGAGGTGATTGTTATGGTGGTCTGGGATTTGCTGGCTGAGGGCTGCAATCCACATAGGTATCATGCCGGCCAGCTGGTCTATCTTCAAGGTACCCACCCGGACTGCTTTTATTACTTGCTTTCCGGCTCTGTACGCAGTTTTATCAGTACCAGCTCCGGTGAGGAACGGGTGCTCACCATTCATCGGTCGGGCGACCTGATGGGGGAAGCGTCTTTTTTTGACGGCTACCCACGGGTTACTTCTGCCATGACCCTTGAGGAATGCATGATCCTGACGGTAGAGCAGGGCCAGTTGGACCGTGCATTTCGGCGCCACCCGGAGCTGGCCCTCCCCATGCTCCAATACCTGGCCCGGACAGTGCGGATGCTGTCCGCCCATGTAGACAGCGCCTCCCTTCCCTCCGGCCAGCGGGTCGCCCGCTGCCTCTTATCTCAAGCTGTCGAGGATAGTGTCATCCACAGCACCCACGAGGCTCTCGGTCAGGCGGCTGGCCTGTCCCGGGTAACCGTAAGCCGGGTTTTGGGGGAACTGGCTTCCCAAGGTTTGGTGGAACTGGGCTACCGCTCAGTTACGATCCGAGATCGGGGGGCACTGGAGGCGCTGGCGTTCCAAATCTAAAAAGAGCGCTCGGTGGCAGACCACCCAGCGCTCTTTTAAATTGGGCACGAGTATCAAAGGATAATGCAAATCAGCCCGCCAGAACCCTCGTTGATGATACGTTGGAGGGTTTCGCGCAGTTTTTCCCGGGCTTCTTCCGGCATCCGTTTTAGCTTACCATTCAGATCCTCCCCCACCAGTTCATGGAAAGAGCGTCCAAAGATATTGGAATCCCAAATTTTTCCTGTATCGCCCTCAAATTGTCGGAGCAGATAGTCCACCATCTCCTCCGACTGCTTCTCCGTGCCCATAATAGGGGAAACCTCTGCCCGGATGTCCGCCCGCATCATGTGGATGGACGGTGCCGATGCCTTGAGGCGCACGCCGTATCGTCCCCCCTGCTTAACAATCTCCGGTTCCTCCAACGTCATCTCCTCTGGGTCAGGCATAACAATTCCATAGCCCGTGGCCTCTACCTGCTGGAGCGCCCCCTCCACCTTTTCGTAGCTGCGTTTCATGGCGGCCATCTGAGTGAGTTGATCGATGAGGTCGCCGTCATCCCTGATTTCCAGCCCGCACCGCTCGGACACAGTGGAGTAGAACAATCCCCGCGGCAGCTCCAGCGTTGCGGTAACCACCCCGCTGCCCATATCCATCCGGTTGAGGGCGGCGGAGCTGATCTCCTCCCGGTCCCCCATGGCCAGCACCGCACTTTCCGCATCACGAAGCCGCTGGAGGGACGCCGTCTCCTCTCGGATCATGGCGTACAGTCCGCTTTTGATGGGATGGTCGAAAGGCAGGACATCTACCCAAGGCGGCAGGAACAGATCCATCTGCTTCATGGGGAATTCGTGGAGCACCGCCCGGATAATCTCGCTCACCGCGCCCTCATCCAATGTAAGGCAGTTGGCCGCCAGGCAGGTCACATCGTAGCGTTCTGCGATGTCCGCCTGGAGAGTCTGTGCCCGTTCCCCATAAGGATCGGCGGAGTTGAGCAACACCATAAACGGTTTACCTAAACCTTTCAGTTCACCAATGACCCGTTCCTCCGCCTCCAGATAGTCTTCCCGCGGAATATCGGCGATGGAACCATCGGTGGTAACCACGATCCCAATGGTGGAGTGGTCGGTAATCACTTTTTTAGTGCCGAATTCCGCCGCCTGGGTCATGGGGATTTCATGGTCAAACCAGGGGGTGGTCACCATGCGGGGCTGTTCACCATCCATTTGCCCCAGGGCGCTGGGCACCATATAGCCTACACAGTCGATGAGCCGGACGGAGAACACCCCGCCGTCCTCCATCGTCATCTCTACTGCATCCTCCGGGACAAATTTTGGTTCCGCAGTCATCACCACCCGGCCGGAACCGCTTTGGGGCAGTTCATCCCGGGCCCGGTCCCGGATATAGCTGTTCTCAATTTTAGGAAGCACCAGGGTTTCCATGAACCGTTTGATAAAGGTGGATTTCCCCGTGCGGACCGGTCCCACCACGCCAATATAGATGTCGCCCTGGGTACGCTGGGCAATATCCTCATACAGTTTGTTTTCCAATGCCGAACCCTCCTCACGCATACTCATTCCATGTCTATGGGGATAAGCTGCGCAATATGATTGAACACACGTTTTGCGTGAAACATTTTAAGGCCGGACATCGTGAAACGGGCGGCATAGTTTTCTATGCCGCCCGTTCCAGTTCAACATCTTCTCGCCGGGATGAGTAGCAGCATACCTGCCGGCGCTTCATTAGAAGGCAGGCTATTCGCGCTGCAGATATCCCCTACTGTGGAGCCGCAAGATTTAGCGATATCCCAAAGTCCTTCGCCCTGTTCCACTCGTCGGATAATTACCGACGGGCGCGGCCCACCCACCTGTACCGTGCTTGGCTTTAGATCGGTAACGCAGTTTACCTGCTCCTCCCGCACCGTGGTCCAGGAAAATTCTGCCTCAAACCGGACCTCAAGCCCCCCTGTAACGGGCACGGCGGTGACTTCACCGATCGGACGGCAGACACAGAAACAGGCGCAACTTGGCGGAAGCTCCATCCGGCAGCCGACTGGGATATCCACGTCCACGCCGCACAATGCGTCGTCCTCACTGAGGTACAAAATAGAGGCAATGGCCTGGGCAGTGAACTCCATGCCGCCGTCCACCGGCGTGCCGGCCATAGTCGTCACTGCAATGGCACAGTCAAGAACTTGCTTGGCTGGTATGCCGGACTCACACAGCTTCCTGGCCGCTTCCCGGCGGACGGAACGTTCTGCCATGGTGCATACGCGCACCGGTGTGCGCTCTACATCAAGGGGCTGCCCGACACAGTACGCATCGCTGATCAGCGTCACAGACCGCCGTACCCACAGCGCCGCCTGGGCCAGCGCCTCAAACGTCACTTCCAGCTCCCCTTCCCGTAAGCGGCAGTCCACACTTTTCAGCGCCACAGCCACCTCCGGCTCCGCCTCATCCGGTACCTCCCCCAGGTCAAGAATTTGAGAATACGGCAGTTCAAATCTCACCTGAACCAGCTCCTCCCCGCCACGATACAGGGCAGCCAGCTGGACGTTCCCCTTCAAAACCAACTTTTTCCCAATAAATTTTGCATCCATCGACCCCATATCAGCCCGGTAAAGCAGCAGTTCATCAATCTCCGGCTTGGAGGCGGGCGGGCGTAATACATCGGAAAAGGTGAATACCTTCTCCGCTACATCCGGGATAATGCAGCATTTACATGGGCTGAACAGCTTTTCTACCCCAGCGCCTTCCGCACAGTTCACATCGCAGCTCAACTCCCGCCGCTCCTGCTGGTAAGCTGCTGCCCAGACCGCCAAATTTACCCGCACCAGGATTTTCCGCGGATTGACCGTCCGGGCATCCGCAGATGCCGCGTGAACCATGGCCTGAACCGGGCAACCCGCATGAAATTGCGGATCATCCCGGACACATTGGAAGGGGATGGATATGTCCAGAGCCCGGGGCATCACCTCCTCCTCCGGTATGTACAGAACCGTTACCCGCGCGGTACCAGACAGTCTGAGTGATCCCTCCCCCAGCTCCTTTTCTTTCAAAAAAACTTTTCCTACTGCCGAAACAATGCGGGAAATATCCGGGCAGGCATCCGGCACAATCGTCTCCAGAGTCTCCTCCTGGGAAAACATTCCATGACTAACAGGCCGGTACCCCTCCATTGTCATGCGTTGCAGCTCCATGTCCATAGGCGTCCTCTCCTTGCACGTATTCTGTGTCCACTATATGAGTAAGCCCATATGGATATGCCTACCGTAGCGCAACTGCTTGGGAGAACTCTCAGTCCATGTGGAAGATTTTGCGCATCAGGCCGCATAGCGCCTTTGGAAATCGCACCACCACCACTCGCATGAAAACACCCCCTCCCGCCATCCAAATCTGATATTATCATATGTGACAGGGGGTTGTCTTGTTCATGCAGTTCTAATGTAATAATCCGCCTAAATGGGCTCATTTTGAAAGAATCAAATATCTAATTTGCATTTATTCGGCTTTATTCACAAAAATACACCTCTATTTTTGTGAATATCGTCTGTGCCACCACTTCCATTTTCCGCAAACAGGGAGTATACTGCTTTATAGAAAGGAGCTGAATGCAAATGTATGAAGCAAACAGCCTGATGGAACTAAAGGAACAAAACGGCGCCGATGCTAGGCAGATGGACATTTTCTGCTACTTTGCCTATTATCCCTATCTGAACGCATAACGGATGCGCCGACTATCCCGTTTTAGGGGGTTCATTATAAAACCCTACTCCTCTATATAAGCAAAAAGCAGACGCCCCGCCGGCAAATGCCGGCAGGGCGTCTATCTTATTTACCTTTCCCCGGCCCCCATTGGCGGATTCCCCTCGCCTGTTCATAAAGGCGAATGTAGCTTTGGTGGCGGCTGGGAGCAATCCTGCTCTCAGCCAGCGCCTTCAGCACCGCACAGCCCTGCTCTTTCACGTGGGCGCAGCCCTGGAACCGGCAAAGCCCAGTGTACGGCCCAAACTCTCGGAATGCGGATGCCAACTCCTCCTTGGGGATAGGCTCCGTATCTTCCAGATCAAAGGAAGAAAACCCCGGTGTGTCCGCTACCAAGCCACCACCCACATGGAACAGCTCAACATGGCGGGTGGTGTGCCTGCCCCGGCCCAGTTTTTCGCTAACGCCGCCTACCCGAAGGGTAAAACCAGGCTGAAGTACGTTGAGGATACTGGATTTACCAACGCCGGAATTCCCCATAAAGGCAGAAACCTTTCCATTAATCGCCATCAAAAGCTCCTGCATCCCATCACCTGTCTCCGCACTTACCTGTAAGGTGGGAAAGCCTGCATTCCGGTAAACCTGGGCCAGCCCTTCTGCCCGGTCCAGGTCACACTTATTAAAACAGACCAGCACCTCACACTCTTTCCACTCTGCCATAGCCGCCATGCGGTCAATGAGGAATGGATCGGTGACAGGGACAGCCCCTGAGGCAATGATTACCATCTGGTCAATATTGGCTACCATGGGGCGGCGGAATTGATTTTTCCGGGGCAGAATAGCGTCTACCATACCGGCGCCATCTGATTGACGGGTTATCTCTACCCGATCCCCTACCAGCGGGGTAATCCTCTGGTGCCGGAGCTTTCCCCGGCCCCGGCAGGGAACGGGTTCCCTCTCCCCCACGTCCACATAGTAAAACCCGCTGAGCGCTTTGATGATCTGCCCTGTCATGCCGTTAGAATTGCAGCGGATAACTGCGATACAGCACATAATCGATATAGATATACACCATCTGTTGGCCGGAACCGGTAATTTGGCGGCTCAGCGTACCGGTAGACGCATCCACCGCCCCATCAAAATGAGTTACGTCGCCCACCACGATGCGCACGTTTACTGTACCCACGTAACCGCTTAAATCTACCTCAATGGTCTGGGTACTGGTCGGTACGGAGACATCCTGGGTAGGTTCCACCGTGGGCTGGTCCTCGCTGGGCTTAGGCGGCTCCGTTACGGGCACCTCATCCGACGGGGTTGGCTCCGGGACTTCCGGACCCAGGCTGACCCAGAAGTCGATGGCTTTGCCCTGCTCCACTTCATTGCGTTCCCCAATGCTCTGCCAGAATACGCGACCTTCAGCATATTCGTCATTGTGATGGTATTCCACTTTACCCAGCTTTAATCCCAGGCTGTCCAGTTGGCTCTGGATCTGGTCAAAATTCACGTTGATAAACCGCGGCACTACCACAGGCTGGCTCTCCGGCCCGCTGCTGATGACGATGGTCACTTCTTCCAGATGCCCTTTCCCCACCTGGGTTCCCTTCATAGGGGTGTAGGAAATCACATACCCCTGGGTGATGGTATCCGAGGAGGCATACTCCTGTACTACCCGCAAGCCCATTTCGTTTTGCAGCGTTTGCAGCGCCATACGGGCATCCCATCCGGTTACATCCACCATATACATATTGTCCTCGCCGCCGCTGATCGTCACCGTGATGGTCATATCCCCCTCTCGGGCCATAGAATTAGCGTCAGGGGTCTGGTTGCAAATTTGCCCTTCTGGATAGTCCGCATTATATACGGTTCCGCCTACCTCAACGGTGAAGTCGCCCAAAATGGATTTATTTTGCTCCAGGTCATCCAGTGTATACCCCAGCACAGAGGGGACGGGGTACTCCTGCACGTCATCAAACATCCCTTTAAATAGGAAATTGTAGAGGAAATAGACCATGCCACTAATAAACAATAGGATAATCAGGATGGCAATCAACGCAGGTACGATACCCCCGCCCCGTTGGGGCGGTTCATCATAGTCGTCGTCATCCACAACCTCCCGGCGGCGGTGTTCCCTGCGCTCCGGCTGCGGGTGATCCCGAAGTCTCCGCTCCTGCTCTCCCTGGTTGGTCGTCCTCACTGCCGGTACCACCACGGTGGGCTCATCCACAATATGAGGGGCAGAAGCAGCCGAAGATATCTTCATATCCGGATTTTTCCGGAATTCCTTCAAATCCTCCAACATTTCGTCTGCCGAACCATACCGCTGATTCAGATCGGGCGCCATAGCTTTCATTGTAATGGCCTCCAGCGCACGAGGGACGTCCGGATTCAGGCTCCTGGGCGGGACCGGGATGGCATTGATGTGCTGAATAGCCACAAAAACTGGGGTGTCGCCTTCAAAAGGCAACCGGCCCGTGAGCATCTCATACAGCACTACACCAGCAGAATAGATGTCGGTCCGACAGTCCACATGGCTTCCCTTGGCCTGTTCTGGCGAGATATAGTGCACGGAGCCAATAGCCTCTTGGGTCATGGTGTTCTGGGCCGCGCTGGCCAACTGGGCAATGCCGAAATCCGTGACCTTTACGCTTCCGTCCCGGAGAACCATGATATTGTGGGGCTTGATATCCCGGTGGATAATGCCGCGGCTATGGGCATGCCCCAATGCCCGGACAATCTGGGTGATAAAATGCAGGGCTTCACGCCAATTCAACGGCGTGCCGCGCTTTTGCATATACTGTTTGAGCGTCATACCATCCACAAGCTCCATGACGATATAATCCAGCCCGTCGGAATGGCTCACATCGTACACAGAGACGATATTAGCATTAGAAAGCATGGCAACGGCCTGGGATTCATCATGGAACCGGCGGCGGAAATCCGCATCGCTTGCAAGCTCCGGCTTCAAGATCTTCAGTGCAACCAGCCTATTCAGCCTGTGACATCGTGCCTTATACACCACCGCCATGCCGCCGGTTCCAATGCACTCCAAAATCTCATAGCGATTGTCGAGCATTTTACCTATGTATTGATCCATGGTAAAAGTCCTCCTATCAGCTTTACAGCTGTGCCAGCGCAACCGTCACATTGTCCGGTGCACCCTGTTCCAGTGTCATGTGCAGCAGAGTACGGCAGAGCGCCTCCGGCTCCGGTTCCCCCATAGATTCCCGAAGCAGCACCTGATCGGGCAGCACATTGGTCAATCCGTCGCTACACAGCAGCAAGCGGCTGTCCGTTCCTGTCTCTACCCGGAGGAGATCACAGGCCACTGTGCTTTCCACACCCAGCGCACGGGTAATCAAGTTCTTCTGTGGATGTACCCTGGCCTCCTCCGCGGTAATTTCACCTCGGTCAACCAGGAGCTGAACCAGTGAATGATCCACCGTTACCTGCCGAATCATCCCGTTCTCTATAAGATAGCACCGGCTGTCCCCTACATTGACCACGTAGGATTCCCCATGCACTGCAAGGGCCGCCACCAAAGTAGTGCCCATCCCTTGGTATTCCAGGTTCTGCTGGGCCAGATCAAATACTTGCCGGTTTGCCGCGCCGCAGGCATGAGCAAGCACGTCTTCCCACCATTCCGGGTCATCTCGCGCACCATCCGCATAGGCCTTTTCCACAGAAGCGGTGAACGCATCCACCGCCACCGAACTGGCTACGCTGCCAGCCTGAGCCCCGCCCATACCATCGCAAACTACCAGCAAGGCCGCCTCTTCCGTCAACTGGCGAACGGCATAGCTGTCTTGGTTGTCCTTTCTGTGACAGCCTATGTCGGTCACGCCAAAAAGTTTCATGTACGTCCCTCCTTCTAGGAACTAGGTAATTGCTGCTCGCGTATCTGCTTCCTCCGCAACTGGCCGCAGGAGGCATCGATATCGCCGCCCAGCTTACGCCGCACCGTAGCAGTAACTCCACGGCTTTCCAGCCTCTGCTGAAACTGGCGCACACGGCGGCTCGGCCTCAAAGGTGACTCCTCCACGTCGTTCAGCGGAATCAGATTCACGTGGCCGGGCTGGCCCTGGAGGAACCCCGCCAGCCGATCAGCCTGGGCATCGCTGTCGTTAACTCCGTCAATCAAAGCATACTCATAAGAAACCCTCCGCCCCGTAACTTCAAAGTAACGGCGGCATGCTTCCATCAACTGCCCTATCCCCACTGACCGATTGACCGGCATCAGTCGGGACCGCACCTCGTCATCCGGGGCATGGAGTGATACGCTTAGCGTCAATTGTAACCCAAGACCGGCCAGTTTGTCAATTTTCTTTATCAGCCCGCAGGTAGACAAAGAAATGTGGCGCATCCCAATATTCATCCCATCCGGGTGGTTCACCAGTGTGAGGAAGCGCAGGACATTATCAAAATTGTCCAGCGGTTCTCCAATCCCCATCATAACGATATGGGATATCCTCTCACCGCTATCCTTCTGTGTGAAGATTACCTGATCTAATATTTCAGAAGCCGTCAAGTTTCGCACCTTTCCACCCAACGTAGATGCGCAAAATACACAGCCCATGTTGCATCCCACTTGGCTGGACACACATATAGTATTCCCATACTTGTAGCGCATCAAAACCGTTTCGATGCAATTCCCGTCCCCGAGTCTCCAAAGATATTTGACTGTCCCATCTATCTTGGAAACCTGCCTGCGTTCTATCTCCGGCACTGTAAGCGTGCATTCCGCTTTCATCTGCTCGCGCAGCGACTTTGGGATATTGCTCATCTCGTCAAAAGACTCAATCCCCTGCTGAAGCCATCGAAACACCTGCATTGCCCGGAACGACGGCTGCCCCATCGATTGAAATAGGCCGGCCATCTCTTTCGGTGTCATGGATTTTAGGTCGGTCATCAGGGTCATCCCTTTCTGCGAAGTTTGGCGGTAAAAAACCCGTCTGTTTCATGGATATGGGGCCAGAAGGTTATCCATCCAGGCTGAATGCCAAACCGGGGAAGCTCAAATTGCTCCAGGCAAAACTGTGGATGTCCCCCTAAAAATTCTTTCACGACATCTTCGTTTTCCCGGCACAGCAACGTACAGGTGGAGTAGATCAGCACTCCTCCAGGGCGGACATATTGGGCGCAGTTGCTCAAAATCGCCCGCTGCACCCGCGGCAAATCATTTAGCGGTCCTGGTTCTTTGTAGCGGATGTCTGGCTTTTTCCGGATAATGCCCAATCCGGAACAGGGCACATCGGCAATCACTGTGTCAAACCCTTTCAACCACTCTTTCCTTGTCTCCATGGCGCTTTGGATCTGCGGCACGATGATAGACAAGCCCAGCCGGTCTCGGCCAGCTTCTATTAGGCGCATTTTGTGCAAGTGGATATCGCAAGAAACCACTTCCCCGTGGTTTCCCATATCTATAGCAGCAGCAAAAGATTTTCCGCCTGGGGCGGCGCAACAGTCTAGTACACGGCTTTCTGGGGTGATTTCAGCAACTGAAACTGCCAGCCGGGCCGCAACATCCTGAACATAAAACAAGCCGTCCTGGAACGCCTTCAACTGTTCCAAATCCCCCGTTCCGCTCAGTAACAGGCACCCAGGCATCCAGGGGTGTAGCTCTGCCTCTATTCCAGCCGACAACAGGATCTTCACCAGATCCACAGGTTCTGCTCGCAGCATATTTGTCTGCACGGTGACAGGAGGTTGTTGGTTGTTGGCCTCCAACAGCGCCTCAACCTCATCTGCCCCAAGCATGGCCTGGAATTCCTCCACTATCCACTGTGGATGACTATATCTAAGCGACAAGTCTTCCAACTTGTCACCTATTGGGGGGGCAGGAAACTCACCCTGCCGAAGCATAGCACGCAAGATGCCGTTGACCATTCCGGCCGCTTTAGGGTTGCGGCAATGCTTTTTGGCAAGCTCCACCGCCTCGTTTACCGCAGCACGGGCCGGTATCTTATCTAAAAACAGCAGCTGATATACAGCAACCCGTAAACTGCACAGCACTTTTATATCCAGCTTACTGAGCTTTGTGTTACAGAATAAGGAGATATGCCAATCCAGCAACAGCTTGTTTTGCAGAACACCATAGCACAGCTTCGTGGCCAATGCCGCATCCCGCCGGTCCAGCCCCTGTCCCCGAATTGTTTTTTTTAGATACCCATCCGACCATGCCCTCTGGCGCTCACAGGCAGCCAAGGTAAGCACTGCAGTCTCTCTGGCTGAACCCATCGCATTCACCCCTGTTTTGCCAGCACTGCCCCCACTGGAACAGGGTGCCCCAGCAGGAATGCCGACGCCGTCATACCTTTTTTACCATCTGGCTGAAGCTCCAGAATTTCCAATACCCGACCATCCCCACAGGCCACCTTCAATCCCTTTTTATCCGCCTGCACTACAGTCCCCGGACTTTTTCCCGTGGTTTCATTGGTCCGTACCGTGCGTAAAATCTTGCACCTGACTCCATTCAACACTGCTACGGCGGCAGGCCAAGGAAATAGGCCCCGGACCTGGTTATGGAGCTGCTGGGCTGTCTTTTCAAAATCCATAGGCGAGAGATCCTTGGAAAGCATAGGCGCATAGCAGGATAAGTTGTCATCCTGAGGGACTGCCTGGGCTATTCCACTCCCGATTTGGCACACCACCTCGGTCAAGAGGCTGGCGCCCAATATCGCCAACCGATTGTAGAGGCAGGTGGCATCTTCATCCGGATCAATGGGTGTCCTGCGTTGGGCCAGGATATCCCCAGTGTCCATCCCCTCTGCCATATACATGATGCTGATACCCGTTTCATCTTCGCCGTTCAAAATGGCCCAGTTAATGGGGGCAGCTCCCCGATATTTGGGCAAAAGCGATGAATGGACGTTAATGCATCCCAGCCTGGGCAACGCCAAGACATCCGGTGGAAGGAGTTTCCCGTAAGCGGCTACCACAATGAGATCTGGCTTCAGCCTCTGTAGTATATCCAGAGCCGCTCCATTTCGCATCTTTTCTGGCTGATAAACTGGCAGCATTTTCGACAAGGCATATTGTTTTACAGGTGGTTGTTGGACCCTCATTCCTCGATTTTTTGGTTTGTCTGGCTGGGTGAAAACGCCGCACAGCTCATGCCCTGCCGCAACCAATGCGTTCAATGATGGCACGGCAAATTCCGGCGTTCCCATAAACACAATTTTCATTGGAGTTCCTCCCCGTCTGCCTCCATGGCATCCAGCTCTTCCAGGGTATACAGCCGGCCGGTATGCTCTACAAACAGGTGGCCGTCCAAGTGTTCCGTTTCATGGCAGAAGCATCTGGCCACTATCCCCTCACCGGACACTTCAAAAGGGTTTCCATCCCGATCCTGGGCCCGTACGATGACGTAATTAGGCCGCTTAACCTTACCATACATCCCCGGAACGCTAAGACAACCTTCAAGGCCATCCTGCTCCCCCTCCTGACGGATAATTACCGGATTGACCAATTCAATCATCTGATCCTGCTCGTCTACCACAATTACCGCACGGCGCAGGATCCCCACCTGGGGAGCCGCCAGCCCCACGCCATTGGCCTCTGCCAGCGTCTCCTTCATATCATCCAACAGGATGTGGAGCCGCCGGTCAAACCTTTCCACCGGGCGGCACACTTTTTCCAAAGAAGATTCTCCCTGTGTCAAGATCTTTCTCAGCGCCATTTTGGTTTTCCTCCTCATCAATCAATTGGCTCAAAGCCAGCATAAAAGGCCACTCCCCGGTTCTGCTTGTCCGACTGTGCACTCCGGATCAAGTGTGCCACCAGTTGGCGTATTACTTTCGTATTTCTGGCATTCAAAATCAGCCGGTACCGATACCGGTCATTTATCTTTGCCACTGCCGCAGGTGCGGGCCCCAGGAGGCGGCAACCGTATTCTGCATAGGGCGCTCTGCGCAGGGCCGCTCCAAGACTGTCCCGTAATCTCAGACATGCCCGGAGCACCGCCGTCTCCTCCAGGCCGGAAGCGCACAGCACAAACAAATCGCTACAGGGCGGGAGGTTCCGCAGTTCGCGGATCTGGATCTCCTGCCGGTAAAAAGCGTCATAATCCTGGCGGGCAGCACATCGGATTACCTCGTTGTCCGGTGTGAATGTCTGGATGACGGCCTGACCCTCTTTTCCGCCCCGGCCAGCCCGCCCCACCACCTGTGTAAGCAGGGAAAACGTGCGTTCACCGGAATAAATATCCCCAGTATAAAGGGATTGGTCCGCCGATATCACACCAACCAAAGTGACATTTTCAAAATCCAGTCCTTTTGCTACCATCTGCGTGCCAAGCAGAATCGGGATACGTTCTCGTTGAAACTTTTTCAACATAGCCTCATGGCTATGGGTAACGGAAACCGTATCCGTATCCATGCGCAAAATCTCGACTCCTGGAAACAGCCCTCGAAGCTCCTCCTCCACCTTCTGTGTCCCCGTCCCTACAAAATCCAGTATACCGCCGCAGACAGGGCACCGATCAGACACCGGTTCCGAATGGCCGCAGTAATGGCACATCAGCCTCCGGTTTGCGGAGTGGTAGGTCAGGTGAACCGAGCAACGTGGGCAGGTAGGCGTTTCGCCACACTCCCCGCACGTGACCATGCGGTTGGCCCCACGCCGGTTCAGGAACAGGATTGCCTGTTCCCCTCGGTCAATGGCTTCCCATAGCTTTTCCGCAAGGGCAGCGCTAATACTTCCCCCGTTCCCCCGGCGCAACTCGTCCTTCATATCCACAATGGTCACCCGGGGAAGGGTCCGCTCGTTGAATCGGTGCCGGAGCTCAAACAGGTGATACTCCCCTTGCTTGGCGCGGTACATTGTTTCCACCGACGGCGTTGCCGAACCCAGCAGGAGCAACGCGCCCTCCCGGTAACACCGGTAACGGGCCACCTCCCGGGCGTGATACCGCGGGTTCTGCTCCGATTTGTAGGAAGGCTCCTGCTCCTCGTCCAAGATAATAAGTCCAAGATCCGGCAGCGGGGCAAAGACAGCAGACCGGGTCCCCACTACCACGCGGGCCTCCCCCCGGCACGCCCGTTTCCACTCGTCACAGCGTTCCCCAGCAGACAGGGAACTGTGCAGCACCGCTACTTCCCGGTCAAAATGGGAACAAAAGATCCGCACAAGCTGGGGCGTCAAGGCAATCTCCGGCACCATGATCAGCGCTGTTTTTCCCCGTTCCAGCAGGGCATGGATCAATTTCAAATAGATTTGGGTTTTCCCGCTGCCTGTAACGCCGTACAAAAGCGCGACGGCTGCATCTTCCTGGGTTAGCTCCAGCAATCCATCTAAAGCCGCCCGCTGCGCCCCATTCAGCTCTACTGGAACTGCCTGTTCCCATTCCGGCAGCTCTGGCCGGCGGTATACCTCCCTTTTGGACAGGGTCAGCACGCCCTGACGCTCCAGCGCCTTCAGGGTCGACATAGACGCACCGGTAAAATAGCACAGTTCCTTCGCGGAAGTCTCCCCCGCTGCACATAAGGTCTCCCCGATAGCGTATTGCAGGGGAGCTCGTTTCCGCTTTGGGGCCAGCAGGGCCATGACTTCTCCCGCATCCATAGCCAGGGACGCCACCTGCTCCATTTTGTCCCCAACACCCCGGGCCGCACCTGCCTCCTGCACTATGACCTCCTTTTCGGCCAGCATCCGCAGGGATGGTCCTGGGTCGGCAGTCCCGAAGGCAATCCGAATTTTTCCCAGCTCCGCCCAGCCGCCGTTGGCAAACAGTATCTCCACCAGCTTCTGCGCAGGCCCGGAATCACCCGCAGTCTCCAAGGCTGTTTCCCGGTCCACTCCCGGCGCAATGCGCCAGCAGTCCTTTAGGGAAAACCACAATCCCGCAGGAAGCATTACTCGCATAGCGTCGTATACCGTACAGAAATAATGCTCCCGCATCCAAAGGGCAAGCTGGACCGACTCCGGCCCCAACACTGGTTCCTCATCCAACAGAGCAAGTATACATTTTAACTTGGCCGTATCCTCCCGTTGGCCAGTGGCCAGCACAATCCCGTCACGCACCCTGTTGCCGGAGCCAAATGGAACTGCCGCCCGCATCCCCGGCCGGAGGACTCCCTCCAGCTTGGCCGGTACCAGATAATCATAAGGACAGTCAATGGCATAGGTGGCCGCTGATACGGCAATTCTCGCGATACTGGCCACGGTGTCTTCCCCCGTCTCTTCCAAAGTCCAAAGGGCAAGCAGAGCCTTCTGCTTGCCCGTCGTTTATGGCTCCTCGTTCAAGCCCTCGATCCGCAACGCCCCGCTGGCCACCTCGTTGATCGCCAGGGATACGGCCTTTTCATTCAGCGGCTCCCCGGACACCTCCGCCTCACTGGACAATTTCCTGGCTCGACTGGCCACCATATTTACCAACATATAACGGCTGGGCACTTGATTGAGCAGATCTTTAATCGCAGGATACAATAACATAATTTAGTTCCTCCCTAGATAAAATATTGCACTCCTTCACCCGCCCACAATACTTTGGGTCAAGTGCAGACGCTTTACAGTCCGGCACCGCTCCGCCTCCAGGATGGACAAAATCTCTCCTGCGGCGGACACCACCGTGTCATTGACAACCAAATAATCATAATGCACACTCTCCCGGCACTCCTCCCGGGCCTTTTGTAGCCGTCGTCCAATCACTTCCTCCGCGTCGGTGTTTCGCCTGTGTAAACGGCGGGAAAGCTCCTCAATGGAGGGGGGAATCAGAAAGATCAGCACCGCCTCTGGGCACCGCTCCTTCACCTTGGCCGCGCCCTGAACCTCAATATCCAGCAGTACGTCAATCCCCTGCTCCAACTGCTCCCGGATGACTTTTAACGATGTCCCATAATAATTACCCACATATTCGGCATATTCCAGCAACTCGTCGGCGGCAATCATCCTCTCAAATTCTTCCCTAGAGACAAAATTGTAATTGACCCCGTCTGCCTCCCCCGTCCTGGGCTGCCGCGTGGTAAAGGACACGGAAAAATGGATGTCTCTCCGACTGCCCAAAAGCTCAGCAATCACTGTGCTTTTTCCCACCCCAGATGGGCCGGACAGCACAATCAGCTCCCCCGTTCGCTTGCTCATAGCTCCTCATCCTCCATCTCTTACTTCTGCCCCGCCCCTGGGCCAAACCGCGCGGACACCTGCTCAGACGGCAGGGACGACCAGATCACATGGCCGCTGTCCATTACCAGTACCGACTGTGTCTTACGGCCAAAGCTGGCGTCAATGAGCATGCCCCTATCCCGCGCTTCTTGGCCCAAACGCTTTACCGGCGCTGAATCTGGGCTTACAATGGCAATCACCCGCCCTGCGGAAACCATATTGCCAAACCCAATATTGACCAGTTTCATGCTCCTCACTCCAAATTCTGAACCTGTTCTCGGATCTTTTCAATCTCTGCCTTCATATCCACCACGCGGCGGCTGACCTCCAGGTCATTACATTTGGACCCAATCGTATTGGCCTCACGGTTGAACTCCTGGATGAGAAAGTCCAGTTTCCGCCCTACAGCACCCCCGGCTGACAGCAGTTCCCGCAACTGGCCCAGGTGGCTGCGTAGCCGCACCGTTTCCTCATCCACCGCCACTTTGTCGGCAAAAATGGCCGCCTCGGTGAGCAGGCGGGCTTCGTCAATCTGGTTGTTCTGGAGCACCTCCCGCATTTTGGCCTCAAGCCGGGCACGGTGATCCGCCACCGACTGGGGAGAGCGCTGCTCCACTTCGCCCAACAAACGTTCAATGGTATCAGCTCGGCTTAAAATATCCGAAACCAGCCTTTCACCCTCTTTTACGCGCATGGAGTTAAAGTCAGCCACAGCCAGATCCAGCACCGTGAGTAGCCGCCCTTTCATTTCATCCAGATTTTCTTCCCGCTTCTCCACCGTGAGTACATCCGGGAACCGTGCTACGTCAGCCGCGCCGTATTTTTTTCTGACGCTGCCGCCTCCCAGCTCATGAAGTTTTTCCAACGCCTCCATATAGCTTTTAGCCAGTGCCTCATTGACCGTAACCACCACATTGTCCCCGCCGGCGCGGGTAATGGTAACAAATACGTCTACCTTCCCCCGGGCCACGCCGGACTGCACCCTGGCTTTCATGGCGTCCTCCGCAAAAATATAAGTCTTGGGCATTTTAACCGTGCAGTCCAGGTACCGGTTGTTTACCGCCCGTAGTTCCACAGTAACCTGAACTCCATCAAATAATTGATCCCCACGGCCATAGCCGGTCATACTTCTCACCATTTCACTCACCAACTTTCAATGGATAGACCGCTGGACGCGGTTGATATATACCGCAAGCAACCTGCTAAACCCATAGTCATAGGCTAAAAATACCACATTTCCTGCCAGATAGAGCGCCCATACCGAGCCCGCTATCGCTGCCGGCAGGTTCGATGCCACAGCCGACGCCATCGTCAGCCATACCATCGTGAACGCTGCATTAAAAAACACCAGTTTCAGCAGGTATTCTACAGGTTTTTTCCGTAGCTGCTCCACCAAGGACTTAATCATGGGGTAAGGGCCGAACAGCACAGCAAACAGCAGGACGCAGAATTTATCCGGCACCAGCAGGAACGCCAGGATGGACACCACTATCCAGCACAAAAACCCCGCCTTCAAGCTCACAGACACCACTGCCGCTGCGGGCAACAGCCCAGCCAAGGCCACAATACCCCAGTTCCCTGTAGGCGCGACAGATCCCAGGTACACCAGGACCAGCGCCAACGCGCCCAAAATCGCCGGATAGGCTACCGTGGCCGCTGCGTTCTTTCTCCTCATATCAACGACAGCCCCCGCACATACAGTTCATACACATCATGGCGGTACAGCAGTCCATCCCGTCACAGCCTGCCCCAGCCATATTAGGCTGGTAGCCATAGCCTCCCTGTTGCATCATCCCAAGGGCCTGGCGATACTCCATATTGCCCGGATCCATCTGCACGGCAATTTGGTAATTCTGCCTGGCCTCGTCCAGCCATCCCCGGCGATAGGCGATGCTGCCCATGAGAAAATACCATTCTCCATTCCGGGAGGGGGCCCCCTGAAGAACCCGCTCCGCAGAATCCAGGTCGTTTTCATTGATGGCCTGGCGGGCACGGGCAAACATCCCGTCCCCGGCGCCCTGGCGCTGCTGCTGGTAAGCGGCCCCGTAACCGTAGCTGCTCTGCTGGGCATAACCGCCACCCCCAGAGCGCCCTTTCGTAATCGCGTCGTAGGCTTCATTGACCTCTTTCATTTTTTCCTCTGCCAAGTCGGCCAGAGGATTATTTTGGTAATTATCTGGGTGGTACTTCCGCGCCAGCTCACGGTAGGCCTTTTTCACCTCGTCGTCGCTGGCGTCAGGATTGACGCCCAGCACTTCGTAGGGATCTCTCATGTGGCTTTCTCCTTCTCTGTCTCATTTCTTTCCAACGGCCCTCTAACACGGCGCTCTGCACCGCAGGTAAGCCAAGATAGAGTATGTTTTCCACAATGGGCGTCCAGCTGCCCAGTTCCATCAGGTTTGCCGCAGCCCCCGCCAGCCGGGCCGAATGGGCGGCGGTGGTTTCCAGATAATCTCGTTCCTCTCCGGCCCGGCCATGGAACCGGGCGTCCAACGGATTATACCGTCCACTCTTCCGGTCCTCCTCCAGGTCGTCCCACGCGTCTACCAGATAAATCCAGCGACCCAGGTGGTAGAGCAGCTCCCCCATCACCCTCCTTAGCGGATTGCCCTCAGGATACGCCTGGGCGGCGGATGCCAGAATACTGGCAAAAGTGTCTGCTGTCCGGTCTAACTCAGGAGACCTAGCCTGTTCCAGTTCCCGCAGTCGGGCCAAACCCATTTGAACCTGCCGGTCAAACCTGGGCTGCGCTGCCGCCGCCCGGCAATATGCCCTCTGAAACAACCGGCGGAGAAAGCGGTATGGCAACCCGGTAAGCACACCATGGTCATCCACATCATCCGATAATTTATACCAGACCAGAATCATGCTCTGGTCTGCCGCCGCGGCCATCCGTTCCCCCTGGAGGCAGGTCACCGGCCTGCGCAAAGGGTGAGCCGGACACCGGCGGCAGACAGTCTCGCTCTCACCTTCTCCAGCCGTGAACAGGATCGCAAGGAAAGCAAAGTCATATTGCAGGGTAAACCGGGCCAGCCAGCCATGACGATCCCCCAAGGTGTGACAAAACCCACAATAGGCGCTCTGGTACGCCTCCCTCTGCCCCTCGTCCAGACGATCCAGGACAGGGCGAACATATCCAAACACGGTCAGTCAGGGGTGAGGGTGACGACCACGGAATAATTGGAGTTCATCACGCCAATCTCGGAATTGGAACCGGGGCTGTACAGATGGATATTTACCGGCACCGTATATTGGCCGGCCGCCTGATTGATATTCTGGAGGTCAGCCACCACCTGGATGTTCTCCTCTGTCAGTTCATCAATCAGCTCTTGGCTCCCCCGAACCTCCACCGACATCTCCTTGGTGACGATCTCGGCGTTCCATCCATCCGGTTTATTGATATAGTTGATGTTGGTGGCCGGGAAGGTCTGGCTCACCACCTTCTTTTTGATGGTGATGGCTGCCCTGACCTCCGTTATTCCGCTAAGATTGGTCAGCTCATCCGTTAGCGGGATCACAAATACCAGTTCATCCCCATCCCGCACAGAGGCCAGGTCAATGGTTGCCAGATTGATGGAGCCTGCCGTAGTCAGCGCCGTCACCGCATCACGGTTGCCGGCCACCTTGATGGAATCCTCGCTCAGCTTGCAATCCACATCATCCTTGTCCAATCCACCGCCAGGGATCAGCGTAACCTCCAAGGGAATGTCCGCCGTCGCTTTTACGGGGAATGTAGCATACACGCTGTCCACATCGCATTCCACGTCCAGATCCAGCGGATCGCCGCTGGCGCCGATGAGCGTAAACAGGCAATCCTTCCCGATGTCATCCATCAACTCCGTATCAGTGACCGTCACCAGGACGTGGGACACCTGCCGAACCAGCTCAGCCTGCCCGCTGATCCACACTGTGCTGGGGGAGAATCGGAAATCGTCCTCCATCCCGGCCAGATACCCGTCTGCCACACTCCCCTGGAAACTGCCTTTGACTTCCACCTCCCGGCGGAGGAACTGGGCTATATCCACATCCACCACACTGCCGCCGGCGTCGCCGACAAACTGCACCTGGCTCTCATCCACATTACTGGGAAGCGCCACCGTGTAATTGATCTTTTGAGTACCCGCAGTACTGACACCGGACACACTGGCCCGCACCCTCACCGTCTGTCCATCCAGCTTCGCCAATACCGCCGGGGTGGCCCGCACCTTGACGTCCACCGTCACGCCTTTGCTGACTATCATCAATCCTCGGCTCTCCAGAATATCGGTGTCGACAAACTCCACTGGGATATTGCCAATAGTATCGGTTTGCGGGGTCCCGTCTGTGGATGTCACAAAGCACCAGAACGAGACGGCGATGACAATGGACAGCACCATATAAAGGATCTTGCTGTCAAGAATCTTCTTTCCCATTGCTACCGTCTCCCTTGATCCCCTTGAATACGCTGCTGAGCCGGGCGGCAGCGGTAGGTTTGTTCTCGCCCTCGGCGGCAGGCATCAGCTCATTGCGGAGCAACCGTTCCAGCGTCTCTGGCGACAGGTGCCGCTTCAGCATCCCGTTGATGGCCACTGAGATTGACCCGGTCTCCTCGGACACGATGGCCACCACCGCATCGGAGTTCTCGCTGACGCCGATGCCGGCCCGGTGACGCATCCCCAGGTCCCGGCTCAGGTTGACGTTGCCAGACAAGGGGAGCATACAGCCCGCTCCCACAATGCGCCCGTTGCGCACAATCACCGCCCCGTCATGGAGGGGGGCCTTGTTCCAGAACAAGTTTTTCAGCAGCTCAGAGGACACCCGGCAGTCCAGCGTAGTCCCCGTTTTGAGCATATCGTCCAGCATGGTGCGCCGTTCGAACACTATAAGCGCCCCCACCTTGTCCTTGGAAAGGGATGTATATGCCTCCACCGTCTCCACGATGGCGCTCTCCAGGTCGTTCCCGTAGGTCTCGGTCACAAATAGCTCTTTAATCTTACCGCTGCCCATCTGTTCCAAGAACCGGCGCAGCTCGGGCTGGAAGATGATGACAAGGGCGATGAACCCTAGTTCCATGGCATTGCGGAACACAAAACTCACAACCCGCAGCCGGAACACATTGGACAGCGCCATAGCCAGGACAATCAGAATGATCGCCTTTACCACCTGCCCGGAACGGCTGCGCCGGGCAAAGCGGAACAGATGGTATACTCCAAAGGCAATGATGGCCATATCCAAGACGTCGGTAAACCCGACAAACCTGAGGTATTCCGGCGCATCCTTTAACGCCTCCCAGATAGCATCCATATGCATCCACCCTTTTCCGCCGCAGCCACATCGCTGCGGCCTGTCTTACCCGGCCATAGATATCTTTATTCATTATAGCCCATCCGATGCCAGTTGGCAAGCAAATCCCAGATAAATCAAAGAAAATTCAAAATTTCCTTAACAAAAAAGGCGTGGGTTTACCACGCCTTTTTGCCGTCTTTCACAATATGCCGTACAATTGCCGCTGCACCATCCACCTGGGCAGCGCTGTTAAAGGCGGAAAAACTGAACCGTACGGTACCGGTGTCCGCTGTACCTGCTGTCTCGTGGGCCAGCGGCGCGCAATGTAGACCCGCCCGCACCGCCACCCCCTGCCGGGCGAGCCGTTCCCCGGCGGCCTCACAGTCTATCCCTTCAATAATAATGGAAAATACCCCACTCTGGTTTAGTCCGCCTCGGAATATCCGGATGCCTTTCACACGCTCCATTCGGTCCATCAACCGGTATGCCAGCTTCCGTTCATAAGCGTGTATACGCCCAATGCCCCGCCGCTGCACAAACCGCATTCCGGCTAGCAGCCCTGCGGCTCCGCACACATTCTGCGTGCCCGCCTCAAGCCGGTCCGGCAGGAAATCCGGCATATCCTGCCGAACGGATAGGCTGCCTGTCCCGCCGTATAGGATGGGCTGCGCTTCTCCGCCACACAGCAGCAGTCCCGTTCCCTGCGGTCCATACAGCCCCTTATGCCCCGGCATCGCCACAAATGCCGCCCCCCAACCCTCTAAATCCACCGGCAAAACGCCTGCCGACTGGGATGCATCTATGATGAGGGGCTTGCCTCGCTGTCTGCACAGCCCAGCAATGCGCTCTACTGGCTGGACAAAGCCAAACACATTGGACACATGGTTGCAAACCACAACATCCACTTCCGGGGTTAACTCCCGCTCAAATGCATCGTAAACCCCATCACTGTCAAACAAAGGCCCTGCCGCGACCTTGACCTTCACACCCGGGATAGCATGCAGCGGTCGGGTGACTGCGTTGTGCTCGTACCCAGAGATCAACACAGTCCCCCCCGGTCCCAGCAGCGAGTGAATGGCAATATTCAACCCATGGGTGGCATTCATGGTGAGCACCACCTGCTCTGGGTCGCCGACATGGAACATCCGCGCCGCATACTCCCGTGTCCGATAGACTAGGTCTGCGGCCCCCATGCCCGCGCTGTGTCCACCACGGCCTGGACTGGCCAAATGGGTCATAGCCCAGGCGCTGGCTGTAGGCACTGTCCGAGGTTTTTCCAGTGTTGTTGCTGCGCTGTCCAAATAGATCATGCCTTCACCTCGCTGTATTCGCCGTCCGCCGATTGAAGGAACACCTGCTTAGGAGCCATCCCTTCCCGCCGCAGGACCGTCAGCGCATCGGCCAACCGCCGCTCCGGAATGCGTACGCAGTAGCCGCAACCTTCACGGGAAATGAGTTTGGGCGAGCGCTGGACGGAACCAGGGATGCCTACCCGCTCCAGCACATGGGCGGTGCGCTGGGCATAGGTCAACGAACGGCAGATGAATAAATAAGAAACCATGGGCCCACCATTCCTTTCCCACATCGTCTGATTTGCCCGTAGGGAGGACAGCAAAGCGCCCCCCTCAGGACAACATATGCCATGAGGGGAGCGTTGGTTCACACCAATCTGTATTTCTTGTATCCTGCAAACTGTCTGGCTCGCTGGGCACTATCGCTTTACCATCAGTTTCGAACCATATTCATCCTCTCCATTGTCAACAAAACCATTCGACAACCAGAATTGATGAGAGCTTTCTTTGGCATAATTCAGAGCATAATAAACGGCACCGTCGGCTTTTGTATACGCAGACAGAGCGTCAAAGCATGCGCGGCCGGTCCCACCGCCCCGGTAATCTGGGAAAACCCAAAAATCCAAGATAAAGCATTTTCCATCCTCGCTCTGATAAGTGCAATACTGCGCGGCTCCGACCCTGATGCCGTCTCGCACAAAATAAACCATGTGTAGCGTGTCTGGGGTACGCTGTGTCAGCTTTTTCAAATGGCTGCGGTATTCGTCCCCCGAGAAATAGATTTTTTCTTCTTCTGTAACTACCATCCCATCATCTACAAGATAGCCAAATTGTATTTCCCAAAATTCGTCAATCCTCTCGGCCTGGATTTCCTCTATGGTTATCATCCCCCACCCTCCTCACATGCTTTTCTCAGCCAATGCCACCGCATGGGCGGCAATCCCTTCCCCCGCACCGGTAAAGCCCAGGCACTCCTCCGTAGTAGCTTTC
Source organism: uncultured Oscillospiraceae bacterium (assembly GCA_910587205.1). GTDB lineage: Bacteria > Bacillota > Clostridia > Oscillospirales > Oscillospiraceae > Enterenecus. Next base: position 33,528 of record CAJULZ010000005.1, read on the forward strand.
ACACTCACCTGGGCCACATCAACCCCCATGGCAGCCGCCAACTTCTCCCGCATGGCTGGAATATAGGGGGCCAACTTGGGACGCTGGGCCACCACAGTTGCGTCCACATTGCCCACCTTGTACCCTTTTTTATCCAGCACCGCCGCCACCCGTTTCAGCAAAGCCAAGCTGTCCGCCCCTTCATAAGCTGAGTCGGTGTCCGGGAACAACACCCCGATATCCCCCAGAGCCACTGCTCCCAGCAAGGCGTCCATGACAGCATGGGTGAGCACATCCGCATCCGAGTGCCCCAGCAGGCCCAGTTCCCACGGGATCTCCACCCCGCCCAGCACCAGCCTGCGTCCGGCCACCAGCCGGTGCACGTCATATCCATGGCCGATCCTCACTGATATGCAGCCTCCTCTGCCAAGCTCTCCCCCAAGACCAGATCCATTGGGGTAGTCAATTTGATGTTCCGTTCGTCCCCAGCAGTGAGCACCACCCTCATCCCCAGCCGCTCTACCGCGGTACAGTCGTCAGTGAGCTCCTCCCCGTCGTCCAGCGCCTTTTGCAGCGCAGCCCGGATAAGTGATGCGTCAAACACCTGAGGGGTCTGGACAGCATAAAGCCGAGCCCGGTCCAGCGTTTCTTCCACGACACTGTTATTGGCGGTTTTGATGGTGTCCTTTACCGGAACAGCGGGGGCGGCGGCGCCGCTCAATGCGGCCTGGGCCACTGCGGCCTCGATCACCTGAACGGTGACAAAGGGCCTGGCCCCATCATGGATGGCTATGACCGGCAAATTCTGATCCGCCTCCAACGTGCCCATGCGGGCAGACTCGGTGCGCGTCGTACCGCCCCGGATAACTTTAGCTACTTTGTCCAAGGCGAATTCCTGGCATAACCGGGCGATTTCCGGCACCAGCTCCTCCTTGGTGACCACCACCACCTCAGCCACACTGGGAGCCTGCTGGAACGCCTCAATACAGCGGACAATGACAGGTACACCGCCAACCTCCGCCATCACTTTGTCCAATCCCATCCGGCTGGAATTTCCGGCCGCCACAATCACTGCGGAACATAAAGGTTCCTGCTCTTTTTTCCTTTTGCGAAATAGTCCCATCGTCCTCACAAACTCCATTCCACTACGACCGTCCCACGGCCGCCATCCATTGTGCATGCAGGCCGCAGTGAATCCCACCGCGGCTGTGCTCCTTGTGCGCAAAAAGGAGCCCTTCGGCTCCCTCCCGCTAATGGTTTAATACTGTGTCAATGTTGGCTTCCACCGTTTTGTATGGAAGGCTCTGAGCCAACACCAGTTCAGAAATCAAAATCTGCTTAGCAGTGTGGAGCATTTTCCGCTCCCCATTGGACAGACCACGCTGTTCCTCCCGGAGCAGGAGCCCCTTTACCACCCGGGCCACTTCCAACAGGTCTCCGCTTTTCAGCCGTACCATGTTCTCCCGGTACCGCCGGTTCCAATTCTGCGTCATGTCCACTTCAATGTGCTCCATGGCACTAATCAGGTTTTCCGCCTCCTGATCTGACACCACCGGCCGCACGCCGATCTCCTGGGTATTCCCTGTAGGAATCATCACCGTCATGCTCCCCACCGACAGCTTAAGCAGGTAGTAGTCCTGGAGCTGCCCGGCCACTTTTTTTTGGACAATAGAGTCAATAACCCCCGCCCCGTGCATAGGATGAACCACTTTGTCGCCAATCTGATACACTATCCTACCTCCTTTGTCATTCGTATAATATTCCATGAATAGTATACGCTTTTATTGTTGGCAATGCAACCATTTTTTTATAAAATCCCAGAAATTTTCCTGTTTTTTTAGGCATTTAAAAACAGCACTGTATGTTTTTCCGCAGATGCGGCATACAGTGCTGTCATATCTTGTCACAAATGTAAATTTTCGTCCGGGAGAAGGTTAAAATACCGCAGAGCCTTGGACACACCGTCCTCGTCCACTGCCGCCGTCACATAGCTCGCCAACGCTTTAATAGTCTCTGTCGCATTGCCCATGGCGACGCTGGTCCCCGCCAGCTTCAGCATTGCCTCATCGTTCTCCCCGTCCCCAAAGGCCATGATCTCCTCTGGAGCAAGACCATACCGCTCCATCGTGGCCAGAACGCCCGCCGCCTTCCCCCCGCTGGAAGGGAGGATGTCGATGCCCTTAGGATGCCAGCGGGTATGGGTGCAGTGGGGCATGGCGGGCAGAAACAGATCCTCGTCTTCCGGCCCTATCATGGGCACAAATTGGTACACTTTATGGTCCAACATCCACTCGGGGGGCCTGATCTCCCACAGCTCCGTGTGAAGGAAATGGTAGATGTCCCTCACCCGGCCGTCAATTTTGGTCAGGTAGCTCTCGCCATCTCCCTCCATCAACGCCGCCAACCGGGGATTCTCCCGCAACACCTGGCAGGCTACCACCAAATCCTCCCGGCAGATTGGGATATCCCGGTATACTCCATACCGGTCATAACAGCACTGGCCGTTTAAGGAAATGTACCCATCAAATTCCACATCACGCAGCATCTCAGTACGGGCAAAATCCTGCCGGGCCCGGCCGGAACTGATAAAAACCTTGATTTTTTTTTGCCTGCAACGCCAGTAAATCCGCTCGGAGCCGATCAGAAAGCTGAGTCTGCCTAAACCCTACCAGTGTCCCATCCACATCAAAAAACAGTGCTTTGATCATGCTTTTTCCCGCTCTCCCGCTTTGAATTTTTCCGCTGCGGCAAGCAGTTCCTCGCCGCCCTCCAACAGGACAGCTGTGACCCCGCCCCCGCTGAGCCTGGCCAGCTCCTCCCGCCGTTCCAGCCGTCCCAGCCGTTCTACCTGGGTATAGGTGCGGCCGTCCTGCTCCCCCTTTTCCACCGAGAAGTGGACGTCCCCCATGGCAGCAATCTGGGGCAGGTGGGTGACGCACAGCACCTGCTTGTTCCGGGACACCTGGAACAGCTTTTGGGCCACCTTCCCTGCCGCCCGGCCGGATACGCCGGTATCCACCTCATCGAAAATCAAAGTAGATACCTGTTCCGTTTCTGCCAGCACATTTTTCAGCGCCAGCATAATCCGGGACAATTCGCCGCCTGAAGCAATCCGGTTGATTGGCTTCAGCGCCTCACCCACATTGGCGGACATCAAAAAGCGCACCGTGTCCACACCGGTAGCATCCATGCCGTCCGCCCCACCTTTTGGGGCAAACTCCACCTGGAACCGGACTTTCGGCATATCGAGTTGGGTCAGCTCCGACTGAATGCGTTGGGCCAGCCGCCCAGCCGCCATCTGCCGCTGGGCGGAAAGTGATTCCCCTTGCATCTTAGCTTGCGCCATTGCCTTTTCCAGCTCCCGGTCCAGCCTGGCAATTCGGTCCTCCGAAAACTGGATAACATCCAACTCCTGGCGGCACTTTTCCAAATAGTCCAGCATCTCCTCAGTGCTTCCACCATATTTCTTCTTCAACCGGTACAGCTTGTCCAGCCGCTCTTCCAGTTCATCCAGCTCCCCCGGATAAAAATCCAAGTTGCCCCGCAGGTCCCGCACCAGCTCCGCCAGATCGTCCACATCGCACCGGAGCTGCGCTGCCTTCTCAGACAGTTCCCGCAGGCCGCTACTATAGCGCCCGCCCTGGGCCAGCCGATTTTCCGCTTCCATCAAAAGGGACACAGCCCCTTCGCCGTCATCTCCACCGGTGAGGGCCTGCCACGCCCCGTCCACCGCATCGGTAAGCCGTTCCGCGTTGCGCAGTACGTCGCGGCGGGCGGATAGTTCTTCCTCCTCGCCAATGCGCAGTTTCGCCTGCTCCAACTCCCCAATTTGATAAGTCAGCATATTGATGCGCCGCGCTTTTTCCGCGTCATCCATTTGGAGGCCGTCCCGCTCCCCTCGTATAGCCTGCACCTGCTGGTAGGCCGCGGCAAAAGCGGCACGGGCCTCCCCAGTCCCGCCAAAACTATCCAGGTAGTCCAAGTGACGCTCCTCGTCCAAAAGCTGTTGGCCATCGTGTTGCCCATGGATGTTCAACAATTGGCAGCCCAATTCCCTGAGTTGTGTCACCAGCAAGGGACGCCCATTCACCCGGCACACATTTTTCCCGTCCGCCTGAATAGACCGTTCAATTAGCAGTTCACCGTTCTCATCCGGCGAAACGCCCTGCTGCTGGAACCAATCAAGCTCTGGGAGGTTCCGGAACACCGCCGATACCCGGGCAGACTTTGCTCCGGTACGGATGAGATCCCGACTGGTGCGCTCCCCCATAATTGCACCAATGGCATCGATGACAATGGATTTGCCTGCCCCGGTTTCCCCTGTGAGTACATTAAAGCCTTGGTCAAAGGCAATATCAGCCTGGGAGATCACTGCAATATTTTCAATATGAAGCAAACTCAGCATAACCCCATCCCTTTTGCTCCGCGGCGGCACAGGCGGCCCCCGTCTGACACCCGGGTTCCATCTGCTTACGCCTTTCCTAATTTCTGATTGATTCGCTCATAGAAGCTGCGTCCAGTGAGCTTGATTAGCCGGGTCACCTGTTTGGAACAGCGGCACTCCACCCAGTCCCCTGCCTGGATGCGGAACGCCCGTCCACCATCCACCGAAAGGTAAGCGGTCTTTTTACTCCCTGGGGCCACCCGAACCCCCACCGAGCGGCCGCTGTCTAGCACAAACGGCTTAGCATGGAGGGAATGGGCACAAATCGGGGTGATAATGATATTTTCCGCTGTGGGTTCCACAATAGGCCCCCCTGCCGCCATGGAATACGCGGTGGAACCGGTGGGGGTTGCCACCACCAGCCCATCCCCGGAAAAGGCCGAGATAACCACCCGATCCCCCGTGACTTCCAGATCCAGCACCCGTGCTACAGCGCCCTTGGTCACAACAGCGTCATTGAGAGCGGCCTCAGTGAACACCGGGCGACCCTCTCTGCGCACTGTTACATCCAGCATCATCCTGCTCTCTACGCCGAATTTGCCCCCTGCCAGCCGGGACAGCAGGGATAGCTCCCCATGCTCCAGTTCCGCCATAAAGCCGATGCTGCCCAGATTGACCCCCAGCACAGGAACATTACGCGCAGTTGCCTCACGGGCGGAGTGAAGGATGGTTCCATCTCCGCCAAAGCACACCAGTGCCGCAGCCCCTTCCAACTCCTGAGCCAACCTGCCCAGCGGAAGATCGCCGGGGATATCCAGCCGACTACTCTCGTCCACCTCAAACGGCAGACAGATCACAGTATCCACACCGCCGCGTTCCAGTACCCTCCGGGCAAACTGCGCCGCCCGCAACCCTCGATCCCGATAGGGGTTCGGGCTCAGTACAACTTTCATCGCCCTTCCCTCCCCAGCGTCTCATGAGACCGGAGAACCAGCTGTTTTAGATCCCCATCAAAAGTCTGGCCGCCGCCGACCTGCAAATGTCCCAAATATTCGATATTTCCCTCTGGACCCCGTATCGGTGAAAAGTCTATACCCTTTACAGAGAAATCGGCCTGTCCAGCATGCGTCAAAAACCCCTCCAGCACCTCCAGGTGCACGGATGCATCCCGGACCACCCCTTTTTTCCCCACCTTCTCACGGCCCGCCTCGAACTGAGGCTTGACCAGCGCAACCACCTCGCCCCCCTCCCGAAAAAGAGGACGCAAGGTCGGGAGAATCAGTCCAAGGGAGATAAATGATACATCAATGGACGCAAAATCCAGCGGCTCCGGAATCTGCTCCCGGGTGAGATACCGGGCGTTGGTACGTTCCAGGCACACCACCCTAGGGTCGCTTCGAATGGACCAGGCCAACTGACCATATCCCACATCTACAGCATATACTTTCTCCGCACCATTTTGCAGCATACAGTCGGTGAATCCCCCTGTGGAAGCGCCAATATCCGCAGTTGTCTTTCCCGACAGGGTAATGGGGAAACACTGCATGGCCTTCTCCAGCTTCAGCCCGCCCCGGCTAACGTACCGGAGCTGTCCCCGTACCTCCAACGGCACGCCCTCATCCAGTATAAGTCCTGGCTTGTCGCATCGCCGCTCCCCGGAGAAAACTTGCCCTGCCATAATGACAGCCTGAGCCTTCTGACGGCTCTCCATTAGCCCATGCTCTACCAAAAGCACATCCAGCCGCTTTTTACCCACGGCCCATCACCTCCAGCGTCCTGCGGCAAATAGACGCTCCATCGATTCCGCACAACTGGCGCAGTTCTGCCACTGTCCCTTGCTGAATAAAGCGGTCACCCAGGTTTACCAGCACTAGGTTCACACTGCGTACCCCTTTCAAAGCAAATTCAGCGGCAAGGTTCCGCCCCACACAGCCAGCATCCATACACTCTTCTGCCACCACCAGCCAGCCTGTCTTTTTGGCACACATGGCCACTGCATCTACATCCAGGGGAGCAATACTGTTTAGTTTTAATACTTGGGCGGAACAGCCCCGTTCCTCCAGCAACCGCGCCGCTGCCAGAGCTTCATTTACCATGGTACCGTAGGCGGTAATAGTCACATCATAACCGGGACGGATGACACTCGCCCCTTCAATCCCGCATAGGGCGCGAAACTCCCCCTCGCCCCCCTTCGGGTACCGCACCGCCACGGGGCCGCGCACCTTCTCAACGGCATAACGCAGCATGGCGCGCAATTCTTCAAAGCTAGCGGGACAATAAATCCTCATCCCTGGTACCGAGCTGAGGTAGGCAAGGTCAAACACCCCATGGTGCGTTTCCCCATCCTCCCCCGCCAAACCCGCGCGGTCTACGCACAGCACCACGTGAAGATTCTGGATAGCTACATCATGGATCAGCATGTCATAAGAACGCTGGAGAAAAGTAGAATAGATGGCCGCTACCGGGATCACACGCTGTTTTGCCATCCCAGCAGCCATCGCAATCGCGTGCCCTTCTGCTATACCCACATCAAAAAAACGGCTTGGGAATTCCTTGGCAAACCTCACCAGCCCTGTTCCGTCCGGCATGGCTGCGGTGATGGCCGCAATATCCTCCCGCTCTCGTGCCAGCTGGCATATCGTATCGCCAAATGCGGAGGAAAAACTCTCACCCCCCGCCCTCAGCAGCGTCCCGTCTTCTTTCTCAAAAGGCCCAATACCATGGAACCGGTCTGGTTCCCGCTCCGCGGGCGGATAGCCTTTTCCCTTTACAGTCTTGATGTGGAGCAGCACTGGGCAGTTCAATTCCTTGGCATACCGCAGCAGGCGAGTGAGATAGTTCACATCATGGCCGTCGACCGGGCCAAGATATGTAAATCCCATGTCCTCGAACATACTGCAGTGGAGCACCGCATTTTTCACCGCCTGCTTCGCCTTATGAGTAAAACGGTAGACCCCGCGGCCCGCCGCTGTATAGCCAGTGACCCTCCGATAAACCTTCTTAAATTGGAGGTACTGCGGCTTCAACCGCTGCTGTGCCAGGTGCTGGGCAATACCGCCGACGTTCTTTGTGATCGACATCCCATTGTCGTTGAGGACCACCACCAATTGTTCCCCGCTCTGCCCAGCATCGGATAGGCCCTCGTAGGCCAATCCGCCTGTCATGGCCCCATCCCCCAGCATAGCCAAGACACAGTAGTCCTCCCGGTTCTGAGTTCTGGCCCGGGCCATACCCAGAGCCACTGAAACTGCATTGGAGGCGTGCCCGGCAATAAAAGCGTCTGCCCTGTGTTCCCGCGGCTTGGGAAAACCAGATAGTCCCCCCAGTTTCCGCAAACTTTCCATCTGTCCGCCGCGCTGGGTAAGTATTTTATGGGCATAGCACTGGTGCCCCACATCAAATACGAGCCGGTCCGTTTCCAGATCAAAAACACGGTGGATAGCTACTATCGCCTCCACCACCCCCAGACTGGATGCCAAATGGCCGCCGGTTCGGGACACGCTGTCCACAATCCGCTCACGGAGCTGATCACACAGCATCCGAGCCTGTAAATCCGTGATTTCATTCAATCTTTCTGGGATCATGGACAGCCCCCTTTCCTTACGTTCACCGATTTTAGCGGTCCCTGCCACCGAAGACAACCGCCTATTGCGGGAAAATAACCAAGCCACCCAAAATTCCCACAGTAACACCCAGCACTGCTCCAATTGCTACCTGCAACGGTGTATGGCCGATCAACTCCTTCAGCTCATCCTCAAATTCCTCCGGCTTAACCTCGTTCCAGTTGCGCATGATATAGTTAAGCACTTTAGCCTGCTCCCCTGTCTCCCGCCGGACATGGGCCGCATCATACATAACAATAAACGCCAGCACCACCGCGATTGCGAACATAGGCGATTGGATCCCAACGTCAACGGCGGTGGCAGTTGCACAGGAGCACACCAAGGCCGAATGGGAACTTGGCATTCCCCCACTGGTAATCAGGTAGTTGATATCAAACTTATGGTAAACAGCCATTGAAATCAAAAATTTCAGCACCTGTGCAACAGCCCACGCAGCCACCGCGAGTACCAAGATCTTATTCACCATATCCGTCGCCCCTTATTGTCAGTTTTTCCGGATCGCAAGCATCTGCGCTAGACGGCACAGGAACTCCGCATTTTCAAACGTTCCGGCCACACTTTCCTGGGCCAGCTTGGTATGATCTTCCACCAGACGGCTGCATTCCTCCAGACCATAGAGGGCGGCAAAGGTGCGCTTGCCGTTTTCTGCATCAGAGCCGGTAGGTTTGCCCAGTTCCTCAGCAGTGGACTCCACATCCAGCACATCGTCTCGGATCTGGAATGCCAGTCCCAGCTCCCGGGCATACCGCTCCGCTGCCGCCCACTGTGCCGCCGTGGGCTCAACTGGGGAAGCCGTCAGCCCCATCAAGCAGGCTGCCTCCAACAGAGCTGAGGTTTTCCAAATGTGGATTTGGGACAACCGTTCCGCGCCCAGCTGCCGCTCTTCCTCTGCAATATCCAGATACTGCCCCGCACACATACCAGTTCGACCGGCCGCTTTCGCCAAAACCGCACAGGCTTTGCTGTTGGCCACAGGGATAGTGCGCTTAGACTTCGCCAGCCGCTCAAACGCCGCCGCCTGGAGAGCGTCCCCCGCCAGCAGGGCCAGCCACTCACCATACACCACATGGCAGGTGGGTTTCCCTCGGCGCAGATTATCATCATCCATGCAAGGGAGGTCATCATGGATCAGAGAGTACGTGTGGAGCATCTCAATGCCGCAGGCGTAGTCTAAGGCAGGTCCCATATCGCCGCACAGGGCCTCGCAGAACTTCAACGTCAATACGGGCCGTACCCGCTTCCCCCCGGCCAAAAGGCTGTACCGCATGGCGTCCAGCAACTCCTTATGGGGGCCGTCCTCTAAAAAACTCCCCGACAACTCCCCCTCCACCAAGGCCTGCGCTTCTCGGTATTCCCGCTCAAAGTCCATCTGCGTCCGCTCCCTCAAAAGGCTCCTCCCGGTCGTCGGCCAGCAGCAGGCTTACCTTTTGCTCGGCCCTGTCCAACAGCTCCTCACACTGCACGGCCAGCTTAGCCCCCTCCTCAAACAGTTTTAAGGATTGATCCAACCCACACTCGCCTTTTTCCAACTGTGCCACAATGGTTTCCAGCCGAGCCATGGACTCCTCAAAGGACTGTTTTTTCACTGCCATATCCGCACCTCTTTCCCTTTTACCTCACACTGGAGGATACCGTCCGATACCAACACATCCAATTCATCTCCCGGCTGTGCCTGCCCCACCGTAAACACCACATCCTCACCCCGCCGGGCTATGGAATAACCTCGGCCCAGCACTTTCAGCGGGCTCAATGCATCCAGCTCAGCCGCCAGTTTGCCCAACTGCCCCTCCTGCTTGGATAGTTGCCCCCGCATGGCAAGGGGGAGTCTCCCTCTACCGGCTTCAAGAGTTTGTCTGCTCTGCTCGGAATGCCCGCGAAGAGCCAGGCCCATCCGGCGGCGCAGACTATCCAGCGCCAACCGCCTATCCTGAATAGGCACTTTTACGCTTTGCAGGGCACGGCTATTTCTCAGCTGTGCCAGCTCCCGCCGGGACACCGCCAGCCTGGTCCCCTCCGCCCGGACCAACCGCCGTGCAAGCTGCTCCAACCGGACACGCTCCTCCTTCTGGTCTGGAACCGCCAATTCAGCCGCGTTGGACGGCGTAGAAGCCCGCAGATCCGCCACGTAATCAGCAATGGTCACATCCGGCTCATGGCCTACCGCAGATACCACCGGGATATTGGACACATAAATAGCCCGGGCCACCACCTCTTCATTGAACGCCCACAAATCCTCTTTGGATCCGCCGCCCCGCCCGGTGATAATGAGGTCGATATCCGTCCTGTTATTTAGGCGGTGGATTGTCCCGGCAATTTCTCCCGCCGCCTCCTGCCCTTGCACCCGTACAGGCGCCACCAGGATCTCTGCCATAGGCCACCGCGCCCGCAAAATACGCAGCATATCCCGCACTGCTGCCCCCGCAGGAGATGTGACTAAGGCAATTTTTCCTGGATATTTGGGGAGAGGCTGTTTATTTCCCTCGTCGAACAACCCCTCATCCTCAAGGCGGCGGCGCAGGCGCTCAAACGCCTCGTCCAGCGCCCCCCGGCCATCCTCCAGTAGTTCGGTGCAATAAAGCTGGTACTGCCCATCCCGGGGGAATACGGATATCCGCCCAAATGCCACCACCCGCATCCCATTGGCGGGACGAAACCGCAGACGGACCGCCTCCCCCCGGAACATAACGCACCGCAGGGTGCCCTGAACATCCTTCAGGGAAAAGTAATGGTGCCCCGAAGGATAACATTTGTAATTTGAAACCTCTCCCTGAACCAACAAGCCGCTGAGCAGCGCATCTCCGTCCATCAGCGACTTCAGATAGCCGTTCACCTGGGATACAGTATAAACGGGAAAATTAGCCATATTCATCCCGTAGCCCCCCGTTCCAATGCCCGGTGGGTGAGGATCGCTACCCCTAACGCATTATCGGTCGAGTACTGGGGCTTGGCAAACACCGCGCCGCACTCCCGTTCCATAGCCGTGCGCAGCTGCCGATTGGAGGCAACCCCGCCGGAACACAACACCGGAAGCCCAGGCCAGCGGCGCTGGGCCTCTCGCGTAGCACGGACAACCACATTCGCAATGGTATCAATCGCAAAACGGGCGATATTGGCTGGTTTCTCTCCTTTTTCCAACAAACCCTTTACCTGGTTCTCCATCCCAGACAGCGAGAACGTCAATTCCTTCAATTTAACCCGGAAATCTAGGGCCACATCCGCTTCTCCATACAGCGCGTCCAGCGCCTTACCTGCTGGGAACGACAGGCCTATCAACACCCCCGCCCGATCAATAAGCTGTCCCGCCGCAATATCGCTGGTGCCGCCCACCACTTCTGCGCGCACTGTGTGCCCTTCCGGTTCTACCCGGAGCAGCTCGGTTGTGCCACCGGACAGGTGCCAGGCCAGGTGGGGCTTGTCCATCAAATCCTCCCGGCCGGCAGACCAAGCCGCAGCCGCGATATGGCCCTGTTGATGGGAGCAGGGATAAAACGGCACGCCCAGCGCTGCCGCCAGCGCACGTCCCTCCCCCTCGCCCACCAGGAAACAGGGCATATAGGAACCATCTACCTCTCTGGGCCGAGTGGATGCGCCTACAGCGCTAATCCGGCCCAGGAAACCGTCAGTGCGCAGCTGCTCCACCATCAGGTGTAATCGCTTCACATGCTGGAACAGGGCGTCGCTCTGGCGTAGGCCAAGAGCACCCTCGGGCACGGTAAGGAGTTTTCCCCGGTTTCCCGCCATCCCACAGCCAAATACGGCCGCAGAAGTGGTATAATTGCTGGTGTCAAAGCCCAAGCACAGCCCTACACAGGCATCCCCCTGGCCGCTCATTCCTGTTCAGGGAGCTCCGCCCGGACAAAGGAACCAAGAATACCATTGATAAATTTTACCACGTCATCCTCCACATATTTTTTTGCAATCTCCACCGCCTCATTGATGGCCACTTTATTTGGTATATCCGGCATGTATAGAATCTCATACATAGTTATCCGCATGATCGCAGATGCTACCCGGTCAATACGGGCAAACTTCCAGCCTCTGGCGTATTTAGCGATATAACCGTCCAGCTCCGCGCCGTGGCTTCCCACCCCTTGGACCAATGTTGTAATGTAAACCAGTTCCCCTCCGTCGGGAAAACTGCTGTACAGCGGTTCATCCTGTGCCCGCAGGGCAAAGGATATTTGGGTAAGCTCCCGTTCCAGGAGTTGTCCGGCTTTCTCATTAGAAAATGCCAGCTCAAAGGCAAAGTGCATGGCGATCTCACGGGCGGTACTTCTGTTCATGGGGAAATCATCCTTTCCCGGCGCAGCCGGCCGGCGTTTCTCTCTGCTTGGGTACAACACCCCATTTTTGCACATTTATTATACACGCAAAGGGGCAAAAAGAAAACCCCTTTTTTCTCTGGCATAGGAAAAAGAGCCGGGCCCTCGGCCCGGCTCCGATCATCCTATTTGCCGCCTTACACGGCAGCGGGCTTTCATAGAAAGGCTCCATCCGGAACTGAACCTACTTTTGGAAGGTCACTCCCACTACGGCCACGTTGACACACGCAACACCAAGCCCGCTGGTGTTCTCCACCGCGCTGAACACCGCGTCCTGCACCGCTTTAGCCACATCGGTAACCACGTAGCCATACCGGACCAGGATAGACAGGTCCACCGTCACCTTCTCCTCCTCTACGGACAGGCGTACTCCCCGGGTCAGCGCCTTGCGGTTCGCTGTAGCGGTGGCATCGCTGCTCAGTCCGGAACCCAGGGAACTGACGCCCTCCACATCCACTGCCGCCGCCGCCGCGATCACAGCCAGGACTTCCTCTGAAATACTGACGCTGCCCAATTCACTCTCGTGGGAGATATATTCCCTGCCTTCGGCCATAACGCCTCACGCTCCTTTTCAAAGCTGAGGGTATTATATCACCCCGGCAGCCAAAATACAATCCTATTTTTACTCTTTACGGCTCCGTCTCAATGATTTTGATCTTACTGGGCGAGAGGCCGGTCTCCTCCATGACAATCTCCGAAATTTTGGCGATATCCGTCTCGCGCAGCCCATCGGCAGTGGAGGATACTACCACGCTGGCGCTGTTTTCCCCAATAAAGCACACACAGTCGCCGTATCCCTTGGCCGTTACAAGGTTTTCTACTTGGGCTTCGGAAAGAGTCAGCGCCGCCATGGCCTGGATGGAGGCGTTTGCCTCATCAATTACGCTCTGCTGGGCACCCTCATCCGCCGCCGCCTCCTGGAGAAGTTGGAGCGCGCTGTCCCGGGCCTGTTGGCGGTTCAGCCGCGCTGAAGCAAAATATCCCGTAGATACTATGCCCTCGGGCTTGGTACTGCCTTGCGGCTCCGGCTCACCGCTGGGTTCGGCACCGGCATCTTTTCTGTCATTTTCGCCATTGACTAGGGTAGTCTGACCTAAAAGCTTTCCGCCGTCCCCGCCGGTTCCGCCCTCGCCCCCTTCCGCCGACTGGTTGCCATACGACCAATTTAAGTATACCGCCGCCCCAACAAACAGGACAATTGCTACTACTACTGCGTTCCGTTTCCACACACTCATCGCTCTACCCTCCAAATTTTCATAGTAGGGGATCACCCTCCCCCCTTGCATACCGTGATCCGGTCCGACCCAATACCAGTGAGCGACGACACCGCCTGGGTCATCAGCAGCCGGATTCCCGCGTCGTCCCCACCCTCGCACACCACCAAGGCTCCCTGGAACGTGGGGTAGCGCTGTGTGAGAAGTACCGCTGACTGTCCCTGTCCTGTGCCGGCATTGATTATCACAGTCTCCTCCTCTACGCTGCTCCCGCGCTCAGTCACAGAGGTGGAGCGGTCAGAGGCCAGCACCTGCTCCATCCCACTTTTCAAGGTAAGCGTTACCGTCACCTTTCCAGCCCCCTCCACCTGGGAAAGGGTTTGAGCCAACTTTTTCTCCAGCTCCTCCAGGTCAAACATCCCCTGCTCCCCCGCCGTGTCGGCAGGGGGCCCCTGTCCCCCCTCCCCCGAAGGCCACAGCAGCAAGACAATGCCCACAGCAATGGCAATCAGCACATATTTATACTGGTCCAGCAATTTCCAGACTTTTGCCCCTCCGGGCAGCTTCCATTGGAACTTCATGGCTGTATCTCCTCGTAGTGCTGCCGCTGTTCCGGAACACCCAAGTCGTCCTCTACCAACCGGCTGAGCCAGCCGCGATGCTCCTCCGTCCAGACGCCCCAGGCCGTGACCTCCCAAGGATAAGGTATGCCGTCCTCGCCACAGGAAAAGGTCACCTCCGCTTGGCAGAGTATCCCAACCTCCTCCGCCTTGTCCACAATATATGCGGCGGCGGCCTCCTCTATGATGCTTTGATAGAGCAAAACATTTTTCTCCTCCAATTCATTCTCATAGTCCTGCACCGTGACCTGATACTCCAAAACCATCTTGGATAGGTTTCCCCCCTTCATCTGGAGGACAGGGCCTACCGCTGCCACCAGCAGCGCCAGTCCCCCTGCCAGCCGGCACACCTTTTTTGCGCTTCCTTCAGGCGCAAGACCATCTACAGCAGCCAATACCAGGGCGGTACAAGTCACACCCAGCAGCCATTGCCGCACCAGTTCTATCATGACGCCGCCACCGACACGCAGGACACCAACGCGATGAGCTGCAACAGACAGCATGCCCCCATCATCCCCAGTAGCAGGCCAAAAGCGCTGCCCAGCCTGTCCACCATACCATACACCGGCCCGCTGCCCAACGCTGCGGCCAGCGCAGCCACCAGCTTATACGCTATGTAATGTACTGCCAGCCGGAGCAGCGGCAACAGACAGATCCCCAGGATCGTCAGCATCCCAAACACCCCAACAGTACCTTTCAGCACCCCCGCCGAGGCCAGCATCGTCTCAGCCGCATCGGACAAAATACCGCCCACCACCGGGATCGTCCCTGAAATCGCAAATTTCGCGGCCTTTACCGTAGCCGCGTCCGCTGTCCCCGCTACTACGCCGCTAGCCGTGAGATACCCTACAAAGGTCAGCATTACCACTGTGAGCACCGTTGTCACCGTCCATTTCAGCAAGTCCGCCAACCGGTTCAGCCCGTCCGAGCCGGTGGCCGCCTGTGCCACCGATGCGGCAATATAGCCATACAACAGCGGTACCAGCAGGCCATTGATGAGGTTAACCAGCAGGTCAGAAAATAGCGCCGCCGCCATCTGGCGGACAGCCGCTCCAGTAACAGCACCCGTGGCCGCCGTCACCACCGCCACTGTGGGCAGAAGCACATTGGAAAAAGAGGCCATACGCTCAATGGCATTGGTCCCCATGCCCAGTAGAGAATTCACATCCGCTACAGCCACCGCTGTCACTGCCAACGTCCCCGCCAACGGCACCGTCCGTATTCTACTTTTTCCTACGCTGTCCTGAACCGTTTCTGCCAAACTGCAAAACAGGAGGATAACCAGGATCAGCACACCGGAGTGCGCTGCCCTCTGGACTACGCCACCCAACTCCTTTGTCCCCGTGTCAAACAGTGCTGCCATCCCCTCGTCCAAATCGGTTCCATAATCTGCCATCCCTCCATTTTCCGCCGCCGATCGCTCAAGTTCATCTAGCTGGATATCTGCCTGGGCAGACGCTATCCCGCCTGGTCCAGATGCCCGCACCGGCAGGCACAGCACTGTCAACAGCAGCGGCAGCACCGCCAAGACGAATCGGCTTTTCATGTCCTGCCCCCTCAAATCAACTCCATCAGCACTTCCACCACCGCCGACATCAGCGGCAGTACCGCTACCAGTGCCAGCGCCGTCCCCGCCAACTCGACCGAAGAAGCCAACCCTCCCTCTTTCGCGTCCCGGCAGAAATCGGCGGACAGCCGGGTGACGATGGCGATCCCCACCGTCTTAATTACGGGCTCCACTACCTGGGCGGACAGCCCCCCCGTCTCTACCAGCTTGTCCATCACTCCCATTACAGCTTGCAGCGCCCCCGAGCAGTACAGCAGGATAAGTACAGCCGCACAGGAGGCAAGCACCAGCCCTAACTCCGGTTCCTGCCGGCGCACCACCGCAGCGCACACTGCAGCCGTGATGGCGGCAGCGGCAACCTGAATCACCTCGCTCACAGTCCAAACAGATCCTTTACCAGGTTAAACAGGTCACTGATCTCCTGTACCACGATCATCAGCACCACCACCAGGGCCACCAGCGTAGTCATGGTGGCCATCTCGTCCCGCCCCGAGCGGGTGAGTACCTGGTTTAACACTGAGACCAGGATGCCGACGGCAGCAATCCTGAAGATCAGGTCTACATTCATAGTTTCGTCCCCCTATCCTTCGTATGCCGCGCTCATTAAACCAGCAGAATCACCAGGAACAATCCTGCCGTTATCCCCAGCACACTGTATACACGTCCCAGCCTTCGCCGGTCTTCCACAGCCTGAATTTGCCGACGGGCAAGATCGGCAACCGCATCCCCGATGGCCTGCCGCTGGCTGTCTGCATCGTATCGGCCCAGTACTGGGCCAAGATGTTCCAATACAGATCGG
>CAJULZ010000006.1 GCA_910587205.1 uncultured Oscillospiraceae bacterium
CGACGCTCTTCCGATCTCGAACACGCCCCCAGAATGGTGTGCAGGGTAAGCGTAGACGCCGCCGCCCGCGCCCGAGCCAACCGCCGAGAAGTAAGTGTTGTTGCCGTAATGAGGAGAGCGGAGCCGCACCCACACGCGCGTAGTACGCGCGTCGTGCTTATACATATCCTTGGCATTGCCCGCCTTGAAGTAGTCGTACTGCTCCTGGTAATTCCCCTCATAGCTGTTGGCATAGGTACGGCTTCCGCCGTAGACTTCCTTTTCAGCCAGCAGGAAGAAATAGTCCACAGAGGCTGTCACATTTCCCGCTTTATCACCGCTGGCATTGCCCACATTGTCCGTGTACTTCGTGACGGTTTTCAATACCTGCCGCACATCCTTCGGGAACGCCGCCGCCAGGGTGTTGGCAACAGGGCTGTTCACAATGTCGTAGTTGGTGGGGTCATACCCGGTTCTACCAGCAGCCGGGGAACTGCCGTAGCCGCTGGGGGCTTTGTTTGTACTGCCCAGGATATCATAGCGAAGGTCACAACCCTTCCAGCCGCCCCGGTTATAGTCCCCCCAGTGGTTCATGTTGAAATACTTGGTGCCATCCGTGTAGTAGCTGCCATAGCCCTTGTCGCAAAGGGCAATCTGCGTACCGCTGATCTTGCCAATAGCCCAATGGATACGGTTGTTACCCTCTTTGGAGGCGTTGTGGTTGATACCCAGGATAAAGGCATCCACAGTCAGGTTACTCAGCGCCAGCGTTCCCACAGTGCCGTTAAGGGTCAGGCTCTTGGTATCGCCGGTGGCAAAGTAGCTGGCCGCCGTCCCCGCGTCAGAAATGGCCTTGATGTCATCCCAGGAGGAATTGCTGACGGACGGCTTTTCCACGGTGACATTCAGCGAAACGCTGGCCGCATCGTATTTCAAAGTCGCCGCCACGGAAATGGTAATGACCGCGTTGCCTGCCGACGCACCGGAGATCGACACGTTCTTGCCGCTGGCCGAAGCCGTAGCCACCCCCGGGACGTTGGAGCTGGTAGACACCGCCCCGTCGCTGTCCGTGGTGACCGCAATCTGCTTGCTGCCGCCAATGGAGAGCGTCTGCTTACTGGAAGGGTTGATAGAGAGGGTAGGCGTTTTCCGGGTCACGCTCATGTTGATCTTGGCGCTGGCATCCGTATAGTTGGTGCTGCCCTTGCAGGAGATCGTGACCACAGCCGCGCCCTGGCCCGCGCCGGTGATGGTGACTGTTTTCTTGCTCTGATCCACCTCCACGGAAGCACAGCTGACATCGCTGGACTCCGCCGTGATAGGTGCGTCGCTGTTGGTCGTCACCTGGATAACCACCATGTCACCCACCTTCACAGCCTGATCGGCCTGGGGCGACACGCTGAAGGTGCTGGTGATCTTCGCAATAGACCAATCTACCGTCCGGGTCGAAGTGTCGCCTCCGGGCCACTGATAGTTCTTGGTAGGCGTGAAGCCCGTGGAGTAGTCCCCCGCGTCCGTCTGCGGCGTTTCCGTCTTGGTCAGCTGCTCCGCGTTAAAGTTATTCCAGGCGGGGGCCTGGGCCTCCCCAGTGTAGCCCAGGGGGGCGCTCACGCTGGGCATAGTCGAAATGACCGCCCTCTGGATAGTCCAGGTAATCTCCTTCTCGTCATTGGACTTGTCGCCCCAGGTGTATTGCTCCTTGGGTTTCACATAGGCTTTGTACGTCCCCGCGTCCGTTTCCCCCTGGAACTCCGCCGCCGGGGTCCGATCCTCGCCATAGGTAATATCCATCATTTCCAGCGCGAGATTGTTCCAGGTGGGAATCTGCGGACCTTTGTTGTAGGTCAGGCTCCCAGCCTGGGACGGGATAACCGAAATGGTATTCTGGACGGCAGCAATCGCTTTGGCCGCGCCGTCGGCAACGTCCTTGGCCTGGGCCGCAGTAGCTGCGGCTTCCGCCAGAATATCCCGCATGGATTTGGAGTTGTCTACCGGCCCCCAAATGTATCCGTCCTCCGTGGTACCGTTGCAGACGAACTCCGCCCCCGTCAAAAGGTTGATGTAGTGCTGGCCCTTGGCGCCCTCCGTTTCCGTGGTGGGGTCCCCCTCCGGGGAAAGGATCGTGGGCTTGCCGTTCAGCGCAATCTCCGTTGCCTGGACGCGGGCCAAAATGCCGGGGTGGGCTTCCAGATCTGCGTTGTGGGCCTCGAACGCTTCCGGATGGGCCTCCGGTTCCTGGTTATGCTGGTTGATAGCGTCATGGATCGCGCCAATGGTAGCGATACCGGCGGCGGAAATGCTGATTTCCAGCCGGTCCTTGTTGGTGATGGTAATGACGATGTAGAGCTTGAAGGTGTAGAGCTGGTCCTGCTCGGCGGGAATGGTCACGCCCTTGCTGCCGTTTTCATCCTCCGTATCCTCTACCACCACCAGGAGCTTGTCGTTCCGAACGGGAACGCCCTCCGGCCGCTTCGGTTCTCCCGGGTCCTTGCTGACGGCGTAAAGCCCAATACGTTCCAGCTTATACGGCTCGTCATTGCCAATGCTGGTCACCTGGACGCACACCGTCACATTGTTTTCGCTCTTAGTCACGCTCTCGATGGTCAGCGGATGGATGCGGCCATCGGGCAGTTCCTCCAGCGTGACCGGATCATCCTCCGGCCCACAGATCGAACCGTAGGCGCTGGTGATGTCCAGGATACGCCCCGCCGCATAGTCGGCCAAAAGGCTGGTGCCGATGTCGGTTACTGCCGTGTTCGACCAGCGCACGATTTTAGTTTCTTCTGCCATGCTCTGCCTCCTAACAAAAATTGATATGAGTTGTTGCGGTTTCTTGCGTTGACGCCACCGCGCTCCGGGCTTTCGCCTGCGCGGTGACGGCTAACACCTTTTCCGTGAGGGGTACGGGGCCGGCCGTGTAGCTCTCCTGCCATGCGCTGGCTACCGCTGTCCGTACCGTGGCCCTGCCCATCGGCGGGGGTATATCGGGAATCGTAACCCGCGTGGCAAAGGTTTCCTCCAAGCCCGTCAGGGCCGTTGTCCGGGCCTGCACGGCGCAGTTCAGGACGGGGATAGGAATATCTATCGCCGTAGAGAAAGCCTCCTCCAGCCCCGTCAGAACGCCAGCACGGGCCTTTGCCGTCGAGCGGAGGATAGGCGTGGAGAGATCAAGGTTTAACGCTCTGCTCTCCCACAATGCGGTGATCGCCCCGACATGGACGTGGGCCGTCGGCCTGATAGTGGGAATCGGAAGCACAAGCGGTACATGGGCGGTTTCCTCCAGCCCCATAGCACTCGCCGCCGCTTTTGCGACAGCGGGCTTTGCTTCCACAAAATAAGTCACTCCGTCATTGTGCGAACGGAGTGACTTGTAATAATTCAACCGCTCCAGTACCCGGCGCTGCTTCTCGGAATTGATACTGTCGTTGGTAATGTTGATGTCCAGCCGGAAGTGATACGGCTCCCCCCCATACTCCCACCACTCCAACACGGTTGTGCGGGGATAGATAGCGGAAATGGCCGTTTCCACCGCTGCTTTCGTACCCAGAGTTTTATGAACGCGCCAGCTGCTTTTCAGTGTCCGCCGCTTTTCCTCAAGGGAATAGTCAGCGTCCCACCAGTCCACCTTGAAATCGCGGGCCAGAATGTCCAATACGGCCTCGTCCAGTCCGTCGATGTTGGCGATAATTCGCGCCCGATCAATCTCCGCCAGCCTTGCAGTCAACAGCTCCGCAATCGCGTTGGCCCGCGCCACCATAGCTGGGTCACGGGTCAGCGCCGGCGGAAAAATACGCATCAGGTTTTCCCTGGTGATACCCAACGGCAAAGCCTTCTTGGGGTCATTCATCCTCGTACCCTCCGTTGACGATCTCCGGGGCTCCGGCCAGTCGTGCCAGTTGCGGCGCGTCCTTTCCGCTGCCGTCCTTCAGCGAAACAAAAACGGGCTCTATCATGTCCACCCGCTTGATACCGGTTTCCATGAGCATAGCGTGTAGCCGCGATGGGTTGATGTCCCGCCCCAGCTTCGCGCACTGCCAAGCTGTGTACTGCTCTACCTTCTCCCGCACTGCCGCTTCCAGGGCTTCGGCGCTGATTGTGGTATTCTCCTGGGTGTAGTAGGTAAAGCGCACATGGTAGTCCACATTCTCCGGGTCCTCCACGGAAACAAAATCCGTCAGGGGCCGCACATCATCCGCGCTGCAAGCGGCCAAAACCCGCTCCTTCATTTCCTCCGTGGCGGGCGTCCCGTCCTCCATCAGCACATACAGCTTGACCACGCCCGGAGTTGGGGAGGCCGCTATTACGTCTGCGATCTCGGTGCTTACCTGTTTCGCCCAGTAGATGTAACCGCCACGGGCTCCCGCGCAGCTGTAAGCGTCCATAGACAGCCGCAGCAGTTCATAAAATTCCTCGTCCGTGGCCGCGTCCGCCCCGCCGTCCGATTCGGTCAGATTTTCGCAGGAGAGGAAATAGGCGAATGGGTCAATGATGGAATTGATCTGCCCCGCCACATAGCCGTTTCCCTGCTTCCCCGCTGTCTGGCACTGGACTTTGGTATCCGCATAGGCTTCCCCCGCGTTTACATACACATCAGCCAGCGTTTCCCACACAAGCGTTTTTTCGGCGTCTGTCACGCGGGTGCCCTTCGGGATCAGCACCACAAACGCCTGCGGCTCGGAAATAGTAAAGCGCATGGTGCAGGTTGCGGCTTTGGCCTGCGGCCGCTTCTGGGTGTAGAACAGCTCCGCCAGCGCGTCCAGATTGTCCCCAACCGCCCGGCTGGGGATGTTCTGATTCCCGACATAATTGGTCAGCACCCGCTCCAGCACAATAGCCTCGGCCAGCCACTGGATAAAGTTTCGCTCCGGGCTTGCGGGCTGTACGGTGACGCCCATAATTTCCTCATAAATGGCTGTCAGCCAAATGATGATGTCCTCCGGGTCCGTGGGAATAAATTTGTATTCCGGCCCCTGGTTCATGCTGTATCACCTGCCTCGATCTCAATTTGCACCGTAAAGGTCAGCTTCCCCGGATTAGACGGGTCCAGTGCCAGCGTCATATCCTTGTATTTCGCCCTCGGCTCCCACTCCTCGATTGCCTCCCGCACCGGGATAACTGCCATGTTTTTTGCTACGTTCATCGGTTTATCCACAAAGCTCATGTCCAGACCGAAGCTCCGGTACATGGGGACGCTTCCCTTTGGCGTTGCCAGAATGACGGCCACGTTGCGCAGGATTTCCTTTACCCGGTCTGACTCATTCAGTTGGATATTGGCAAGGTCCGTAGCCGAAACAGTAAATTCCATCGGTCAGCCTCCTTTACCCTGGAATCGTGAACGTCTGCCCCGGATAGATCAGGTTCGGGTTCTTCCCAATCACATCCTTGTTGGCCTCATAGATTTTGGTGTAGTCCGCACCGCTGCCGTACAACCTCTTGGCAATCGTCCATAGGTTATCACCCTTCTTGACCGTATAGGTTGTACTGCCGCCGGTGTCTGCCGCTGGTGCCGGAGTTGCCGCCGGAGCGGGGGCGGGACTTGCGGCACTGGTGTTTTGGTCCTCCCCCTTCAGATATTCCAGCAGCTCCACGGATACCTCCACGGCGTACATATCCCCGGCTTTGTCCAGGTACTCCATCTTGGTCTTGTGGTCTTTTATAGACCAGCGGTATTTCCCGTAGGCTTTCCCGCCAATCACCAGACCAACCGCTTCCGCGTCCCGCTCATAGGTAAAAATCTTGACAATATCCTCCAGCGGGTCCACGCCCAGCTCTTTTGTCAGCAGAATATCGAACGAAAAATTATCTGGGTCCAGCCCGGTAAACTCCGTCAAGGCGTGGGTGACGTGCCTCTCGTGGGTAGCATACCGGGCCGACCCGCTCCATATCATGTTTTTGGGTGTGCGGAAGGTTTCGCGGGATACCACAAATTGAATCCCATCATCCGCACTTTTCCCCAGGTAGCCAATTACCGCCACGGCTTCACACCCCCTAAAATTACGCCGTCCCCATTAAAAATGGGGAAGTACAGCACCAAAACCATGTCATTGACCTTCGGCATATAGGGCTTGATAATCAGATCGTGCTTGTGGCTCTCAAATGCCGCGTCCCCGCTGCCGCCCGCTTCATATTCCGTGCGCTGGGGTACGTCATAATCCGGAATAAAATCACGGGTGATAAGCACTGGAAGCCAGTCAGACTCAATCCCCAGGGCGTCAAACCACACCTTCGCAATACGCTTGTCATTATTTACGGCGGTTACTTTCCCTTCCCGCGCAATATCCTCTATGTTCATCAGTAGCCCAGCACCTTTCGTATACTGATCTGCGTGGTATAGCCGCCGCTCCCTATCGTATGGACAGCCCTGGTGACGATGTATTTTCCGTCCCAGCCGCCCCAGCCCTTCAATTCCACGGTCACACCGGCCACAAGGCCCACGTCACCCGGCAAAGTGAAGGTCGCGGTTTTTGCCAGTTTGTTGTGCAGGCGCAGATGTTTCTTTGCCAGCGTCTGCGCTTCTCCAACGCTCCCCACCTTGGCCGTGATCTCCAGGCACTGATCCCCGGAAACGCTGCTGTCCTCCGCCGTTCCCTCGATACACGTTCCCGTGCCGGGGTCCTGATAACGGACACGGCACTTTGCATACTGAGTATCCGCCGAGCCGGAATGCAGCTTGTACTTGATGTAACCGCCCTTCGCCCCGTTCTCAATGGTGAGAACGGGCGCTTTGGCTTCATATGTTGCTTGGTCGTACAGTACCAGCTTTCCGTCCGTAGCCTTGATGGAGATTCCAGCGTCCTGGCACAGCTTCTTCAAAAAGTCGATGTCGCTCTGCTTGGTCTGTTCCACTCGGTCATAGGACGGGTTGACGCTGGATTCATACATACAGCTCATGCCGCCAGCCGCCGCGATCTCCGAAGCGATACCGGAGAGATTGTAATTGTTCCACGCTTTGGATTTCTTGGTCTGGCGCAGACTGGAGGAAAAGGCAAGACTGGCGGCGCTGATCGTCACCTCGGCCGGCGGGCCGGAAGCGTCCACGCTGTCCAGCTCAAACGCCCCGGTCTTTAGCTTCTCGGTCTTTTTCCAGTTTTCCGGCGTGATAACCGCACTGATAGACAGTTTACCGCCAGCAGCGGCCTCCACCGCTTCTGTCAGCCATTTTTCCAGCCACAGCCTGCCCCGATCCTGCAACACGATTTTCAGATCATCGGCCATATCGTCGGTGTCGTCCGTGTAGGTCAGGCTCTTAAAATAAAGCGCTATGTTTTTCGTAATGTCCGCGCCATCGAACGTAACAGAAACCGCCGTCCGCCGGGCCAATACCTTTTCAGCCATAGCACCGCCTCACTATCGTTTCCACGGGGGAAGGTTCCAGCTGGTTTTGTCCGTGATCTCCGGCAGATTCAGCGTGACGCCGGCCCGAAAAATAAGCGTCCCAACGTGTTCCAGATTTGCGCAAATCAGCTGGTCCGTGTAGTTGGTACTTCCCAGCTGCTTATACGCAATCATGTCCCAGGTATCGCCCTGGGTCGTTTTGTAAGTTGCCGCCATCTTCCCAGCCCTCCCGTTATATCATCAGCCGCCGTTGCCTATCCGCGTCCCTGTCTGCCAGAGAATCCGTCACCCGCTCCACGATCTCGTCTGCGAACTCCCGCAGGTCCTGAACGGTTTCCTGCGTGGCATTGCCTTGGATTTGGAAGGTTATCTGAACAGGCGGCGAGGAACCGCCCCCACCGCTGGGAGGCATTGGAAGCGCAGATACCGTCGGTGCGGCTTTGGTCTGCATAGTGGAGGTCTGTGCCGCGTTCAGCACCCTTTCGCCGCCGTTGAAATAGACCAGCTCCGGCCCTTCCTCGCCCACCAGGGCAAAGCCGGGAGCCGCATTGGTGGTACCGCTGGCATATCGGTTTTTATACAGCGGGTCATATGTTCTGGCTACCGCATCACGGGAACCCAGCGCACTATACGCTGCTTGCCCCACACTGGCATAGGCGGAACGCACCGCCGGGAGCATATCATTTGCCGCGTTGATGTAGCCCTGAATCGTCGCCCGGCCCGCCGCTTTCGCCTCGTCCCCCAGGTCCATAGCCTCGATGTCCTCTGCAAGCGCGGCCTGCAATTCGTCCATCGTGTTGGAAAAGTCCGTTTTCAGCTCGGCCACACTTCCGGCGGCGGCTTCCTGCTCCTTCTGAAGCTCCTGCCAGTTGGTTACCATAGCCCGAAGATCCTCGTCGCTGGCGTTGGCAAGACCGGCGATAGCGTTCACGCTGTCCTCGCTCCCGTCGGCAAAACTGGCAATGACGGCGCTTAGGCCCTCAATATCCGCGCTGCGCTCCGTCAAAGATTGCAGGTTGGCGTTGTAGTCCTGCCAGTAGGTGATCTGGCTCTCCAGCGCAGAATTGATACTGCCCGCGCTGGTCGCGACCACATCTGCGGCCTCGTCCCATAGATCGTATTGCCCGGAAATAGAATCCAGCGCCGCCTCGTATGCCTCATTGTAGGCTTCCGTCAGCGCGGCCATCTGCTCGACTGTATCACCAATAACGGCATTCAGTTCCTCGGTCTGCCGGGCGGCGGCAGCTTCGGCTTCAGTCTGTTCTTCCGTAACCCCGGTCAGCTGCTCCACCGCTTCCTGGGCGCTCTCAATCTCGGCTTCGGCAGCGGCTACCGCTTCGGCATCCTTGTCAATGGCCTTGTTCAGATTGTCGATCTCCCGCTGGGCGGTATAGATTTCATCATTATAGCCGTACAGAGAATTTTCCAGCTGGTAGTATTCCTGGGAAAGAGCTTCCCCGTTTTCATATGCTTGGGTAGAAAGCTCATTCATCCGCTCCAGGGCGGCGTCCCGGTTTTTCTCCGCCGTTTCCAGCCGGATTTGCGCCTGGGTCAGCTTAATGCTGTTCTCTGCGGCCTCGGTCATAACTGTGCCGTATTCGTCATACAGCGAGTTAAGATACTCCTGGTACGCCTGAGTTTCAGCATCCTTTTTCCAGGCTTCCGTATGCTCCCGGAGGGCCGCAGTACCGCCCTCTATGGCATCGTTTTCCAGGTCAATGTAATTCGCCAACTCCGGGACAGTACGAGTCAGCAAAGCCAGGATATTGTGATACTCCTGGTTGCCCTCCACTGCTCCGCCCGTGGCAGTTTCGATTTCTTCCAGCTTGTCAATGTAGGTCTGCGCTACCTGGGCCGTGGCAAGGGTCTGATTCGCCGTCTGCTCATAGGCAGTGTTGGCCTCCTCGATTGCCTCATTCATGTCCCGGGCAGCCTGGGTCAATTCCTTCACCGAAGGAACGCCCTCGTTGGCGGCGGTCACAAATGCGACTACTCCGGCAGTCAAGGCCGCGATCCCGCCCACCAGGGCAATCACGGGAGCCGCCGGGCCGGTAAAGAGGGCCACCAAATTCAGCGCCTGCACAACCTTCGTAATGGCGGCATAGGCCGTCAGGCCCACCGTAGCCGCCCCTACCACCGCAATAAAAGCGGTCACCGCCTTTATCAAAGCAGGGTGTTCCTGGACAAAATCATCCATCACACCGAACACATCCGCGCCCACTTGGTACAGCCCCCGCATTTCCGGGATAAACTGCTCTCCAATGGTGGTTTTCAGCGCATCCCATGCAGAGTTCATCAGGGTCAAATCGCCGTTGAGATTGTCCAGCTTGATTTGCGCCATACGCTCGGCCGCCCCGGAACAGCTGTTGATGCTGGCCGTCAGGGAGGAATAGTCCTCGTCCGTGGCGTTGAGAATTGCCAGCAGACCGTTGTAGCCCCGCTGTCCGGCGATTGCCATAGCGTTGTTGACCCGCTCGGCCTCAGTCATTTGATCGAAGTAACCCCTCAGCTCGTCGATGGTGGAGCTGAAATCCTTCATGGTGCCGTCGGCCTTGACTGCGGAATACTCATACTCACCAAAGGCCGCGCCGGTCAGCGTGACGCCCTCCAACAGACCATTGAAGGTGTTGCGCAGGGCGGTACCGGCGATACTGCCCTTCACGCCGCTGTTTGCCATAAGGCCCACCGCGACGGCCACATCCTCTACGCTGTATCCCAATGCGCCGGCCACAGACGCGGACATCTTGAATGTCTCGCCCATGATAGACACGTTGGTATTGGCATTCGTAGCGGCGGCGGCAAGCACATCCGAAAAATGCGCCGTGTCCGCAGCGGTCAGGCCAAAGGCGCTCAGGCTGTCCGTCACGATGTCGGACACCATAGCCAGATCCTCCCCCGACGCAGCGGCCAGATTCAAAACGCCATTCATACCGGAGAGCATTTCCTGGGCGTCCCACCCCGCCATTGCCATGTAGCCCATAGCGTCGGCGGATTCCTTTGCCGTGAATTTGGTTTCCGCGCCCAGCGCCTTTGCCTCCGCCGTCAGAGCGGCCATTTCCGTAGCCGAAGCCTGGGAGAGAGCGGCCACATTGGACATCCCTTCCTCAAAGTCCCCGGCTATGGAGATACACTCCATGTAGGCTTCCGTAATCTCCTTCAGCGCGGCGGCGACGCCTGCGGCGGCAATCGCCTGACCTACCACACCGAACGCCTGGGACGCCTTTTCTCCGAAACTGGCGGCGCCCTCGGCGGCTTTGTCCTGCTCCGCAGAAAGTTCCTTGATTTTAGCGGTCAGCTCCGCGTCCTTCTGGGAGAGGTTGGAGGTATCCACCCCCGCGTCCTTCAGCTTGGCCCCGGTCGCCTCCAGTTTCTGCTTTTGGCTTTCCAGGGCGGCGGACGTGGTACTGATCCGCTGCTCCAATCTCAGCTTCTCCCGCTCCAGGGCAGCGGTAGAGCCATTGGTTTCACTGATCTCCTTTTGGAGAAGATCGTGCTGTTTCTGGAGGTTTTGCAGTTTGGCGGTGGTATTGTCCACCGCCGTTTGCTGCTTCTGATATGCGGAAATGTCGCCCTGGAGTCGGTTGAGGGTTTGAATCTCTTTCCCCAACCGGGCAAATTCCTGCTGCGCTTTCGTAAAGGCGCCGCTGAAACCGCCGTTGAGTTGGGCGTTCAGCAGAAATTCCATTCTGTATTCCTTACCACTCGGCATTTTCAGAGGCCCCCTTCCGTTTCTCTATAACGGCATTGTTCGCCGCAATCCACCGCATTAGTTCCGGCAACGTCATGGACAGCCAGCGGTCAACAGGCGTGTTGTTGTTCCCCGATAGGATCAGACATTGTTCCCGGAGCCATAGTCCGCCGTCACCGACTACCGCCCCGTGCGAAGCAAAAAAGTCCGGGCCTTCTTGACAATGCGCATGAAGTCTCCCAGGGGAAGCCGTTTCAGCGCGCCGGCCGTTAAGACCCGGACGCCCTTCTCGTTCCGCTCGGTACAAGCCCGGACCGCCATACCCAGGAGGAAGTCGCCGGTGTACTCAGGCATCACCAGCGTTTTGCCGCGGACCATCATTTCATTCTCAATGTCCAAATAGTCCTCACCCGTCAGCGCGTCCCATTGGAACACCAACTTCTCATAGGTGCGGCCCTCCCACTCCAGGGGGGCGCTCAATTCCAAAGAAAAGCTCCCGACATCCACAGCCTTCTGCGCGTCATTCGCCTGTTTCATAGCGGCATCAACGGCAGCATCCAGCGCGTCAGACAGCTCCTCGACAGCGGCCTTGCCGCTGGTTTTCTTAGCGTCGCTCATATTGCGCTCCTCTCAAAAAATAGGGCCTGACGCGGTGTTGCGCCGCGTCAGGCGTTGTTGTGTTCCGGGATTAAGTCATGCCAATCGCCTTACGCACAGGGGCGGCGCAGTCCACGCCGTTGACCTCGTGAATCTGGCTGAACTGGTCAATGTCCGTCACGATCTTCCCGTTCTTATACACCACATACCGGCAGGCGCTGTAAACGCCGGAGGCGTCAGCGGCAGAGGCCGTGGCAATGGTGCCGTGGTTGATCTCCGTGGGGCGAATGGACATCTCGAAGCGGTTCTGCTCGATTTCCTCCGTGCGGGCCACGTTGTCAAAATACTGGTCCGCCACATACACCGCAATATCGTGCCACTCGTTGGAGCCAAGCTCCACAATGGCGTCGGTGACGCTGGAGAACTGGATATTGACCTTCAGGGCCTCGATCATGCCGGCAAGCGGGATTTCCGCGTCGCCCATCAAGCCCGCCCCAGTTGCGGTGACGGTCTTGTATTTGATGGGCGGCATCGTGATTTTGGCAACCCCGATCAGGGGACCGCCATTTTTGTAGACCAGGTAATCTACATGGCCGTTGGGATAAATCATCGTCATGCCCTCCTTACGCGACTAACGCCGTCTCCACATAGGAAACGTCGTACTCCAAAATGAAGTCGATTCTCTGGGCGGGGACGGGCGGAGCGTTGTAGACGTGCAGGGTGATGTGTCCGGCCAGAAGGTTCGTCAGGGGGTTTTCCTCCGCCAGAAGCGCACACCGCGCGCCATAGAGATAGCCGCTGCCGCACAGTCCGCCCAGCCAGATATTGCAGGTCTGCAATATGGAATCCCGCAGCGCCGTGGTCAGGGGCTTATCCTGCTTGGGCCAGAACGTCCGAATCAGGGTGTTGCCGATGAAGTCGAACATCCGGGATACCGGGATAAACTGGTCCTTGACATCGGTATTGCCGGGGAAGCAGGCGGTGTAGTTGCCCTTCGCCACCCAGCCGCTGTCCATAAAGTTGACGGCCGTGACCACGCCCCAATCGCCGGATACCATTTCCACCTGGGGCCACGTCAGATTGACCTCCGTGCCGTCCTCCAGGACACAGGCATCCATCTTGAGATTTTTGTTGGACGGGCTCTCGTAGGGGATACCCCGGTTGTCGGTATCCACCTTCGACATCAGGCCGCACAGCTGAGTAGACAGGTGGAAGGTATAATCCCCCAGCTTGACCATAGGCCAGCAGAGGATTTGGTCCACATCCACGAAGCTGTTCTTGTTCTTGTAGTTGGACAGCTGGGAATACTCGGTGACGCCCTCCGCGCTGCTGTCCGCGTCGATCACGGCCTTGCCCTTGAACAAGCCGCTGATTGCGCTGGCCTTGGTAGCCATCACCGCCGCCACGACGGTATTATGGGACCAGCCAGGAGCGGCGATCAGGTCAGGCACCGTGCCCACCACCGTCATAGCTGCATCTACCTGGCCCACGCCGTCCACCACATCGGCCACGGTTGCAGTTTCGGGGGTGACGGCATCATAGCCAATATTGAGTGTGGAGGCGTCATAACCCGCGCCGTCCTCCAACAGCTCCACGATGCAGACATAGGTATCGCTGTCGTCCCGGTCATAGAACACGCTGTAATCCTCGTCCGCTTTCAGCGTGGTACCGGCGGCGTCCTCGCCGTCCCCCTTGACAGTCACTTTCAGGGAGGCGGCAATCGCGTCAATGGGAAGGACTACCTGATGATTGGTTACGGGATAGTCCTTCGGCTCCGCCGCCGCCTTCATCTTCGCCGGGTCCAGGATATTGCAGAAGATCGCGGGCTGCTGCCCGAACAGCTGGAAATGGGAGTACATGAACTCGCAGAGGGTGTACTTCTTCCAGTCATAGGAGAAACCCAGCTTCTCCACCGCCTCGTCCCAGCTGGTCGCCAGAACGGGGGTATTGGACTTGGCGGGCTTGTCGGCGGACTGGACCGGGGCCGTCCCTACCACGAAGGGAATGCCCACCTTTGCCACGTTGGGCGTACTGACCGACGTGGCTTTCTCGTAAACTCTTACGCCGAGAATTGCCATAGTTTACCTCACTTTCCCGCCAGCTTCTGATAGTTGGCGTACAGGGCATTGCCGGGGGTTTTGACCTTCAGCCGCGCCTCCGGCAGCACATCCCCCGCCACGATCAGGGACTTCACCTTGGGATGCGACTTAACAGCGGCCGCGGCCATCCGCAGGGCGTGAGTCCGGCTCCCCCGGTAAATGGTGCCGGTCTGGATCAGGCCCTTGATGTTGGGGCCGATGTAGATATAGAAGCCGGATTCATTCTTCTTTGCCGCCGCAGAAGCGGCAGCGGGCTCCTTCACGTCCTCGGTACGCACAGGGGCCTCCGCATCAGATTTGTTTTTCGGCATCTTGCTTTGCTCCTTCCAATGTAATAATTTCTTTCCCCCGGTTTCCCCAGGGGTCTTGCAGGGGCAGGCCGCCGGTAATCGGCGCGGTATCCAGCCGCGCCACAGGCGGCATTTTCCAAACGGAGATCATTTCCCCCGCATAGTAGGGGGACAAATTCTCCGGATACACCAAGGTTTCAAGCCCCGCCTGCAAATCCAGCTGGTATTGCTTGCTCAAAACCGGCCACTGAAGCAGAGCAATCCTAAACTGCTCCATTAGGTTTAACAGAGCGATACCACCCTCCTGCTCGTCCTGGTGGTACACACAGAAAACCGAACGTACCGTAGCAACAGCGGCAAGCGGAAGGCCCTGGGTCTGGCTGTCCTTCCCGGTGATGATCTGATGGAGGATGTAGGGCGCTTTTTTCTTGGCCGCGCTGCTGTCCGGCAGACGGGTCCGGTAAACCTCGGCGGCGCGGGGGGCCGGCGGCTCCTGATCCCCCTTCTGCATAGCCACCGGAAGAATCAATTCCCCGGTGACCTTTTCGGTGAACTCCTTCAGCCGCTCCAGCAAAATCACTTTTGACATCGCTCTACCTCCAGCCGTTTAGAATAGCCAGCGTTTCATGGTCAAGCCGTTCCTCGAACTTCTCCATAGCCTCCCGCGCCAGCTTTTCCTCAACCTCCGGACTGCCCAGCATTTGCGGAACGGAGGACCCCATAAGCTCCTGAATCTCGTCCCCGCCGCTGGAGGCCGTACCGCCGGTGCGCTCAAAAATGCCGGTATGCCCGGATTTCATCTGCGCCACAAAAGCATCCTGGAATCGGGTGGGTGAAGTGCCTTTCAGCTGGTGCCCGGAGGCGGCAAGGCCGGGATGAACGGTATGCCACGCCCCTCCAAACTGCGCCCGTACCCATTCGCTGGTGTCCTGGGTGGGAACCTTCGGCGCGGCCCCGTCATAGCGGTACAGCGGAATCTTCCTTCCGGAAAACGTCACCGCCGCCTGGACACCGTTCTGATAGGTGTAGCGGACTTTGACGTTCTCATTGGCCCGGATATTCGCCTGAGAAATGGCATACCGCTCCCGAATTGCCTGCGCGGTGCTGGCGCGAAGGTGGGATACAGACCGGGACATGGCACTCTTGACAGCTTTCTGCAAACCGCCCTCCACTCCGGCCAACATCCTTGTCGCCCGGTCCAGCGCCTCAGCGCCGGCCGCTTCTACCCGGATCGTACTCATTCGTCAACCGCCTCCAGTTCAACCCGAAGCATCCCCATTTCGCAGACGGAAGAAGCGACGTAGAACTCCCGAAAGAATCCCCCGCCGCCTTCTTCGTCATTGATGCTGATACGCTGGCCCTTTTCCGGCTGCTTGCCGCCCAGGTCGTCCAGCGCACAATGTAAAACACTTGCAACCAGGTAAAGCCCCTGGGCATGGTCGGTCACCAGCTGCCGCCGATCCTGCTCCTTCAGCCCGGTCAGCACAATGGGAATACCCCTATGCTCCGGGCCGTCATAGTCCATGCCGTCATAGCGGACGGTACGCAATTCAGCAAACTCGTCCGTATTCAAAAAAACTTTGCGGATGTCGGCGGCTACCATGTCCTTGAAGCTCATTCCACCGGCCCCGCTGCGCTCAGGTCAGGCGGGGCTTCGACGCCGTCCTGCGCAAAATACTCGTCCAGCGCGGCCACCATGTCGGCCTTGTTCATGCCGCTCTTATACGGAACATCGTACTGCTCCATCAGCGCGCGAAGCTGGTCGGCCTTCATGTCGGTGCTGTACTCCGGGATTTCGTCGCCGTCCTCCTCCGGGGGCGTATCCTCCGCAGGGGGCGTTTCCAGCCCCGTGGAGAGCGGGTCGGTATCGGACGGGTGTTTACCCGCCCCGCCGTTCTTCTCGCCGTTGCCGAGGCTGTCAGCGTCGCTGGCGGGGTTATCCTGCGGGATTTCGTCCAGATAGGCAGCAACCCCGAGGGATACCAGCCGGGCGGCCTCCTGATCGGAAACCTCCACCCGCTCCCCCATGTGAACCGGACATACCCTGACCGCCTTTGTCACCGAATTGACTGTCCGCTGACCGTAGGTGCCTTTAATAATTTTGATTTCCATGCGGTACTCCTTCCATGTCAGCTCACCACGTCGGCGGCGTAAATGTAGGGGCAGTAGTTCTTGGGCGCGGCCAGGGGGCGGGTCGCCAGCCGGAGCTTACGCATATCGTTGTCCTGATCCAGCGTGAACTTCGGCACACGGACGCCGGGGTGGGAAATGGGAACGGTGCTGCCGTAGTCGATCTGCGTGATCTGGCCGTACATGAAGTGACCGCAGGCGGGGGCCGTCACCATAGCGCCGGTCTTGGGGAAGTAGGGCTTGTTGGCGCCGTCGTCGTCCATGTAGCTCTCGTCCACGGAAATGAGATTCAGCTGGAAGCCGCCAAAATTGAGAACGCCCAGCAGAACCACGCCGGTGTAGGCGGTCAGTTGCTCCCGAATGGAGCCGATGGCGATACCGCTGTTCTTGTCCAGCAGGCGCTGCAAATCCTCAAACTGGAGAATCGCGTCCGCCGTATCGGTACCCAGCAGCAGGTCAGTCACGGGCAGGCCCCGGTAGGAGAGCATACGGCACATGGCAATCACATCCGCCCGCATTTCCGCGAAGCTGGTCCAGGGCTTTGCCGGGGTGTAGATGTGCTCGCTGGCAGAACCCTCAAAGAACTGGACGTGGAGCTTTTCGCCCTTAGTCTTGTCGTCAATGAAGGTCTGCATGGTACACTCGTTGTTGAGCATGGTCTGGACAGCCATCCATTCCTCCCGGCGGCGGATACGCAGGTCCATGTCGCCCATGTCGTCCCGCAGAAGCCGCGCGGCCCGCTCGGCGGGGGTGGAAACCGCGTAAAGGGCCTCACCGAAGCCCCGCTTCTTCAGATCGTCCAGGGTCAGGAGCCGGGACACGCCGATGTAGGCGGGCTGAAGCTCGTGGATTTCATAGCCAATCCGCCCCATAGGGATGTCGCCCACGCGCTCGGATACGAACGCGGCCATGCGCCGGTCACCCTTGCGGTACTCGGTCAGCACCTTATCAGCGGCGAACACATCATTGTCGCCGGTGGGGAAATAGCGGTCGCGGAAGAAAAACGTGTTGGGGACGTGTTCCTCCATGATCGCCGCCAGAATGTAGGTATCAAAGAAATTCAAAACAGCCATTGTGTTGTTCCTCCTTACAGAGCGGGAGACACGGACTTGAACACAATGCCGCGCTCCCGCAGTTTGTCCTTGTCGGCCTCGGTGACGGTGTAGCCCTCGGCCACGGTCAGCTTCTCCAGGTCGAAGCACCCGGCCTTGTAGACCGCCGTGGTCACATCCTCGTCCGCGCCGATCTCGGTGTCGTCGCACAGGATGCAGTCCGGGGTGCCGGTGCCGCCGTACAGCGACAGCAGGCCGGTATCCTCGGCCTTGCCCAGCAACGTCCCCCGCTTCAGTACAGCGGCCTCGGTCAGCTTGCCAATGGTGCCGCCGTCCACGCGGACAGGGGGATTCAGACCGGCAACCAGCCCGTCATACTCCATCTCACCCAGCTTGTTTCGCAGTTCCTTCATGGTCTTAGCCCTCCTTCTTTCCGAACAGCGCCTTTACCTCCGCACGGGCGGCGGTCATGCGCTGCTCCGGGTTCATGCTGTCCAGGGGCGGAGCCTCGCCGCCGGTAGGTGCGGAGCCAACCGCCTGCGCACCGGACGCCTGGGTATCGCCCTCCAGCATCCCCAGGTAGTTCTTGCCGTCCTTGGCCGCTTTCTGCGCCATGCGGTAAGCCAGCTCCTGGGCGGTGCAGGCGTTCTCCCCAAACTTGGCCTCCCGAATCGCCTCGGCGTCATACAGCCCCGCCAGCGCGTCAATCTCCTGGATGCGCTTCTGCTCCGCCTGGACAGCGGCAGAAACCGCCTCCGCGCCCGTGGCGGGTGCAGGGTCAGCCCCGCCCGCTCCAGAAGCAGACACGGCGGCTTTGGCTTTGGCCTCGGCCTCAGCCATCAAAGCGTCGGCCAGCTCCGGGTTTTCCGCCCGAAGCTCTTCCAGATTTTTTGCCATGAGTTTTCCTCCTTCGTTGCTGCCGGTCTGCGCCGGCTGATTTTTATTTGTCACAACCGAAGTGTCACCTTCGGATTTGACCGTAGGAATATTGTCCGGGGCGAACATCCCCGGCGCGAGGTGGAAGGAGCGGCCGCGCACCAGCAGACTCCGCCCGTCCGCACTGGCGGCAATCTCCAATGGCTCGGCGTCCTCCATGAGTTCATCCGCAAAGCCTTTGTCAACCGCTTCTTTTCCCGTCATGTAGGTAGTATCCGACATCATGTGGGAAATGACTGTTTCCGAAAGACCGGTCTTGCGCTTGTAAATCGCCACCTGCGCTTTGTCCCAGGCATCGTAGGAAGTGGCGGCCTCCCGGAGTTCATCTGCGTTGTAACCACCCCACAGAAATCCCCAGCACTTGTGAATCATAATCAGGCTGGAGGGGTTGACCTTGACCGTATCGCAGGCACACATGATCAGGGAGCCGCCAGACATAGCCACGCCATCCACAATGCAGGTCAGGTGCGCACCCGCCCGGGACAGCTCCCGAAGCCGGTTATGGATAGTGTTGGACACACCCGCGTCGCCGCCATAACTGTTCATTCGGATGGTGACGTCACTGCACCCGGTCAGTTGCTCCAGGTCCTTCATAAACTCGTCCAGGGTGATGAACTGCCCTTCAATGGGGTCCCCCCACCAGTCCGTGGGCGTCTGCTCGTAGATATCCCCATACATGGTGATTTCTGCGCTCTGACCGTCTGCGGTTTCCATAGCGTAAACGGTCTTTTTGATATTCACCGCAGGGCTTGGATTAGGCATTTCCTTCTCCTCCTTCGTCCTCATCTTTTTCATTCGGGTCAACGGACATGGCCGTAGACCCGCCGCCAGCAGCGGCCAGCTTTGCATTTTCCGCCGCCAGCTGTTCGGCATTCTCGTCCCAATCGCCGCCGCCCATTTCCCGGGCCACCTGCTCATGGGTTTTTAGCGCGTTCTGGATTTGCAGGATCGCAGCCTTTGCCTCCTTCAACGGGTCAAGGGAATTTTGGACCGGCCCAATCCACCGCGCTCCGCACCATGCGACCCGCACAAGCGGGTCCTGGAAAAAGCCGGGGGCCTTAATCCGGCCACGGGCTACCGCTTCCGACAGCCAAACCTCATAGGCCGGTTGGCAAAAATCCCCCACAAACCAGTGTCGGCGCATACGAAAAGCGTCCCAGGCGTCTTGCAGAGCGGCGCGGGACGCTGAATAGGAAGCGTTGTATTCCTTCAGCAGAACGTCATAGGGGATTTCCAGTGCGGAGCCGATCAGCTTGCAGAAGGTTTTCACA
Organism: uncultured Oscillospiraceae bacterium; assembly: GCA_910587205.1. GTDB lineage: Bacteria > Bacillota > Clostridia > Oscillospirales > Oscillospiraceae > Enterenecus. The sequence goes on from CAJULZ010000006.1 coordinate 19,378, forward strand.
AAGCTGTCAAACCCAGTCACCGGCATATTGGGGTTGCCAAACTTCACATCCTCGTCCGGCTGCAATACGTTGATGATGCCCTCGCCCATCTCAAGCTCGTTGGCGCTGCGGGACAAGTTTTCATCCCTGGGGTTCGCGCTGGGCACCCCCGCAATATCCCCCGCCCCCACTTCGTTGAAGGGGATTTGGTCGGGATCTGTCTTGGTGATAATCCAGGCCGTGAAAAAGCTCTGAATTAGGGCCATCATCAGGGAGGACTCCGTATATCGGCGCAACTGCAAAAGCGGCTCGATCACCTGGGCAAGATAGGTCACGCCCCGGTACTGATCGCACCGCTCACTGCTCATAACGTGAAGAATATTCGGCAGTCCCGTTTTGGCCCCATACGCTTCGATCCGCGTCCAAGTATCCTCTTTGCGGGTAATCTGCCAGGGGTAGTTATTGTGGATGTAATAGGCCACGACCATACCGCTGCTGTCTACCTCCACGCCGTCATAGATGCGGTTGCCGGTATGCGGGTTGGTCCCGTCGGTCATGCCCGCATAAATACCGCCATATTCTGCCGGAGTCCGCACCCGGTCCGCCTCCACCATATGAATCCGAAGGGAGTAGGGATTAACCGGCGTGGGCGCCACCCGCTTGAAAACCGGGAACACGTCGCCGGACATTAGCCAGGAGATCAACGCCAGCTGCTGCATACCGTCAAAATTGTTCATCCCGGTAGCGTCACAGTTCTGTTTGCGGTCCGCCCACAGCCGAAATTCCTTCTCCGTGTGCTTCTGCCAGTCCTTCGCCGCCTCCGGGCTGAGGCCCAGCACGTCCCGGTCAATCACGCTTTTCAGCGTCAGACCAATGCCTACCACCTTTGTCCGGTTGGTGTTGATTGCAGAAGTAGCCACGGGAGCGGCCATATAGAGCATTCGGCCACGTTGCCGCAGCGTGGCATTATTCCAGTCAATATCCTCATTGGGGGCGCTGCTTCGCGGAGTAAAGCCCTTCATCGCCCGGCGGATCAGGCTGGCCCCGGCTTCACTGTATCCGCTGGCCTTGGGCTTCACCCCATCGGGCAGATATAGGCCGCTGCGCTTATCCTGATACATCGTCTATTCCTCCCCTCACCAGTCCCTGGGAATTACCCCAAAAGACTTTCGGGGCTTCTGGCCGGCCAGCAGAGCCTCCAGCTCGTCCACCTTGGCCTCCGCGTCCTCGATTTCCCGCTGAAGCTCCGGAAGGTCAAAGCGGGTCAAGGTCCGGTCGTCAATGGTGTACTTCTTCACGCCGCCGTCCAACAGGGCGAGATAGGCTTTCCGCAGATTCCGCAGGGCCTCCCGCCAAAACTCCAGCCGCGCCTTTAATTCCGTTTTGCTTGCCATCTTACTTACCTCACCATTCATCGTAGCGTCCGCCGACACCGCCGGACCGCTTTACCCTGGACCGTTGCTTGGCCTTCGGCGCGGGCCCGGTCCCGTTGATCGCTTTCCCCCGCGCAATCTGGAGCCGCCGGTCTATGGCGTCCAGGTCAACCGTGAGCGTTTCAAACGCCGCCAGCGCATAGTTGCGGCAGTCTAATGGTTCGTTGCGCTCATGGCCCGGAATCACCTTCCATTGCCAGTGCTGGCGCTTTTCCGGGTCATAAATCAGCCGCTCCGACAGCAGGCCTTTGAAGTACGCCGCCCCATAATCGTCCCGGCGGGGGAAATGGCAAAACTTCGGTCCGGGGGCCTCCACCCGCAGATTATCCATGATGATCTGCTTCCCGGAATCCACGCCCAGCTGATATTGCCAGCAGGAGCCAATGACGTTTTTGTTGCGGTCCATGATCTTCATTTTCTTGGGCGGCTGAGTATACTCCCGGTTTGGCCCGGGAATACCCTTGATACAAAATACCTTTTTCCCGATGCGGTCCCGGCACCGCTGGCGGACAAACTGCGTAAACAAACCGCCCTCGTCAACAAAGGTCACGCTAATCTGCAAGCCCGGCCCGTCCCGGAATCGGTAGGTATGCGTTATCACATCATCCAGCGCCGCCCAGGTGTCCCCATTATCCGGGCGGCCCATGATGATACCCTTCTTGATACCCCACGTTTCCCCGAAATGACCGTGGCCCAGCACTTCATATTCCAGCCGGTCCAGCTGAGTGTCCACGCCGCAGGTCAGCACCAGAACGCCGTCCGGCAATTCAAAGGGCGTCCCGCCCTCTTCCAGACCATAGGTTTCAATCTCCCGGCGCTTCATCAGTCCATCCTCGTCCATCAGATCGCCGCGGTCCTCCCACAGCTCCCCGAAGCGGGTGTTGTAGACCACCTGCATTTTCGCAGTGCTGCCCTGGGCATACAGGTACTCCAGGATGGTGGACTCCCAGCTGGCCCACGGGCTGACAAAGGAATTGAGCCAAAAAGAACGGACGCCCCGCTGGTAGGCGTCCGGATTTTCCGCTATCCATTTGGCCGGCTGTTTTTTCATGGTGGCCTCGTCGGAAACGCAGGCGCAGTTGGAGCAGTAGTGCAGGATATTCTTGACTTTGTACTGCTTCTTGCCCTGGACCTCTGTTTCCTCAACTTTATAGCGGATATTCTCAAAGAATGTGATGTCGTGGAACTCCCCGCAGTGGGGACACTGGACACACCACCGCTCCATCGTCCCTTCATAGAACGAATCCGCGATTGCACTGGCGCCCTTGATGGTGGGGGTGCTGACCTCGACGGCCTTCGCGTTGTAGAAGGTGATCTGCCGGGCCATTGCCAGCTTCCAGGGGTCGCCCTCTTTTCCGGCGGAAACCGCCCAGCGGTCCCGCTCGTCACCAATGACATAGCGAATGGGCTTGGATGCCAGCGCGTGGGCCTCGGTAGAGCCGCACAGCGTCAGAATGCCGCCGGGGTATGTCTTTTGGAGAATGGTGTTTCCACTGTCCCGGCTCTTGGGGGAAGCCACCTTCCGGGTCAGGCACGGGGTATCCCGAATTTCGGGAGCGATACGGAGCTTGGAATATTCCTTTGCGTCAACGGTGGTAGGATGGATAAACAGGATGGAGCTGGGGTCCTGGTCAATGATGTACCCGATGATGTTATTCTCCAGCTCGGACTTGCCCACCTGAGAGGATGAAACCAGCACCAGCCGCCGCACCTTTGGGTCAGTAAAAGCGTCCATGACCTCCCGGAGATAAGGCGTCCGGCTCACCCGGTATGGGCCAACCTCGGCGCTGCTCTCGGAGGAAAGCCGCCGCTTTTTCTCTGCCCATTCCGAAACGGTCAAATTCTCCGGAGGCTTCATCCCCGCCAGCACCCGGCTAAGGGCAACATTCAGCCGCCGGGTGCGTTCTATTTGATTCAGCCGCTCCCGCTCCTTGGCTACTGCCTCCTTATCAGCCGCTATCATCGTCCGTATCCCCCATGATGCTGTCCCAGTCCATCCGCTTCCGCACCCGTTCCTCGTATTTGAGCGGGTCATACTTGTACTGGGAAATCTCCTTCAGCACTTTGTTGACTTCCTGACGAATGACCTCTGACGCTTCGGCGGCGGTCTGCGCTTGCGCGACATCGACGGCCAGCCGCCCGGGGAGGGCAATCAAAGCGCCTCGCACCGCATAGAGCAGATCGGCAGTCATGGCCTCCACATCCTCGCTGCGGTGCATTTTCCCTTCCAGTTCCTCGGCTTCCAATTTGGCAATTTTGGCTTTGGAGTGTTTCAGCGTGGCTTCTGCCGTCTGCTTCACCTTCTCCAGCTTCATATCCTCGTCAGACACCGGCTCCTTATTGATGGTTGCGATATACCGTTGCAGGGAATCCGCCAGGAGCAGCCGTCCACGTTTCACCGTTTGAAGAATCCCGCCACGGATAAGCTGATAAATGCGGTCAGCACTCAGGCCCAGGAGCGCGGCCAATTCCGCAACGCTTACCTCTGTATCCGTACCAAGTTTTTCCCGTTTTGTCGCGGCCATATGGCTACCTCCTTCCCAAAAATTTTAGTGAAATGCGAAAATTTTTCCTCGGTGACTACACGACTATCGGGGTCATTGGCCCCTCGACCTCTGGGGGAGGGTGTTCACAGTACCTTTTTCCCCTCCGCGTCAATGCCTTGCCCTCTGTCGCGTTCCTCCAGCCCCGCAGAACGGCGTTATGGATGGAGGATAGGAAATACCCTGTCCGACGCTACCGCCCCTCTACGGGGCTGCACAGGTCAAGCAAAGCATATGTCAAGCTGTCGTATCCGTGTCTCTCTCGTGCGCGCGCGTGTATGACATACGCACATTAGGCGTACACACACGCGCTTTTCTCTTTAATCAATATATTTCTAAATAAACAGTGTTACATCTGATACACAGCCGCATTGACACTCGAAAAGCCTTGCGGCTACGGACTTTCTTATGTAACACAGCCAATCACCAAACTTTGATACATGAGATACAACAGATATAAAACCTGTATCTCTGTATCAGTCGTAACAAAGGGCCTCCCTTCGCCATTTGATACGGCCCGCCCGCTGGATACCCTCTGCTTCGCGCTGACAGCCCCGTGGGGACGAGATAACGGGCGGAGCGGGTAAACACCCGGGGCGCGGGTTCCGTCGCTCCACGAGGCTGTCAGCGGCGGCCCGCGCCCTTGGGTCGTATCATACCTTCTTGTAGATCACGGCCTTGCTGTATCCCTGGACCCCTTTGGTCATCATATCCAGGAAGTCGTCACGGGAGAAGTCGGACAGTCGGAAGATTTCCTCCGGCTTCATGCCCAGCTGCTTCCCGATCTCGGGGACAGTCTTGCCCTCGTCAATCAGCTGTTTCACGATAGCCTTCATGGGCTCCAGCAAGTGCGTACCACGCGCCCTGTTGTGGGTGATGGTGCCGTATATATCGTCGCTCTTATCGCTATGGGCGACAATCACCACGGGGACCTTGCCCTGGAGCTTCGAGTACAAGGGCTCCCGCCCGGATACTGTCCAGCGGTGGAAGCCGTCAATGATGGTGTAGTCGGGCCGTACCACGATAGGCAGTGTCCAGCCGTTAATCAGGATGGATTGGACCAGCAGTTTCAGGTTATCCTCGCTGACCTTGTTGGGGTTATAGTCGTTGGCCTTCAGCTGGGCCCGATCCACCCACTGCAATGTGGACAACGGGGCGAATACGTCTACCTCAGACATCCGTATTCACCTCCCGCCTTGCCGCGCTCTCCCCGGCGTATTTTGCGTAGGCGGAATAAACCGTGACATACAATGCCCGAAGCGTTCTCAGCTTGGGATCACCGGCATTCATGGCCTCGTACATCTGCTTGAAGTCACGGGGCCGCATGAAGTCATGGCTTTTGATATAGAAGCGGCGGTAGCGATCCGCCACCTTGCGGGTGCCGGCATTAGTGAAATACTTCTCCGGCTCCACGAAAAGCATTTGTCGGCACAGTTCCTTATAGTCCTTTTTGGACTCCCCTTCCAGGGCTGCCCGCTTCCTGGTGCTGCGCTTGAACATTTCGCTGTCCCAGTACAGCAAGGTCAGATATGCGTTCGGCTCCCGTTCCTCGATACGCGCCCACAATTCCGGCTGCGTTTCTGCTATATGCCGAAGCCCCGCAATACTCTCCGAGCCGAAAAAGGTACTCAGCCGCAGATAATTCTTGGTAGCTCCGGCGCGGTAAAGGTCAATATAGGCGTCTGGGTAATCAAGGTTATGTTCCTTGATATACAGCCAAACGTCACTGTCCTTCCAATCGTAGATCGGGAAAACCTTGTTCTCGCAACTCAAACCGCCGGCCTTCAAATCTGCATTGGCAAGATACACCCGGCGCTGGACAGATTCAGCGGCCCGCACCCCTACCATCTGAATCCCATCCCTTGTAATCGTGTGGCAAAAGGTCTGGTAATTCATCTGGCCGGTGTATTTCAATCGCGGGTCACGGGTTATGGCAAATGGGGGTGCGTCCCGTATCCAGGTTTTTCCCGGCTCCCATGTTATCCAGGCTTCGTCATTCTGAAGCTGGTGCAGACACGAAACTTGTCTTACAGGCAGGCAATACCACCGAAACTCCGCGCCCACAGAAATAAACCGTTTCCGCCAGCGCAAGGCCATCTGCTCCATGCTGGCATAAATGGCCTCCTCGTCAATGAAAATCACCGTCAGCAGCTTGGGGTCAATTTCGCCGCTCAGGATTTTCTCATAAACAAGGTGGGACATACACAGGCTGTCTTTCCCGGCGGAAAAAGACATATAGACCCGGACACCGTTGGAAAAGACGTTGGTAATGCGGCGCTTTGCCGCCTCCACCACATCCATACGGCTCTCAATCGTCTTTATAGCCATATCTTTTCACCACATTTCGGGCAAACGATATAACGCCGGTCAAGCTCCTGGGCCCGGTCCTCCACAGCGGCTTCCACCGGTGGAGCCGCTGCCGGTTTTACTTCCTCCGCGCTCTGGGTGTATTCCTCGTCTTTCTGCTCGTAACGCTCCGCCGCCTTTTTCATTTCGGCCTTGGTGCTATCGTCAATGATGCCATAACCCGCCAGCATCTCGTCGGCTTCCTTCAGGTCTGCGGTCAGCGTTTTCAGAAGGTCCTCGTCATAACCGGGAACGTCCAGATCGTCCAGGCCCGCAATAATCTCGTCAAAGCCTTGGAGATCATCAACACCCAAAGAAAAGATGCGGTTATCCGCCAACATCAGCTTCTTCTTTTGGGATTCCGACAGCCCTGCCGCGACATAGCACTCCGCCTCGGTCCGCCCCATAGCAGACAAGGCTTCATACAGACCGTTTCCCGCGAGGATGGTCCCGGCCTCGTCAATCACGATAGGCCGGATTTGCCCAAACATTTCGATGGACCGTTTGAACTCCGTAATCTGCTTATCCGAATGAATACGGACATTCCGCTCCGGCTTGCGCAGATCAGACAGTGCTTTCTTTATGACCTTCATGCCCGCACCCCCTCATTCCTGCTCCGAGGTGCAGTAATCAGACAGACACAGCCAGAAAGCAATACCGCCAGCAAACTGCCCGCCGTTTTCACAATGGCGCTGCCGCTCATGGTCCCGAATACAAAGACCGGCATCCCAATCAAGATTGACGTTGCAATACCGGCCGCAACACCGCCAGCAGACAGCTTTTTCCCATTCAGCGTCAGCACCGTGGGCAGCATCGTTGTCGCTCGAAGGGCGCCGTACAGCAAAAACAGATCTGTCACCGTCAGGCCGGGGATATTGGCGATACCGATTGCCAAGGTTAGCTGTACCAGCATGGCCGCTTTCGCCGTTCTCATACTGCCGTTGAAGTCGCTGGTCAGGGACGCGATTGCACACAGGTTACTATCCGTAGTAGACAGCAGGCCGGAGATCACCATGAACAAAAACGGAAGCATTACCCAAGCAGGGAACAGGTTTGTCACCAGCTCGAAGTTGACCATTCCGGTTTCCTGCGCCGCATAGCCGGAGCCGGCCGCGATAAAGCCCAGGATACCCATAGACAGCGGGACCACCGCAAACATCAACGCTCCCAGCTTGAACGCGCCGCCCACCTTATCCTCGCGGATGGAAAAGGCCCGTTGCCAAAAGCACTGATCCCCGAAAGGGGCCGCAATCAGACCAACAACCGTAGGAATCCCGAAGGACAGCAGGACGTCTATTCCTTTTGCGCTGAAAAGACTGGTATACTCTCCCGAAGCCCCAGTGAGGCCCCGAATCAAATCCGACACGCCGGTATCCGACGAAAGCGCCCAGGGAACCAGCAGGGCGCAACACCCCAACATCAGCACCATTTGAAGTGCGTCAGTCAGCACCGACGCCTTGATGCCGGAATACTGCGAATAGGAATAGGCGATTGCTGCCAATGCCACCGTCAGCACCCAGAACGGCCAGCCCGTTACTTCTGAAAGAATCTTTGCACCGGCCAGCAGCTGCACCGCTGACGAAAGCACAGAGAGCGTTCCCAGCTCAAACAGGTAGGCTCCATGCACCGCCTTGGATTGATACTTTTGCCGCATATAGCCGGACAAGGTGATACCCTCCGGGGCCTGCTTCCGCATTTTCTTTCCGAAGGGTACAAAAATCAGCAGACACAGCACATTAGGGACCAGAAACCAAAATAGGCCCGGCCAACCATTTGTGTATGCCTTTTCCGCTGATGTGAAAAGGGCCGGCGCCCATATCCAGGTTGCCGCTATGCTCATGGCACTGCGTACCATGCCGATCTTCCGGTCAGCGACGTGGAAACTCTCAGTCGTCTTAGACTTCCGTGAGAGGCAGACCGTTACCGCCAGCATCAGGACGGTATACGCCGCAAGCACGATAAAACCGTACATTATGAAATTTCCTCCTTCTGTGATTTGTCCGTCCCTGGAGCTGTTGGCGACCAGCACCCGGCCCGGACTACACCGCCACGCAAAGGAGAAACGCGGCGGCAAATACCCTCCTTCCCAAAAGAATAGCGGCCCTCCTTTCGGAGAGCCGCCTGGCTTATTAGGATTTTACCAGCTTACCATACCACAGAGGGGCGGGTGAACGCAAGCGAACACAGGCGCACAAAGCGCACAACTTTTCATGGGTCTTGCTTTTCTTCCTTTTCCGCTTTCAAATAACGGCTGCACATCATCCGCACCCCACTTGAAGTATTGTGGCCCCCGATTGTCCGGGCGATTTCTCCCCAGGTCATACAGTGGATGGAGCGGAGGCGGAAGATGGTGCGAAGCTGTTCATCGTCAACCGTTTGGGCGAAGGACTCCATATCTTGTTTTGTCTGGCTTATCTCCTCGCTGAGAAACCGAATCCGTTCTTCCAGATCGGCCATCTCCACAACGAAATCTCCAACCGGGTCACTTACTCCAGGGGCATGAGGCATTCCGGTAAGCACCTGCGCTTTTTGCTGGCTGGCAGCCCGCAGGGATTCCAACGTGTCCATGTTTCGCGTCAGCCGCTTTTGAAGGTTTTGGCATTTGGTTAAATCTTTAAGCGTCATCGGCTTACCTCCCTCTGCTGTTATGCTGTGTATTTTCGGATTCTGGCCTTTATTGCATCCATCATGGCGTTTTGCCCGTTGGCCTTTACCTTCAGCGCCTGCATAGCGTCCGCCTCGACGGTACCCTCGGCAATCAGATAGATAATGCTGGTGGTCTGCTTCTGGCCCTGCCGGTACAGCCGGTCATTGAATTGTTCGTCCAGCTCCAGATCGTAGGTTGGGCCAAACCACACGATGATGTGTCCGCCATCCTGAAGGTTGAGGCCGTGTCCCGCTCCGGCGGGGTGGGCAATCATCAACGGGATTTCTCCCCGGTTCCATGCGGCTATGGTATCTGCATCCTTCAGCTGAACCGCCTGGGGGAACCGGGCCATGATCCTGTCGCGCTCATGCTGGAAACGATAGGCCACCAATACCGGCTCCCCTGCGGCTTCCTCCAAAATGTCCTCCAGCGCATCCAGCTTATCCGTATGAATTTCGTGGGCCATGTGGTCGTCGTCATAGACGGCGCCACCGGCAATTTGCAGGAGCTTTCCATTGACCGCCGCCGCGCTGCCAACGTCAAGCGTTTTCTCGGCCAGTGATAGGACTTCGTTTCGCTCCAATTCATCATAGGCCGCTCTTGCCGCAGAGGATAGTACCACGGGCCGTATCGTTGTAACGAGTTCCGGCATTTGCAAAAGGCCCTTTGTTTCCAGGCTGATACAAATATCGGAGATTTTCTCATAGACCGTTTCCTCGGCACCCGGCCTGGGATTCCAGTCATAAATCACATACCCATTCCGACGGCCGGGGGAGAAATAGAGATTGCGGTATTCAGTGAAGGTGCTGCCCAGGCGCTCCCCCCGGTCCATCAAGTACACCTGCGCCCACAGGTCGAGCAGGCTTCGGGGACGCGGCGTTCCGGTCAGGCCCCAAAGGTACTTTATCAGGGGCCGCACCTTCCGCAGCGCCTTAAATCTCCGGGCGCTGGGATTGCGGAAGCTGGATAACTCGTCCACAATCACACAGTCGAAGGGCCAATTTCTGCCGTAGAACCGTACCAGCCAATCCACGTTTTCCCGGTTGATACAGTACACGTCCGCTTTGCGGTAAAGCGCCGCCTGCCGCTGCCCCGCACTCCCCAGCACCCGGCTAATGCGCAGGTGCTGAAGGTGGTCCCACTTCCCGCTCTCCCGGCTCCAGGTATCCTCCGCCACCCGGAGCGGGGCAATCACCAGGACCTTGGAAACCTCGAAGCTGTCATACAGGAGCCGATCAGCCGCGGTCAATGCGATAGAGGTTTTGCCCATGCCCGGTTTTAAGAACAGCCCCGCGCCTGGGTGAGATAGGAGATAGTCGATACAATAGGCTTGGTATTCGTGGGGGATATACTTCATGTTCCCGCCCCTTCCGTTATGGTAATCACCATATCGTCCACGGCTTCCTTGCTGTCCGGCACGAATACCGAAAAGCCCAATTCCCGAAGTCGGCCATGCACATATTTCTGGCGGGGCTTCGGCTTTTTCCCGGTATCCTTTGTTTCCGCGAAATAGACCCGTGCCCCCGGCATGAGAATAATCCGGTCAGGTACTCCCGTCCAGCCGGGGCAGATAAACTTCAATGCCAGTCCACCAGCGTCCCGCACCCGGCGGCGCAGATAGCTTTCAATCGTTTTTTCCATAGTGCCTCCAAAGTTATCACGGCACCCGTCTGAACCGGGTTTGCAATCCATAGGGGCCGCACCGTTGCCGTTTGGGTTCTTCTTCCCAGCCCGGAACTTGCCGCAGAATCGCGCAGACCTCCCCGCGCTCCTGGCGGGGGAATTGGTGCGGGTCTTTGCCAAAACACTCGGCCCATACTTCCACCGCGCAGATGAAATTTCGCTTTTGAACACCAACCGTCTTGATGGACTCGTCCTCGGCAAACCAGCCTTGCCGTCTGCCAATGTCCATGTTGCTCCAATCGGCGGGCAAGAGAACTTCCAGGAAATCCTCGACCAGTCCCCGGCGCGGGTCGTCCTCCACAAAATCCTTCTGCTGTTCTTCGGCCTTCGCAACAAGCTCCGGCGGCAGAATCAGCTTTTCTCCGTCGTGGTAATAGGTTACTGCTTCTGCCCACAGCTGGTCGATTACTGGCTGGGTCAGATCGCCCCATACGGTTTTCGCTGGTGGCCGCTCCCCCAGGCGCACCGGCCAGAATCGCCGGTTGCCGGTATCATCCCGAAGGAAAGCGGTGGAATTGGTGGTGCCGATGAAGATACACTGTCGGGGGTGGTCCTCCACGCGGCGTCCGTAGGCGGCCCGGTAACTGTCCATCTGCTTACTGATAAAATTCTTGATGGTTTCAATCTCCAATTTCCGCATAGCGGCCAGCTCTCCCAGCTCTACAAGCCAGTATCCTTGAATCCCCTCGTAGGCTTCTTTGGTCCCGATTCCCGCCAAGCTGTCGGTGTACCAGCCGTTGGACATCTTTGCCACAAGGGTACTTTTCCCGCGCCCCTGCGGGCCGGCCAGCACAAGAACATAGTCGAACTTACAGCCGGGTTGAAAAATACGCGCCACAGCCGCCGTGAAGGTCTTCCGCGTAACCGCCCGTGTGTATGGAGTATCCTCCGCGCTCAGGTAATCAATAAGCAGGGTATCTAACCGGGGCGTCCCGTCCCATACCAGCCCCTTCAGATAGTTTTGGATAGGGTGAACTGCGTTATCTCTCGCGGCATTCATCATACCGTCCATAATTTTTTCTTTCCCGGTTATCTTGTAGTATTTCTCCAGATACCGGCGCATGGCGCTGTCGTCTGCGTCACTCCATGTACTTCCATTCACCGTGTCGGTTATTTTCCTCCAGGGAAGGGAGCGCAGGGCCACGGGGCGGACCTTCAGATCGTTGTAGGCAATGGCCCCTTTCAACAGCGGATCGTGGCACAGAATGATATACACGTTGTCGATGGTTGAGCGGACTTTCCCCTTGCTGTCAACGTCCAATTCGTCCGCCCAGTTTTCATCGTCGGTATCTTCCATCGGGCTTTCAAAATCGGACTTCGCCCGTTCCAGGCGTTCACTGTTCAGCCGCCGCTTTACTTCGGTATCCCTGGAAGCGAAATCCTGCATAGCCAGGAATGACGGCCGACGGCTCATGGGAGTATCCGGGGAAGCGTTCTCGTCCTGGTCCCCATACAAGTGGATGCGCACCAGATCAAAGGCGTTACACAACTTTCCCGATGTGGGGTCGGTGGCGTGATTGGAATAGGCAAACATCCCGCCGTCATAGAGAACTAATCCCGCCGCCGTGGAGCCCTTTGCATAGGTGTAGCGGTCGGGAATCGCGCAGGACGTGTAAACATCCGGCAGAAATTTCTCAATCGCAGCGTCGATGTCATAGCACCGGCAGAAGGCACCCACGATACCCGGCTTTTCCAGGGGGTTGCCCTGCTTCTTGGCCTCGCGCTTTCGGACGTCGGCCATCCGGGAGGACGTGGGCCAATAGGACGTATCCCGCCAATCGTGGTACTGCGCCAGGATCGCGTCCGGGTCCAGCCAGGGACCGTCCCGGTAGTCGGAGTAAAACTGCCCGTCCGCTGCGGTGCTGGCGTAGAACATCAACCGTGTGGGCTGATAGCTGGTATCGTCGAATTGGTCAATGCCCAGGTCGTAGGCAATCCGCCGCCCTATGGCCTCGTATTCTTCAGCGGTCACGGGGCGTTTCAATGGAGCGATAAAGCGAAGCCGGGGCTTCTCCGGGGTATGCTTGTGGGTGGAGTAGACCGCCGCCGCACAGCCATAGGACAGGTCGAACATATCCAGCAAATCCAGCTGAGCCAGATCAGCGTCCAGCGTGAGCAGTGTCCGTTGTTCCACACAGCCCGTCTTGCGCCGGCCGCCTTTCAGCCAGCCCCCAACGAAGCCTCCCACGTCCTTGATCGTGTCCTGTTCTTCCTTGCCCATCTTGAAATACTCCCGAATGGTTTCTTTCGTCCGGGTAGTTGTGAGAAGCTGGTCCAGGAACTCAGACCACAGCAGCTTCTTGTTTTTGCCGACTTTCGCCAGCCTGGAGGGATAGGTGGCAATATGAATCTCGCCGTCATGTCTGAGATTTTCCATAACGCCCCTCCTTAGTCCTTCATGTAAAAATCAGCCTCGAAGCCAGCCGCCCGGAGCGGTAGGCCCGGTGCCCAGGGTAGCGGTCGCCCCATGATCTCCTGCATCTCCGCCAGAGAGCCGGTACCTACGGGCATATCCGCTATGACTTCATCGTGAACATGGAACACAATGCGGTACCCGGCGGCGTCAAGAGCTGTCATGGCATCCCTCAGACAGTCCCGGGCGGTGGCCTGGGTGATATTCTCCACCATTTTCCCGCCGTAGGATTTTTGCCGGGTGAATTGCTTGTTCGATCCTGTACCCTTGTAGGTCAAGCCCAGCTTGTCAAACTTGGGTTCCGGCTGAAGCTCTGGCTGATAGTAGGCCAGCCGCCGCCCAGAGGGTAACGTGATAAACAGGTAGTCAGCCTCACACTCAAAACGGATTCCGTGGTCAAGGGTGGTTGGAGTGCCCTGGACCGCGCTGATTGCCGCGTCCTCCACTTCGTACCAATAGCGGACGATATTCTTATTTGCCTTTCGCCACATTTGCACGATTCCGGGCAATTCATCCTCCGGTATGCCGGACTCCAGGGCGCCCATCTGGATAAGTGCCCCGACGCTCCCCTGGTAGCCGCAGGCCAGCGTTGCCACCTTGCCCTTTGACCGCAGGTCCGCCCGCGCCCCGCCCTTCCTGATGTCGTCCTTGGGAACGTGGAACATCATGGAGGCCGTAGCCTCGTAGATCAGGCCGTCCCCGTAGAACTCCTTCAGCACCCAGTTCTCTCCGGCCAGCCACGCCAGCACCCGCGCTTCAATGGCGGAATAGTCTGCGATAATAAACCGGCACCCTTCTGATGGAACGAACGTAGTCCGTATCAGCTGGGACAGGACGAACGGCGGGGAGCCATAGGCCATTTCCAGCAGGTCAAATTCTCCATCGCGGACCAGCTGACGGGCGGTGGACAGATCCCGGAGTTTGTTTTGGGGCAGGTTTTGAACTTGGACCAACCGCCCCGCCCATCGCCCGGTCCGCCCAGCGCCGTAGTATTGCAGCAGATTGTGGACCCGGCCATCCTCACACAGCCCGCGCTCCATAGCCGCATACTTGGAGATTGACGTTTTCCCCAGCTCTTGCCGGAGCCGAAGCACTCTTTTGATTGTGCTGTCCGTGGCCGCTTCCAGAAGCGGGGGGATACTTTTCTTGTCCAGGCTGTCCGTCACCACGCCGCGCTCGGCCAACCAGCCTTTCAGTTGGGCGTCACTCCGGGGATTATCCAGCCCGGTCAGCTCCCGGGCCTCGTCCATCAGCCGGGCAGAATAGACGTCACCCAGCTTTAACGCATTTTCCAGCAGGGTCTTGTCCAAGCGAACGCCCCGGTCATTGATCGTTTGGTCCAGCGCCCAGGCGTCAAGTTCAACCTGCGGACGGGGCCAGCGGGCCAGCCGTTCTCGAATAGTGGTTTCCACATCAACGTCCCGGACATTGTAGCGGCGAAACAGCTCCCACTTCTCCGGCGCGTCCTGGGGATAGTGCCGGGTGCCGTCCTTGGCGGGCTTGCAAAAGTATTGAATCAGGGCTTTCCCTTCCTCCATCTTCTGCCGCTCCAATCCCAGGATCGCGCCCACCTGGGCCAGTGTCCCCGGAAGCCCCATAGTTGCGGCCTGCACCATCGTACATTGCCATTGTTCCGGGGGCATGGGGCGGTGGAAGTACCGAGCCAGACACGTTCTCTCAAAAGAGGCGTTATAGGCCGTCTTTGTCGCCGCCGGGTCCAGGAGAAGGTGAAGGAACTCCCGCAGATCACCGGGCGGGATGTCGCTGGATACCTCCGGGAGCAGGGGGGACGGGGTTTCGTCCCCCCTTGCAGTTAGGTCAATGAGCTTGATTGGCTGGCTGTCGATCTTGTAGGCAATCAGAAGGATGGTGAAATCCGGGGCTTCGGTGTAGGGGCGGACACCCGATTTTGTCAGGTCCACGCTGGAATATGTTTCAATATCCACGCCTACAATCACTGCCCCTTCACCGCCTTTACTACCTCCAGGGCAATCCCCAGGAGATCGCAGTCCGTCACCGAAACCGGGACGCAGGACTGATCCTCAAAGTTGATGGTGACATACTCCTTCGCGGGCAGGCGTTTCCCCGCCTTAGTGTATTGATATGTCACCTTGGACACCCGGCCGCCTGTGGCTGCTTTCATCATGGCGGACAAGTAGAACTCCACAAAACGCTGTTTACTCATTCTCGCCGGTCTCCTCCATGTACTCCTCCCGGGTCAGCATAACCACGGTGTCGGGGGTGGTGTTCATCAGGCGGGCCAGCGTATCCTTCTGGAGCGCCACGCCGTCCAGCTTCACATAGCCGAATGCGGGCAGTCCATCATCCGTCCGAGCCATGCCCATGATTTTCGCATAGGTTGTCTTTTCCATAATGGCCTCCTTTACAGGCGGGCCACCCCCGCCGCCGAGCTGACAGCGGGGGTGGTATGTGGTTTAGAGGATGTCGTCGAGGGCGCCGTCGCCGTCGGAGAAGTCGTCGTTGAAATCGTCCTCGGCACGGGTACCGCCAGCCAGCCGCTCACCGTCGCACACCTTCTGGACATTGCCCAGCCCGGCGGCGACACCGTTCTGCTTGCCGTTGAACGGGTAGAAGTTGATGGAGAAGCGGCAGTAGCATCCGCTGTAAATCTCGTCCTGGTCCAGAATCTCGTTCCGGGCCATATCCACGACCTGGGGCCGGTTCCGGCTGTTGGCGTTGAAGAAGTAGCACCCGGCAAAGGCGGGGTCATCGGGGCGCTCGTCGTCGCCGTCGCGGAGCGGGAGCTTCAGGTTGGCGGGCTTCTTGCCCTTCCACTTGGACGCGATGCCGTCCTTCGTGGCGGCCTCCACCGCCGCCCTGATCTTGTCGAGGGTGGTCTTGTCCGTCTTGGGGATGATGATGCAGGCCGAATACTTCAGCGGGTCGTCGTCGCTCATGCGGGACGGCTCCCAGATGTGGGCGTAGCTCAGGCGGCACTTGCCGGTAACAACGAAAGTGGGGGCATTGTTCTTAGCCATAGTTAGTTTTCCTCCTTAAAATCATCGTCAAAATCTTCTGCTGCTTTTGCGGGGCTGTTGAGTGCGGGGCGGCGATCACTTTCCGCCACCAACGTGGGAGCGCCAGTCGGCTTCATGACGTACTCGCCGGCCAACTCTCCGAATTTCTTCTTGCCGACCATCTTTTCCATTGCGGTCAGGCCCAGCAGTTCACGGGGCTTGTAGATGTCGGCCACCTTGTAGCCAGCTTTGCGAAGCACCTTCGCAATCGCATCCTCGTCGGTGTACTTGCGGTTGCTCTTGCCTTCCACCAGCTTGAAGCCCGGATACTGTACGCCGAGGTTGATAGCTGATTTTTCAGCGTAGTCATGTACGGAATCCACCCACGCCTTGAATGCGGCCCGGCGGGCAAGCACCGCTGCCACTTCTTCATCCGACAGGAGCGCAGGGTCGGCAAACTCATGTCTGGCAATCTCCAGTTGATAATCCCGGTTGGCTCGGCAGATCGGCGCGGCGCGGCACCAACGGCAGGCTTCCTCATTCGGGCAGAACTCGCCTTTGCCCTCCCACGCCAGAGCCGCGCGGGGCTTTAAGTAGTTCTCCGCCCAGTCCAACAGCTCCTTTGCCGTCATGGTGGCGACGGATACGTTGTCAAGCCGGGGCTGGTAGATCGTCATGCGGATAGTGCTGATTTCGTAGGCCCAGGACAGGGCAAGGTAGCAACCCAAGCCATACATCCGCATCTGCGGGTTTTCCTCCGCCTGGACCGGAACGCCTTTCCCGTACTTCAAGTCGATCACGTCCAGGAGTCCGTCGGAGAGGATCAGGCAGTCCGCCGTTCCAAACGCTTCCGGGACATATTCATCAAAGCGGATGGTCTGCTCGATAAAGATGCGGGGGTCAGCGCACCGGGTGGACGCTTCGGCCATGCGTTCCTCCACGAAGTCGGCGTAGCCCTCCATGTGTTCCAGCATGGACCCAGAATAGAGGGGGTCAGCTTTGGCCTGCTCCATAGCGGCGGTGATGTCCTCGTCCTGCCAGCGTTTCCGCAGGAGCAGTTCCCCGATGTGGTGGGCCAGGGTTCCCTCCTTGGCATAGGTGCTGCCGCTGTCAGGAATCCCGTATTCCAACCGGGCGCTGGGAGTACAGATCAGCCACCGATGGGCGCCAGACGGCCCCAGGATAGCGTGACGGTCAGGCATTGCCGTCACCCAGACCTTCCAGCTTTGCCAGGAACACCGCCCGCTTGTCCTCCGGCAGAGCGGTCATATTCTCGGCACCCAGCTCCTTCAGGATAGCCTTGACCGCCGGTTGCCCATGCTTCTTCGCGGCCTCGATGCCCTTTGCCCGAATGTCCTCCAGACTGGGGGCCTTGCCGCCGCTCGGTGCGGGAGCGGGCGTGTCCTCCGGCTTCGATGCCGGGGCGGGAGCGGGGGCGGCGTTCTCAGAAGGGGCAGCAGTCGGGCCAGTCTCCCCAGCCGCAGGGCCAGGAGGGTCCGCAGGGGCCACGTCATAGTCCTTGGGGAAGTCCGGGGCTTTCTCCGCGGCCTGGGCCGCCGCCTTTTTCCGCTCCTCGTGCTGCTCCGCTTCCAAAATCCGGTTAGCGGCGTTCCAGACATCCTTGTTGGACATACAGTGAGTGGCAAACGCCGTAAGCGAGGACAAGGCTTCCAGCGGCGTGTTTCCGGTGACTTTGATTTCCACCATTGCATTCATCCTTTCTTGACAATTTGGTTTCTGTGCGATAAGATAACGGTGTAAAATGATTGGCGGTGCCGATCTCCCTCCCTGGCGGGCGTTGCAGGCCCGCCAGGGAGTTGTTCTATTAGAGGGCGATATAAACCACGCCCGCCGTGATCTCCGCCTCCAGCGCGTTTTCCAGGAACGCCTTGACGGTTTCCCGCGCCCGGAGCTTCCACATACCGCCATCGGCCTCGGTGAAGCTGATGCCCCGCTCGTTGACGCGAATGAGGAAAATGCTCTCGGGCTGCTCTACCTCCTGGAAGGTCCGGTAAGGTTTCAGCGTGATAATGGGCCGGACCTGCTCGTTGCTCTGGAGGGCGACACCCTTCTGCGTGGTGACGGTGGTAGCGATCCCGTTGTCGTTATAGACCACCTTCGCGCCACAGCAGATGTCGGAGAGCAGCTTCATGGCATAGATCGTGTCCGGGGTTTCCTGGAACCGGGTGCGGAGCGCAATCTGCGCTTCCTCGAAGCCCAACTGCACCTTCTCGTCCCAGCCAGGGACATCCGTAGCCTTGGCCTCATAGTAGACCTGCCGGAAGAACCGGGCCTCGGCGTCGGGCTGGCCGAAGCAGCGGACGGTCAGGTGGTTGGGGATGGTGATGTAAAGCGGCTCGGCCGTCTTTGCCGCCTCGGTCTGGACCATCTTCACCAGGGCGTCCAGGCTGTGGAGGGGAAGCGTGTCCGGGTGGTCGATGGTGGGCCGAAGCTCCACCGCATTGCCGTCGCTGGTGACAGCGAACGTGCTGCCGCTGTCGATCTCCGGGTCAATCACCTGGATCAGCGGCTGGGCCGTTTTCTGGATGTGCTCGATAAACTCTTTCAGCATGATTGGGTTTCCTCCTTACGCAAACTTAATGACCTTCAGAACCGGGGGCGCTTCCTGGATGTCGCCGTCCATTCCCGTCTGGCCGGGGATCTGCGGCACCATCTCAACCACGTTGTCCTCGTCGGCCACATAGAGAGACGTGACAACGGGATTGGTAGCGGCCAGCGTGGGCTTCGCGGTGCAGCTGACGGTGATGGTTTGCCGGTCGTCGTCCGGCTTCAGCTCCAGGGTAAGCGTCAGCTTCCGCTTGGCGGTGGGGGACGTGTTCGGGTCCAGGATGTTAGCCAACAGCCGGGACATTTCATAGTCCGCCCGCTCCATGATGGCCCCGCGCGCCATTTGCAGGATGGACTTCTGCATACTGGGGTTCATGTGGGTTCCTCCTTTCTTTCAGATTGAGAGCGTTCCAGCCCTCTGCCGGATGCCGCCATTCCCGGGGAGAACGGCGGACCCAGCGCGGGATAGATCGGGTGCCGGGGAACACCCGGCAGAGGGCTGGCGTTGCTCTTGCCTGGGGATAAGGTCAATGCTTTTTCCTGTCCTTGATGTCCCGAATGATGTCACGAATCATCGTTGCGACGATGTAGTAGAGAACAGGAAGGAGCAGGAAAAACATTTCGCCGCCCACCGCGAAATAGCCGCGCTGTGCAAGAGCATACTTGGCGACGAACAGATACAGCAGAATGCCGCAGACGGTCAGGGTGGCGTACTTTGCCACAAACCGGAGAATCTGATAACGCTTCATTGTCTTAACCTCTTTTCATACCAGCGCAGTCCCTTCGACAACAGCGAAGCAGATTTCCGCCGGGTCATAGCCTGCCAGCAGCAGGTCACGCAACAGTGAGATTTGGGTGGACTTTCGGGAGCGGCCCACCTTCAGCGCGGGGCAATCATCAGCCCCTTTGCAGGCAGAGAACTTGCAATTCAAGCAAATCCGCCGTTCCTCGTCTTTGCTCACCGCGCGTCCTCCTTCACCTTCGGCAGAGGCCGCGCCTCAAAGCGGTATTTCCGGGCGTCGTCCCCGATCTTCTGGAACAACCGGGCCTCAGCCAGCATGGGAGTATCCTCACTGATACCAAACTGCCAGCACTTGCGCATGGTGTTCCAGATACCGTATTTCTGGCCCGAAACGCCGTGATAATAAGTTTCACGCTTCATACTTGACTTTTCCTTTCAGACCCTTCATAATGGAGGGGTAGTGATGGTTTGGCTTAAACCGCTACTGCTACCTGCCGTCCTTGGTGTTCGCTGCACTGGGGACGGTATTTTTCTTGCGTTTCACATTGAAGCCGAGCCTCGGCCAACTTCTTTTCACGGGCTCTGGCACGTTTCCGGGCTCCTTGCTCCCGCCACTTTGCACGCATTTCTTCTGGGTGGGCTTCTTGGTAGGCTTTCCGCCGCGCTTTATCTTTGGCCGCTTTTTCCTCCGGGGTCTGCTTTGGCCGCTGACACCTTGGGACAAAGGCTTCTTGCCCAGCCAATACCGCTTTCGCTTTTACTCGGAAATGGTGAAGTGTTACGCTACTTGTCAAACGTGCAATGCCTAACAGATCGGCTACCTCGCGGGTTTCATAGCCCTGGCATACAAGGTCAATAGCTTCTCGCTCTCTCGGCGTTGCAACGGCCAAAAGCCTCTCAATCAAATCCAGATTGACAACTTGCATTTCTATGTCCGTCTTGGAGTCGGGGATAATGTCATAAAAGGAAAAATCCTCATTATCAGTGCTGGTAGCCAGATGTTCCAGACTCAGGCTTAACAAATCGCCTTTCCGCTTCTCCTTCAGCCTGTATTTCCAGTCCTCGCCAACCGCATGGCGCATACAGATTTTTGCCAAAGCGTTGAAGTTCTGCCGTTCTTCCTCAATGGGTTCCCGGTGCTGCTTCTGAACAGCTTCCAGATATCCAAAAATAACGATGTCGTAATACTCATTCGGGTCAAGCCGCTCCCGCCGCAGAAAGGTATCCACAAGGTCAATGCGAATTGCGGCAAATTCTTGTTCTTCTGGCGTGAGCGGGTACAAACGCCTCACAAAACATCCTCCTTTCCTGCGGTCCCTTCTTCGGAGGGGGCCTTTGCTTTTTCCTCGGCTTCCTGACGGTGGTACAGCTCATGCGTACCGTCCTGCAAAGCCTTTTCCTCGTCGGACATTACATAGCCGAGGGCGGTAAGCCAGGTATAAAGACCATCCAGTTTTGTCGATGCTTGGTGGGCAGGGTAAGCACCCCGGTATCCGCTGGCCCAGTTCTCCTTCGCGCTATCATCGAACATGGCATAAATCACATTGGGAATTTGCTTCACGTCCAGGTTTTGGAATGCAGCCAGTGCCTTTTTCCCTCTCTCGGAACCATAGGCGGCCCGCTCCTCCAGACCCAGAGCTTTCTCCATGCCGTCCCGATCAGAACTCATGTAGTCAATGGTTTTCAGCACCCCAGCAATCAAAGCACCCCGAAGGATAGGTTCGGCACTCTTCTTGCCCCAGGGAAAATCTTTGATAAATGCTGCCCGCAGATTGTAGGCGACTGCGGCTTTTTCCTCCAAACTGTTCCATGCGGCCGCGATTCTTTTCTCCTTCTCGATCTGCTCCTTGGGCCGCTTGACCGGCGGGGCCTTTTTACGCTCCTGGAAAAACTGGATCGTGCCATAGCCTTCTTCCAAATGGTAGTACAGCTGGCCGGATACCTTTTCCGGGATCAGCGGCTCCCCCTCTTTCCAATCTGCGATGTAATACGAGTAGGCTCCCACACGTTCATACTTGTTGCTATAAGTATCATTCTGCTTAATGGCTTTTGCCTTTGCTGCCTTGAGCAGCTTTTTCACCGCTGGGAGATTCTTCTTAACCGTTTGCCGCCGGACTTCGGCCTCCACGCTCCGGTTAAAATCTGACGTGCCAATCTTAGTCAGGCACTCGTTCCGGGCCTTGATGTCCTCGATTTGAGCCAGCTGGTCAAAGTCCGTCAATGACAGCTGCCGTTCGGACACTTCTTTCAGCGTCCCTTGGTCCAGCTCCATCATTTTGACCCGGCGGCGCACCGTTGTTTTGGAAAAGCCGGACTTCTCTGCGATTTCCTCAATGGTGCTGCCGAGGTCAAGCATCATCTGGAAGCCCTGGGCCTGCTCATAGACCGTCAGATCGGAACGCTGCATATTTTCCAGAAGCATTGTCCGAACCTGTTCCTTTTGGTCCATTTCCGTGATAACACAGGGGACTTCGCTCAGGCCCGCCAGCTTTGCGGCGGCAAGACGCCGGTGGCCGATCACAACGGTGAAGGTTTCGTAGCTGTCGTCAGCCGGCACGACGGTCAGGTTTTGGAAAATGCCGTTGGCCTTGATACTGTCCGCCAGCTCCGTCAGGTCCCCCAGGTCTTTCCGGGGGTTGTCCGGATGGGGAAAGAGCTTGTCCACCGGGAGTTGGGTCATAAGCTGGCTGATCTTAGCCGGGGCTTCCTCTGTGGACTCCGCTTCGGCGGCGGGCTGGGCCTCGGGGACGCTCTCGGTATCCTCCACGGAGATTTCACCGACCGTAGGCTTGACAATCTTCACCAGCCGCGTCCGTACCATTGTCCCGCTCTCCTTGAACGCTCCTTCAGCAACTGGCTCAATGACGGCTTCGTGCGCTTCCAGGAACTCCCGGAACTCCACCGATTTCTTGTTGGTGCGGAAAAACGGGCTTTCCGATACCACGGATACCAGGATGCCGCCGGGCCGCAAAATGCTGTACGCCGTGAGAATATGGTCAATGTCCTGCTGGCGGGAGAATGGCGGGTTCATCACAATGCGGGTCCACGGCGTTTTGATTCCGGGGTCCTTCACAAACTCCAGGAAGTCGATGCCGGTAAGCGTTGCATACGGCTTTCCCGACAGGTGCTTTTCCATGTCCCGGTTAAGCTCCAGGCCAACCAGCTCTTTCACGCCCGCTTCATGAATGACGTCTGCCAGATCGCCCTTGCCACACTCCGGCTCCAGCACAATGCAGGTGTCGTCCAGCTCGGCCAGTTCACACATTCGCTCCGCAATGGGGCGCGGTGTCGGGAAAAACTGATTTTGCTTTTTGAGGTCGGTAATCTCCCCCGCCAGAATCACGTTGTCCAGCAGTTCGGCGGGATCGCCGTCAGCGAAAATGTGGCCCTTCGCTTTCCGGTTCCACTTGCCGCCAATGCTTTCCAGCACTTTGTTGACTGCCTGATAGGTGGCGCGGTCAAGCTGGCCCTCCGGGAGAAATAGGGTGTTGCCCTCCGTTCGGCACTTGCCGAGGATGTCCAGGATGTTGTCTGCGATCCTGTTCTTGGATGCAGGGGGCTTGGGCGCCGGTTCATCCGCTGCCTTTTCCAATTCGGCAAGCGCACTCGATTCCCAGTCCGTCTCCTGCGTTTCGCCCTGGTCCTCAATTTCGGCACCGGGTCGGGCGTTGCTGTGGTAATACGGGCAATCCCGCTCATGGTGCAAGAACTCACAGCGTTTCCTCTCACACTCCGTTTGCAGCGGGCACCTGTCGTTAATAGGGGTAATCGCCATATTGGGGTATCAGCTCCTTTCAAAACAGCGTTAGTTGTCCTCCGGCCCCCTCGTTCAACAACACGGGTTCCGGTTCTGCGGGTTCCTCGATTGGCGGGGCCTCTGGTGGGTTGTCCTCCGGTGCCGGGGCCTCCTGCTCCGGCTCCTGCGGCGGTTTCATCACGCCCAGGTCCTCCAGCACCAGCTTCATCCGCTCCCATTGGATACGCGCCGCCCAGACTTCATCGTAGAATGCCGGCATCAGCCAGATTTCTTGCTCCGGCGTGGGTGAGATCAGCAGCGGGTTCCCTCCCGGGCCTACCACGGGATGAAGGAGCGAATCGCCTACCACCACATACCCGGCACAACCTAAGAGCGATAGCTGGATATAGCACATCAGCGCCGCTGTTCTATCGATGTCCTGGGCTACATAGAGAGCGTCCCGTGGGCCTCGCTTATGCCGGACCATCGTGTTCCGGGCGGCTATGAGCAGTGCCCCGGCTCCACAGCATGGGTCGTTGATACCAACCCAGCCTTTTTTCTCAATGCGGTCCTCCAGGTCAGTTACCGTGATTTCCGACATCATGCGGCAGACGTTGTACGGCGTGAAGAACTGGCCTTTCCAGTGGTCGCCCATGTTCAGCCCCATGAACATTTCCCCAAGGAAGTCCTGATCGGGTTCATGCTCCAGGGCTTCCACCATTACGGCAAAGAGCTTCGGGAAAATCTCTTGTTCCGCTTTACTATACCGCTTGATGGTGTTGATGTACTTCTGCTCCCGTTCATCGTGCGTCGGGCCTTCCTGGTCAAAAGCGTTGGCGATTGTCGTTGCAGACATAGCCACAAAATCGGTCCACGCCTCCCAGGAACTTTTCATACGGCACAATTCGGAAAACAATTTGGAAAACTCAACCTGGCTGTCTTTGAGAAAACGCACTGTGCGGGCCACCGATTCTCAGCCTCCTTTCTTGCCCTGTCATTAGGAACGCTTGGGGTCAATCCTCCGAATGCCGCCCACCGTAGAAACTGCCGCCTGGGGCTGGGCTGTGCCTGTCCGTAGCAGATTCAGCACATCATTCAGATTGATAAGGGCCTTGTTCCCGGCCCATACTACGGGAACGGCGCCCTCCTTCACCAGCTGCCGGACGTAATACTCCGTGATTTCAGTATCAGGGTCCAGCGCCTTGATTTCGGCCACGATCTTCGGGGCCGTCCGCATACGCGGGATCTGTCCAGCGCCGTCCACTACTTCGTCCCTCCATCCGTACCGGCGGTAATTGTCTCCTGTTCCTCGTTGCCCGACAGAAGCTCGTCCACAGTTACGCCATAGAGTTTTGCGATTTTGGGAAGCATATCAGCGCGGGGCTTATTCCGGCCCGTGTCCCACATCGCAACGGTCCCGAGAGAAACACCTAAGACCTCTGCGACCTGACGCTGGAGCAAACCAGCACGCCGTCTGGCGTAGGCCATGGTCATGTTCAGCACCTCCTTTTCTAATTTGTTATTAGATTTTCATTGACAAAATAAGATTTAGGGAGTATCATGTATGTACCACCAAACATAAAACGACCCTTAAACCGCGATTTTCGTATCAAAATCGGGGGTGTGGTTCTTATTTCGTCTCTGACGGTGCCCATTATATCTAATTTCAAATTAGATGTCAATAGGAAAATCTAATTTTCTCTAATTTTATTTTAGGAGGGTATTATGTCGACTACCTTTTACGAGATATACCGGCACTTATGCAAAAAAGCCGGAAAGTCTGACAATGCGGTTGCTGCTGAAATTGGCCTGTCCAACAGCACCGTAACTACTTGGCGACAAGGTGCGCTCCCCCGCAGGCCAACGCTCAAGAAAGTGGCAGATTATTTTGGCGTGACGGGCGAATACTTGATGGGCACCACTATCGAGGCCCAAATTGACCTCACGGAAAGCAAGCTCGGGCATCTGCAAGCCGTTCTGGACTTTTCAGAACCAGAAGAGCAGGAAGAAGTGGAGCGCCAAATCGAGGCCCTGGAGAAAACCCATAGCGATTTGTGCGCCACCAGGGACAGCACACAAAAAAAGCCCGCCCTTACTGAAAAGGACAGGCGGGATGTGGCTAAAGATGTCAGCCGAATTATGGAGAGCTTGGAAACCAGTGGGGACCTTATGTTTGACGGAGTTCCCATGTCCGAGGAATCAAAAGCAGCTATGGCGGCCGCTATGAGAATCGGACTGGAAGAAGCCAGAAGGAGGAACAAAACAACATACACCCCAAAGAAGTACAGAAGGGAGTAGCCCTATGGATGGCAAGGCGCTTGCGGCCCGCTTGTCCAAAAAATATGAAACCAGGGACCCGTTCCGTCTGGCGGACGAGTTAGGCTTTATCGTTGTTTCGGCTCCGTTGGTTGATATGCGGGGCTTCCAACAGCGTATCAAACGGCAGAATATTATCTATATCAACTCCGATCTGGATGCCCAGCAGCAGGATTTAGTCTGCGGGCACGAAATGGGCCACCACTTCATGCACCGGGGCCTCAATCGGATTTTTATGAATCTCAATACCCAATTTGTCACACAGAAATTCGAGAATGAAGCGAACTTGTTTTCTCTTGAGCTGATCTACCCGGACGAGGACTTACAGCCCTTTTTGAGCCGATCAATCACGGACGCTGCCGCATACATGGGTGTATCCGTCCAACTGGCAACTTGGAGGATGCAGACTGTCCCCATCCCGGAGTATGATTGCTACGCAAGCTAATGAAGCTGAACAACAAAAAAAGCCCCCTTCGGTGCTGGAACACCAAAGGGGGCTTCGGGGAAGTGATAAGATTGACTGCCCTATCACTTTCCCCATTTTAGCACAAAAATGGAGGGATTACAATGGCAACTATCCAGAAACAGGGGCGGGGATACAAAATCACCGTCTCCCAGGGCCGGGACTATACTGGCAAGAAAATCCGTAAATACATGACCTGGGTACCAGAACCGGGCATGACAGAACGGCAGATCAAGAAAGAGCTGGAGCGGCAGGCCGTTCTTTTCGAGGAAAAGGTTTCGTCTGGTGCCACGGCCAACGGCTCCATGCGGTTTGCAGACTTCGCGGAGAAGTTCATGCAGGAATACGCCAAGCTCTACCTGAAGCCGAAAACCATTGCCACCTACACCGACAATCTGCGCCGCATCAATCAGGCTATCGGCCATATCCGGCTCTGTGATCTCCGTACCGGCCATATCAACAGCTTCTACCGCAACCTCCAGGAGAGCGGTGTCCGGAGCCGTACCACGGCGGTCTGCAAAATCGACCTCGCGGCGCAGATCGGCACCCAGCGCGGAGCTATGACCGCGTTCTCCAAGCGGGCGGGGGTCAGCCGGGCCACGATCAATCAGGCTCTGCGCGGCCAGCCGATCAACCAGGAATCCGCTGACGCCATTGCCCAGGCCGTCGGCCTTAAAACCAACAAGGCTTTCACCCTGACCACGCACTCGGAGCCGTTGGCCCCGGCCAGCGTGATTTCCTACCACCGTACATTGTCCTCCATCCTGACCCATGCAGTGAAGTGGGGATATATCCAGATCAACCCCGCTGATGCCGCAGAGAAGCCCAGCCTGGGCCAGCACGAGGCCCCCTACCTGGAGGAAGCAGACGCCCGGCGGCTCCTGGAGCTGCTTCAGGACGAGCCCATCCGCTGGCGGGCTATTATCACTTTCGATCTCCTGTCTGGACTCCGGAGGCAGGAATTTCTTGGCCTTCGCTGGCAGGACGTGGATCTGGACCAGCACACGATCACCGTTCGGCAGACCTCCAACTACCTCCCCGGCATGGGTGTCTATGTCAGCACAACCAAGTCGGCCAGCTCCACCCGCCCGCTGCTTCTCTCCACCGCTGCGGTGATGATGCTCCTGGAGTACCAGCGTTGGCAGGACGAACAGCGGCACAAGCTGGGGGACGCCTGGGAGGACCAGGACGGGCGGGTGTTCACCACGGATACCGGGGCACCCATCTTCCCTGACAGCGTGACGCAGTGGTTCAGCAAATTCATTGCCCGGTCAGGGATGCCGAAGGTCACGATCCACAGCCTGCGGCACACCTATGCTTCCCTGATGATCGCGGACGGCGCGCCCCTGGTGGTGGTTTCCAAGCAGCTGGGCCATGCGCAGACCAGCACCACGGCGAATATCTACGCCCACGCCATAGCTTCAGCACAGGCAAAAGCCATGCAGACCCTTGACCGCTTCAACGATCTTGTCAGCCCGGAGCAAGCCACAGAAAAGCCCCTGGAGGGCAAGAAAAAAGCGGCCGGGGGATAACCCGCCCGACCGCAAAATGTGTATTGTTCCGTATCTTCTTGTAGAATTGGACGCTAAACGGACGCTAAAACCGATTTTCACCCCAACCCGCAGAAATAAGAAAAGCCTTGTACCCGTTGTGGCACAAGGCTTTTCTTGGAGCTGCTACCCAGATTTGAACTGGGGACCTCATCCTTACCAAGGATGCGCT
>CAJULZ010000007.1 GCA_910587205.1 uncultured Oscillospiraceae bacterium
CCCGCACCCTGGAGGAGGTGGGCAAGGAGTTCAACGTCACCCGGGAGCGCATCCGGCAGATCGAGGCCAAGGCGCTGCGGAAGCTGCGGCATCCCAGCCGGAGCAAGAAGCTGAAGGACTTTTTGAGCTGAGATGTTCGATGAATAGGATCGCCCCCGGCCAATGGCCGGGGGCGGTTTTGTCTACCAGGATCAGAGCGTAAGCGTCATTTTTAATCGCGTGACTCTTTTTCCATTGGACATTTCATCCATGAATGTGTCAACAACCTGAAAGCCGCATTTGATGTAACACTGTTGTGCGCGATGATTGTTTTGGTCGGTAAACAAGCTGAGAGACACGGCATTGTTCTCCCGTGCCTTGCCGATAAGGTGAGTGATGACATAGGCGCCGATGCCATTATTTTGATATTCGGGCAGCAGCGCCGCCATCTTCAAAAACACTTCGCTATTTTCTGCCATCAAGTTATTGAGTGCAAACCATCCAATGGGTTTTTCGTCCTCAAAAATGATATAGCCTTCTTCATCCGCGTCTGATTGCCAGAGAAGAATGGCTTCCTCCCAATCTTGCTGCGTAGTCGGGACTTCATTTAATGCCTGCATGATAAATGGGTCATTCATAAGTTGAAGCAGAAAACCTGCATCTTTTTCGGCGACTTCTTGAATTATGATATTTCCCATTGATACCCTCCTAATCCTATTATCGAAACACCCGGTTAAAATCCCTGGGCATCTTGGCCTTGAACGTGACGATTTCCCCAGTTGCCGGATGGGTAAAGGACAGCTCGTTGGCGTGGAGGCACAAACGCCCGATAGGATTGGTCCGCGCCCCGTACTGCTTGTCCCCCGCCACAGGGCAGCCCTTCTCCTTCATGTGGACGCGGATTTGATTTTTCCGCCCCGTCTCGATGCTGATATCCAGCAGGGCGTACCCGCCCCCGGCCTTCTTGATCTCGTAGCTGGTGACGGCCTCCTTGGCCCCCTTCCCCGGCGCGCCGGAGAAACTGAGGTGGGTGTCTGTCTCCACCAGGAAGGAGCGGATGGTGTCCTGGGCGGGCTTGGGCGCGCCCTCCACCACCGCCAGATAGCCCCGCCGGGTCAACATATCGTTCCAGTGGGTTTGAAACAGCTCCTTGGTTTCCGGGTCGCGGGCAAACATCAAAACCCCCGACGTGTCCCGGTCCAGCCGGTGGAGGACGAAAATCCGGTCGCCCACCTTCCGGCTTTTTACGTAGTCGGTGACGATGTGGTAGGCGGTGCGCACCTTCTCCTTGTCGTTGGCCACACTGAGGAGCTTGGCGGGCTTGTTGATCACGATGAGGTGCTCGTCCTCGTACAGTAAAGGGAAGGGCAGAGCGTTCGCCCTGGGGGCGGAGGAGGGCAGGATGGACACCTGCTGGCCGGGGGAGAGGGGGGCGTCAAACCGGGAGACGGGCACGCCGTCCACCGCCACCAACCGCCGGGACAGGAGGGATTTCACGTTGTTGCGGCTCTTACCCTTCACACTGGACAGCAGGAAGGGGAGCAAGGTGGTGGGTTCTTCCACCGCGTAGACGGGGGATTCTGCCCGCCGGCTGTGCGCGTATTCCATAATAACCGCCTTTTCTGAGCTGCCTATCAGAGCGATAGGTAGTTTGTTTTTTTGTTGATAGGGCTATTTTACCACAGGAAGCCGGAAAAGTCCACAAATTCCAGGGGGACAGGCAAGCCGGGGGAGAGAACGGCATATCCTTGCCAGAGGTGATGCGAGTGGAGGGAAAGGACGGGCTGCTGGCCCGGGCGTCCCGGCTGTTCGACCTGCCCGCGGACGCGGTGGCGGGGGTTCCCCGGGTAGAGGTGGTGGGGGACGGCGAGCTGCGGATGGGCCCGCACCGGGGCATCCTGGCCTATGGGCCGGAGGAGATCCATATTTCCGGGGGGAACCTGGTGGTGGTGGTACGGGGGAGCGGCCTGGAGCTGCGGGCTATGACGCCGGAGGAGCTGCTCATCACGGGGACCATCGTGACCGTGGAGTTTATGAGGTAGTTCTTTTTCCCGCGAGAAAAAGAACCAAAAAGAGCTTGAAACCGCCGCCAACAGGAGGCAGGTGTAAGAGCCTGTTCCATATCTGGAAGAATGCCGGCGGACGAGGGATTTTCCCGCCAGGCAAGGCGGGATTTCACAGGAATCATTGTGTTTATTTCAAGAAATCACCCACAAAGCACGGCGGGAAAAGGCCCGCCGGATGGCGTTTGGGGAGATGTGAAACAGGCTCTAAAGCAGACCGTCGGAAACGGGACGCGAATCTTGGCTGAAAAGGGTTTGAGATTATGAAAAAGCTCATCAACCTGCTGCTTGGCTATGTGGAGCTTCAGGTTACAGGCGCTTTTCCGGAGCGCCTTTTGAACCTGTGCGCCCAGAACCGGCTGGCCTTCTGGCGGCTGCGCTGGCTGGACGAGACCAGCTTCACCTTCCGTATCGCGCTGAGGGATCGCGGGAGGCTGGACGGACTGGCCCAGCGGGCCATGTGCGAGCTGTCGGAGCAGGGCCGCCGGGGGGCGGCCGTGGTGGCGGGGGGGATTGCCTCCCACCGGTTGGGGTTTATGCTGGGGCTGGGGCTGTGCCTGCTGGCGGTGGGGGTGCTGTCCCGGTTTTTGCTGGTGGTGGAGGTGACGGGCAATGAGACGGTGCCTACCGCCGTAATCCTCTCCCAGCTCCAGCGGGTGGGGGTGCGCCCCGGGGCTTACGGCCCCGCCATCCCGGAACGGGAGGCGGCAAATACCGCCCTGCTGGGCCTGCCGGAGCTGAGCTATATGGCGATCAATATTTACGGCACGCGGGCGGAGGTGGTGGTCCGCGAAGCGGAACAGGCGCCCAAGCTGCTGGACGAGGAGACCCCGGCGGATGTGGTGGCGATGGCGGACGGGATCATTGAGGACATCCAGGCGGACGCCGGGCAGGCTATGTTCCAGGATGGGGACGCCGTGGTGCGGGGGGATACGCTCATCTCGGGCACGCTGGATCTGAGGGAACCGGAGTACGGGACGGTAGATTTGGGTTATCTGGTGGTGCGGGCCAGGGGCTCTGTCACAGCCCGTACCTGGCGCATTTTGGAGGAGACGGTCCCGCTTACCGCGGCGGTGAAGGAGTACACCGGCAAGGAGCAGACCGGGTACTCCCTGAAAATTTTATGGTTCGACCTGGATTTTTTTCAAAACAGTAGCATTTCCGGTGGGAGATATGATAAAATAACAGAAACTGCGGAATTGGCTTTGCTTGGGCGGCCCATGCCCGCCGCTCTTACCACCGTCACCCGGCGGGAATATATCCTCCGGGAAGAACCGGTGGACCAGGAGGCGGAGGCCGCCCGGCTGGAGCAGGTGCTGCTGACCCGGCTGGAAGGGCTGATGGAGGCCCGGCAGGGGGAAGTGCTCCACACGGACCTGGCTGTCCGGACGGACGGGGAGCGGCTCACCGTTACGCTGTTGGCGGAGTGCCGGGAGGAAATCGGCCGGACGGTGGAGCGGGAGGGAACGGTAGGGCGTATTCCCGGTACGCCGGGCACGGGGAACGGCTGAAAGGCCGAAAAATATCATCACGCTTCGCCTGTCCACGACGCGCGGCTTCGCTTGGCCCTGCCCGCGCCGCTCGCGGCGGCCCAGCGCTACAAACAAAAGGAGATACCAATGACAGAACAGAGCATCAGCATCGAGCGGATGGAGGAGGCCGTCAACCTGTTCGGCCTGTTTGACGAGAATATCCGCATTATTGAGCAGGAGCTTGGCGTGGCGGTGGTGAACCGAGAGTCCAGCCTGAAAATATCCGGCGAGGGGGAGGCAGTGATGCTGGCGGTCAAGGCCATCCAGGGCCTGCTCACCCTGTCCGCCAAGGGGGAGGCCATCGGCCAGCAGAACGTCCGGTATATCATTGAGCTGGTGCGGTCGGGCAACGAGAGGAAGATCGCCCAGCTGGCGGGGGATGTGGTGTGCGTCACCGCCAAGGGCAAGCCCATCAAGGCCAAAACCATCGGCCAGCAGAAATACGTGGACGCCATCAAGAATAATACCGTCACCATCGGCGTGGGCCCCGCCGGCACGGGCAAAACCTATCTGGCCGTGGCGGCGGCGGTGGCCGCCTTCCGGGAAAAGCAGATCAACCGGATTATCCTCACCCGCCCCGCCGTGGAGGCGGGGGAGCGGCTGGGCTTCCTGCCAGGGGATTTGCAGAGTAAGGTAGACCCCTACCTGCGGCCATTGTATGACGCGCTGTTTGATATGCTGGGGGCGGAGACGTACCAAAAGTATGTGGAGCGGGGGAATATTGAGGTGGCCCCCCTGGCCTATATGCGGGGACGGACGCTGGACGACAGCTTCATCATCCTGGATGAAGCCCAGAACACCAGCCGGGAGCAGATGAAGATGTTCCTCACCCGGCTGGGGTTCGGGTCCAAGATCGTCATCACCGGCGACGCCACCCAGATCGACCTGCCGGTGGACAAGGTGTCCGGGCTGAGGGAGGCCATGCGGGTGCTGAAGGGCGTGGAGGATATCGCCATCTGCCAGCTCACCGGGGCAGACGTGGTGCGCCATGTCATCGTCCAGCGGATCATCAAGGCGTATGAGGACGATGAGAAGCGGCGGGCGGCGAAACGGGAGAAGCGTTAGAGATTTTCCAAGCAGGCGCCGGTTATCTGCATTCCAAGTTGGAGGTCTTGGTAAAAGGCCCAGAGGCCGTGGCCCTGGATGGGATTGCTTTGAAAGTAGTTCGGCCAGAAGTCCGGGTTGGGCGGGGTGACGAAATGTCGGTATAATTCTTCTACAATAGTGGGGATATCGTTGCCCATCGTAATTCCTCCTTAATACGTACTTTTTTATACGTATTATAGCACGGCATTTTAGTACGTGCCAATAGGGGAGTGAAAAAATGATTTTTAATGAGCGGCTGAAAATACTGCGGGCCGAAAAAGGCTTGACCCAAGAGGAAACGGCTGGTACACTCAAGTTCAATTACCGCCATTACCAGCGGCTGGAAGCGGACGGACATTTGCCGAACTACAAAAGTCTGCTACAGATTGCCAATTTTTTTGATGTGTCCGTGGACTGGCTCATGGGCCGCACAGACAGACGGGAGGTCAGCCGGTGATGCCGAACCATGAGATCATCGTCTCCGCCGATGTGCCGGGGGTGGACGACGGCCTGCGGTCGTTCCTCCGCCGGGTGATCCGCACCGCCCTGGACATCGAGGGGGTGGAGGCACCCTGCGAGGTCAATGTGCTGATTACCAATGACGCAGGCATCCATCAGGTCAATCTGGATATGCGGGGGGTGGACGCCTCCACCGACGTGCTGTCCTTCCCCATGTTTGTCCTGGCTCCGGGGGACAAGCCCTCGGAGGAGGACGCCGACCCCGCCACCGGGCTGGTTCCCCTGGGGGATATGTGCATCTCCCTGGAGCGGGCAAAGGCCCAGGCCAAGGAGTATGGACATTCCAACCGCCGGGAGCTGGCTTATTTGGCGGTGCACTCTGCGCTGCATCTGCTGGGGTACGACCACCTGGACGAGGGGCCGATGAAGGCCCGGATGCGCGAACGGGAGGAGACCATCATGGCGGGGTTGGGATTGGTTCGGGAGGGCTGAGATGGAAGGGACGGAAAACCGGCGGGACTTTGGCCTGGATCTGGTCCGGGCGGCGGCGGGCGTGCTCACGCTGAGCGTACACTTTTTCCTGAACAGCGGGTTTTACGACGCTCCGGTGTCCGGGGGCGCGATGCTGGCGGCGTGTGTGGCGCGGATGCTGTGCATGACCTGCGTGCCGCTGTTCCTGCTGCTCACAGGGTACACCTGCATCGGGCGCGTGTGGTCGAAGAGATATTATTGGAAGCTGCTACCGGTGCTGCTTACCTATGCGCTGGCGGGGGCGGCGTGCGTGGCCTTCCGCATCCTCTGGCTGGGGGAGCGATGGCCGCTGCGGACGGTGGCGCTGATGTTCACCACGTACGGGGCGGCCCCCTATGGCTGGTACATTGAGATGTACATCGGGCTGTTCCTGCTCAGTCCTTTTTTCAACGCCGCGTGGCATGCCTTGGGGCGCGAGGGCAGGGGGGCGCTGACCCTTACGCTGGTGGGGTTGACGGCGCTGCCGCCGCTGGTCAACCAACTGTGGGAGCTGCTGCCGGATTGGTGGGTGGGAATGTACCCGCTGGCATTTTACGCCGTGGGCGCGTGGCTGCGGGAGAACCCGATGAGAGTGAAAGGCTGGAAGCTGCTGCTGTGCTGGCTTGGCTTGGCTGCGGCGTTTGGGATAAAGAGCTACGTCAGGGCTGGCGGCGGGGCTTACGCGCTGGGCGTGGACGACGGCTGGGGCAGCCTGGGATTGCTGGCCCAGGCGGTGTGCTTGTTTTCCGCCCTGCGGCGGGCAGAGGGGGAGCGCGTCCCCGCCCCGGCGCGCTGGTGGGTGGCCAGAGCGGCCCGGCTGGCATTGCCCATGTATTTGGTTTCGTACATCGTTGACCGGCTGATTTACCCGGTGCTGGCCGCCGCCGCGCCCGAGGCCGGACAGAGGATTTTCTGGATGTGGGCGGTAGTGCCGGTGGTGACGGTTTGCTCCATGGTATTGGCGCAGCTGGTGGACTGGGCGTCGGGGGCGCTGGTGGGGCTTGTCCCCATGAGGACGAAAGACGCGGTTCACGCGCAAGGCCGCGATACAAAAGAAAGCTGAGGATTGCGATATGGAAATAAAAAAGATGGGCGCGGTAGTGCTTGCCGCCGCGCTGGCGTTGCCCCTGTCCGCCTGCGGGGGCGGGCGGGAGGTTCAGGACGTTTCGCCGGAGCCCTCCACCGCGCCAAGCGCCGCGGTGGGCGCGCCGTTGGAGGCAACGCCCAGCGAGTCGGCGCAGTCCACCCCGGAGGAGCTGTTAGCGGGGCAGACCGTGGACGATACCCACGACGCCTTCCTGGTGGACACCGGGGGAACGCTGGGGACGCTGCTGGTGACGGCGGAACTGGGGGAGCGGGGGCCGAACCCAAACCCGGAATGGGAGTCGTGGGAGTACCCGGTGTACCTTTCCATCTGGAATCCTGCGGATATGGGCCAGCCGATTCAGAAGCTGGAGGGAACGGCTTGGGATGTGGATTGGAACGCGTATGACCGGCATGAGGAGCTGGACGCCAACTTTGACGGGTACATGGATTTCAGCTTGTTATGCAGCATGGGAAACGGAGCCAGTTCCTGGTATCTCTGGGTGTGGGACGAGGGGGCCAGGCAGTTTGTGGAAGTTCCGGAGTACCGGGAGATCTCCTTGCCCCGCTGCAACCCGGAGACGGAGGTCATCGACGGCTGGGCCCGAAGCAGCGGCGCCGGAGACGGCGTGACCACCTTCCACCGCTGGGAGGACGGCAGGCTGGTGTGCGTGCGGCGGATCGAGACGTGGTGGGAGCTGGACGAGGAGGTCCGCACAGAGGAGGAGACCACGGTGCATCCCATGCACCTCAAAGTGGAGGACCGGGTCGGCGGGAAGCTGACCCAGGTGTATTACCAGTATTTTTCGCCGGGTGAGGACTTCCTTCTGGAGCAGGAGAAATGGGAAAACCTGGACTACCACGGCGAGGAATAAAAACGCTCAAGAAAGTTGAGGATCACCTATGAACATCAAAAAATCAGGCATCATCACCATCTGCGGACGGCCCAACGTGGGCAAGTCCACGCTGACCAACACCCTGGCGGGGGAGAAGGTGGCCATCGTCTCCCCCAAGCCCCAGACCACCCGGAACCGCATCTGCGCTGTCCTCAACCGGGGGGACAGCCAGTTCGTGTTCGTGGACACGCCGGGGCTGCACCGCGCCCGCACCCGCTTAGGGGACTACATGGTGAAGGTGGTGCGGCAGTCCGTGGCCGACGTGGACGGCGTGATGCTGCTGGTGGAGCCGGTGGACCACATCGGCGGGCCGGAGGAGGAGCTCATCGGCCGCATCAAGGCGCTGGGCGCGCCCGCCGCCCTGGTCATCAACAAGATCGACACGGTGGAGAAGGAAAAGCTACTGGCCGTCATGGCCGTCTACGGCGCGGCCCACGACTGGGACGCGGTGGTGCCCATCTCCGCGAAAACCGGGGAGGGCGTGGACGAGCTACTGGAGATCTTGGGCGGCTGGCTGCCGGAGGGCCCCCAGCTGTTCCCGGAGGGGGCGGTCAGCGACCAGCCGGAGCGGCAGATCATGGCGGAGATCGTCCGGGAAAAGCTGCTGCGGGAACTGGACAAGGAGATCCCCCACGGCACGGCGGTGGAGGTGACGAAATTCTCCCAGCGGGATAACGATATCATCGACTGCCACGTGACCATCTACTGCGAGAAGGCCTCCCACAAGGGGATCATCATCGGCAAAGGCGGGGCCATGCTGAAAAAGATCAGCACCCAGGCCAGGCGGGATATGGAATCGTTCATGGGGGCCAAGGTGTACCTGGAGACGTGGGTGAAGGTGAAGGAGAACTGGCGGGACAACCCGGCGGCCATCCAGAATTTTGGGTATACGGAGGACTGAGCCATGGAGTACGCAGAGAAAAGGATGGCGCTGAAAAACGGGAAAAGCTGCGTGATCCGTCGCCCCGAGGCTGCGGACGCGGAAAGGGTGCTGCGCTACCAGAGGGAGACCGGCGGAGAGACGCGCTACCTGGCGGCGGGCCCGGAGGACATCGACTGGACCGCAGAGGAGCAGGCTGGGCGAATCCGGCGGTGGAACGCCGCCCCCGACAAGCTGCGGCTGATGGCGGAAGTGGACGGGGAGCTGGCGGGTGTGGCCATTGTGTACGGGTCGGGCGGGCAGCGCCGTTTGCGCCACCGGTGCGAGGTGGATATTACGCTCTACCGGAAGTTCTGGGGTATGGGCATCGGCACGGCGCTGTTGGACGAGCTGTTGGCGGCGGCGGGGTATGCCGGATACGAACAGGCGGAGCTGACGGTGGTATCCGGCAACGCCCCGGCCATTGCTTTGTACCGGAAGCTGGGCTTTGAGACGGTAGGAACTATCCCCCGCGCGATGAAATACAGTGACGGGAGCTACGCGGATTTCCTGCTGATGGTGAAGCCGCTGGCCGAATGAAAGCAGACACAAATATTACCTGACATATTTGACCCGCCTTCGTCCATGCTAACCCTGTACAGGAGGTGCGGCAATGGACACATCGTATTGGAACCTGTTTTGGACCACCGGGATGCCGGAGGCGTGGCTCATGAGCCGGAATGGGGAAACACCCAGGCGGCCTGCTTCCGGGGCCGGACAGGAGGGCGGACGGGCGCCGTCCGGCCCGCTTGCCGGCTTTCAGCCCCACCTGACGGACCGGGTCCTGGGCGGTCCGGGATGGCCTTACTAAACAAAACGGCCCTGGCGGGAGCCCCGCCGGGACGTACATAGGAGCGTTATTATGCACCTGACCACAAACGCCCTCGTACTGCGTGAGGTGAACTATAAAGAGTCGGATAAGATCCTGACCTTGCTCACAGAGGCGGAGGGGAAGCTCACCGTGTCCGCCCGGGGCTGCCGGAAAAAAGACAGCCCGATTTCCTCCGCCTGCCAGCTGCTGGCCTGGGCAGAGTTCACCTTGTACGAGTTCAAGGGGCTGTGGTCGGTAAAGGAAACGGCTTCCGAGAGGCTGTTCGAGGGGGCGCGGGCAGATTTGGACAAGCTGGCCCTGGCGAGCTACTTTGCTGAGGTTACGGAGGCCTTGGCGGAGGAGGGACAGGCGGAACCCGGGCTGCTGGCCGTGACCCTCAACTGCCTCCACGCGCTGGATAAGATGGATCTCCCTCTGGCCCGGGTAAAGGCCGCCTATGAGTGGCGGGCGATGGCGCTGGCGGGCTATGAGCCCCAGATTGGGCGGTGCGGGGTATGCTTCCGGGAGCAGCCGGAGGAGCCCTGTATCCATTTGGGGGAAGGGATGCTACACTGTGCCGCCTGCCGGGATAAACTGGGGGAAGGAGTGTCCATGCCGCTGACTTCGTCGGCGCTGGCTGCCCTGCGGCATATTGTGTGGGGCCCGCGGAAACGGCTGCTGTCATTCCGGCTGGATGGGGAGGGTTTGCAGCGTCTGTCGGAGGCGTCGGAGGCATACCTGATGACGCGGCTGGAGCGGGGATTTCGTACATTGGACTTTTATAAACAGATTACCTATAAACTATCGTGATCAATTAGAGGATATGATTATGACGCCATTATTTGAAAAATCTATCGAAACGCTGGAGCTGCCCCGGGTGTTGGGCCTGCTGGCCAATGAGGCGGTGACCGAGGAGGGCAAGGGACGCTGTTTGGCCATGAGGCCCAGCGCCGTCCAGAGTGACGTGAACCGCCTGCAAAAGCAGACCTCCGCCGCCTTCGAGCTGTTGGTGAAGCACGGCACGCCGTCCCTGTCCGGGGTCAAGCCGGTGGCGATGGCCCTCCAGCGGGCGGATCGGGGGGGCGCGCTAAATACCCGGGAGCTGCTGGACATCGCCCAGGTGCTGCGCTGCGCCCGGAACGTCCATGAGTACGGCGCCGGGAACGGCGAGGTCAAAACCGTGCTGGACGGCTACTTTGAAAGCCTTACCGCGAACCGGTTTCTGGAGGAGAAAATTACCGGGTCCATCCTCAGCGAGGAGGAGATTGCAGACGCGGCGTCTCCGGAACTGGCCGACATCCGACGGCACATCCGGGCGGCGGCGGGGAAGGTGCGGGACGTGCTCAACCGGCTGATCTCGTCCAACCAGTCCAAATATTTGCAGGATGCCATCATCACCATGCGGGGCGGGCGGTATGTGGTGCCTGTGAAAAGCGAACACAAAAACGACGTCCCAGGCTTGGTCCACGACGTGTCCGGCTCCGGCGGCACTTTCTTTATTGAACCTATGGGGGTGGTGAACGCCAACAACGAGCTGCGAGAGCTCCAAGCCAAAGAGCAGAAGGAGATCGAGCGCATCCTGGCCGAGCTGTCCGCCGACTGCGCCGGGTTCAAGGAGAGCATTGAGGACGATTACCAGACGCTGGTGTCCCTGGACTGTATCTTTGCCCGGGCTAAGCTGTCTTCCGCCATGGGGGCCATGGAGCCGGTGCTGGGCAATCACATTGAGCTGCGCCGGGCCCGCCATCCCCTGTTGGACGCCAAAACCGCCGTGCGCAACGACCTGGTCCTGGGAGGCGGGTTCGACACGCTGGTCATTACCGGCCCCAACACTGGCGGAAAGACCGTCACCCTCAAGACACTGGGTCTGCTTACGCTCATGGCACAGTGCGGCCTGCATATCCCTGCCGCCGATGGCTCCGTGGTGAAGGTGTGCTCCGCCGTGCTGGCAGACATCGGGGACGAGCAGTCCATCGACCAGTCCCTGTCTACCTTTTCGTCCCATATGACGAATATTGTGGCCATTCTGGGGCAGGCGGATGACGAGACGCTGATTTTGTTCGATGAGCTGGGCGCCGGTACCGACCCGGTGGAGGGCGCGGCTCTGGCCGCCGCCATCATCGAGTCTGCCCGGGCTATGGGCGCGACAGTGGCTGCCACCACCCACTACGCCGAACTGAAGGTTTACGCCATGACCACCGCCGGAGTGGAGAACGCCTCCTGTGAGTTTGATGTGGAGACGCTGGCCCCTACGTACCGGGTGCTCATCGGCATTCCGGGTAAATCTAACGCCTTTGCGATTTCCCGGCGGCTGGGCCTGCCTGACTATATCATCCAGAAGGCCGCCGACCGCATCGACGCGGAGAACGTGCGTTTTGAGGACGTGCTCAGCCAGCTGGATATCCAGCGGCAAGCCATGGAGAAAGAAAAAGAGCAGGCGGCGAAGCTGCGCCGGGAGATGGAGGACGCCCGCGCCCAGGCGGAGCAATACCGCCAGCGTATTGAGGAGGAGCGCCGGAAGGCCACCGAAAAAGCCCGGGCGGAGGCCAGAGCTATTATTGAACAGGCCCGGGACGCGGCTGACCAGACGTTCAAGGAACTCAACGAGATGCGCCGCCGCCAGGAGCAGAACCGGGAATGGGTGGACGACAACGAGGAGCGGGCGGAGCTTCGCCGGAAGCTGAACGAAGCGGACGCCGCGCTTGGGGGGAAAAAGGAAGACCTGCCGCCTCCGCCGCCCACCCGGGACGCGGTGTTGGGCGATACGGTGGAGCTGGTCAAAATGGGCACGCAGGCAGAGGTGGTGGGGGTCAACAAAGACGGAACCCTCCAGCTCCAGGCGGGCATTTTGAAGCTGAAGGCGAAGCAGGGAGAGGTGCGGGTGCTGGAGGATGTGACCGCCAGGAAAAAGCAGAGCGCCCGCGATAAACAGCGGGCTGCGTCCGTGTCCCGGCCGTTCCGGGCATCTGCCGCAAAGGCGGAGCTGGATCTTCGGGGTATGATGGTGGATGAGGCTTTGGGGGCGGTGGATCTGTTCTTGGACAACGCTCTGATGGGCAAGCTGGAGGCCGTCACTATTATCCATGGCAAAGGTA
The DNA here is from genome assembly GCA_910587205.1 of uncultured Oscillospiraceae bacterium. Classification (GTDB taxonomy): domain Bacteria; phylum Bacillota; class Clostridia; order Oscillospirales; family Oscillospiraceae; genus Enterenecus. Next base: position 12,434 of record CAJULZ010000007.1, read on the forward strand.
CCGGTGCCCTGCGGAAAGCAGTACGGGAGCACCTCAAAAAGAGCCGCTATGTAAAGGAGTTCCGCCCCGGCGTTTATGGAGAAGGGGAGGACGGGGTCACAGTTGCAACCCTGAAATGACGGCCCGCTGCGAAATCCCGGCTATGGGACAGCGGGCGGAGGCATTTCGGGAGTGGATGGGTTCGGCGCGGTTTTGATCCGGCGGGCGGGACAGGAAATTGCGGGGGGGGGGGGACTACGGCGCCCCCTGTGGTGAATTATAGGCGGTTTTTATGAAACGCGCTATGAGAATTTGGTGAAAATGCTCTTGACGTTTGGGCCCTGAATTTGGTATCCTATCATAGTACAAGGATTCGGAGCAGGGCGGGTATGCGGCATGGGCTACCCGAAGCCGAAACTTTATGATGGAGGGAATCGCTCATGTTTATGAAAGAGACTACGGTAAACAACCAGGTCGGTCTGCATGCCCGCCCGGCTACGTTTTTTATCCAAAAAGCCAACGAGTTCAAGAGCTCCATCTGGGTGGAGAAGGATGACCGCCGCGTCAACGCCAAAAGCCTGTTGGGCGTTTTGTCCTTGGGTATTGTGAAGGGTACTCCCATTAACCTGATTGCGGACGGCCCCGACGAGGAGGCTGCTATCAGCGCCCTGGTGGAACTGATTAACTCCGAGTTCTCCGAGTAAGTAGCGACTAATCACAAAAAGCGCCGCGACGAGCGGCGCTTTTTTTGTAAGAAGCGCGACGATAGGCGCATAGGGGCGGATGGACCGAAGCGAGGGGAAAAGCCCGGCCGCCGCGAAGCGGAGGCGGATTTTGCCCGAGTCGGAGGGAAGCCGGTCCGTAATGCGCCCAATCGGAGCGTGACAGGGAAGAAGCGCGACGATAGGCGCATAGGGAGGCGGCCTCAATGACATTTGATGAACTGCGGGATAAGGCCCATGCCCTGCCCTTGAAGCCGGGCGTATATATCATGCAGAACGCCGCCAGCGAGGTTATCTACGTGGGTAAGGCGAAGGCGCTGAAAAACCGGGTGAGCCAGTATTTCCAGGACCAGTCCCGCCACAACGAAAAAACCAGGGCCATGGTCAGCCAGATCGACCACTTTGACGTAATTGTGGTGCAGTCCGAATTTGAGGCCCTGGTACTGGAATGCGCCCTCATCAAGCGCCACCAGCCCCGGTATAATATTTTGCTCAAGGACAGCAAAGGCTATCCGTATATTCGGGTTTCGGCAGAACAGTATCCAAAATTCTCCCTGGCCGCCAAGGCGGAGGATGATGGCGCGCGCTATTTCGGACCCTACGGCGGGCGTTTTGCCAGCCAGGGCATCATTGATGCGCTGCGGGAAGCCCTGCGTCTGCCTGCCTGCCGACGGAAGTTTCCCCGGGACATTGGAAAAGAGCGGCCCTGCCTCAATTTCCATATGGGCGTGTGCGATGGGTACTGCCGCCCTGAAATGGATCAGGGCCAGTATGGACGGTCCGTCGGCCAGGCAGTGCGGCTGCTGGAGGGCCGCTTGGACGAAGTGGTGGACGAGCTGACGGCGGAGATGAACCTGGCCGCGGAGGATCTGCGGTTTGAAAAAGCGGCCCAGCTCCGGGACCGCATCCGGGCGATCCAGCTGCTTTCCAAACGGCAAAAGGCCGTGGCCGGGTCGCTGGCGGACACCGATGTGGTGGGTTATTATCGGGGGGAGGCTAAAAGCTGCTTTGTAGTGCTGCACTACATTGACGGTGAGTTGGCCGCCAAGGACTGGGAGCTGCTGAACGTGCCCATGGAGGATGAGCAGGACACTGTCGCCGCCCTGGCGGCGCAGTATTACGGCGGGCGGGGCCAGCTGCCGCGGCAGATTCTGCTGCCCTGCGATATCGACGAGCAGGTGGAGCTGGCCCGTATGCTCACCGAGGCGGTGGGCCGCAAGGTGGAGGTGCTCACGCCCCAGCGGGGCGCGAAAATGGATTTGGTGAAGCTGGCCAACGAAAACGCCGCCGAGGAAGTGCTCCGGGCAACTACCGCCGAGGAGCGCCGCTCCAAGCTCACCGAGGCCCTGGGAGCCCTGCTTGGGCTGGAAAGTTCCCCCCACCGGATTGAGGCGTTCGATATCTCCAATACAGGGAGCTCGGACATTGTAGCGTCCATGACCGTCCATATTGACGGCAGGCCACTGAAGCGGGATTACCGCCATTTTAAATTGAAGGATATGCCCCACGCGGACGATTACGCCTCCATGAAGCAGGTGGTGGAGCGGCGGTTCCGGCGATATCTGGATGGTGACGAGAAATTTTCCGCTAAGCCGGATCTGCTGCTCATGGACGGCGGCGCAGGACAGGTAAAGGCGGCCCAGGAGGCAATGAAAGAGCTGGGGCTGGGGGACATCCCGGTGTTTGGCATGGTGAAGGACGGCCGGCACCGGACCCGGGCGTTGATGGCTTGGGACGGGCGGGAAATCGGCATACAGTCCAATCAGGCTCTATTCGCCATGGTGGGACGTATCCAGGAGGAGACCCACCGCTTTGCCATTGAGTTCCACCGCCAGCAGCAGGCGGGACATTTGAAGGGGTCAGCGCTGGATGGCATCCCCGGGGTGGGGCCCGCCCGGAAAGCGCAGCTTCTCAAAGCGTTCAAAAGCGTGAAAGCGGTCAAAGCCGCGGCGCTGGAGGAGCTGCTCGCCGTGGTGCCGAAAAATACGGCCCAGGCGGTGTACAGTCATTTTCACGGATTAACTGACCGGCAGGGGGAGGATGGGATGCCATGAGGGTGATTACTGGGACGGCAAAGGGGCGGCCGCTGGCCGACCTGCCCGGGCTGGACACGAGGCCCACCGCGTCGCGGGTGAAAGAGGGGCTATTCAGCGCTATCCAATTTGATATTGAGGGCAGGCGGGTGCTGGACTTGTTCGCGGGTACCGGGCAGCTGGGCATTGAGACGCTGAGCCGGGGCGCGGTTTTCTGTGATTTTGTGGACAATTCACCCGCGGCGCTGAAGGTGACGCAGCGCAATGTACAGGCCTGCGGTCTGGAGGGGCGGGCGGCCTTCTACCGCCGGGATTTTGCGGCGTTCCTCAGTCGGGCCAGGGAAAGGTATGGAATTATTTTTCTGGATCCGCCCTATGCTTCCGGGGACCTGGGGCGGGCGCTGGAACTCATTACAGCAATTGACATTGTGATGGGAAATGGTATAATAGTGTGCGAAAGTCCGGCTGAACATACGCTGCCCATTTTGCCGGATGCGTTTGAGATGGGCGGCGAATACCGGTATGGAAGAACCAAGGTGACTCTATACCGCAGGAGGGCATGACCCATGAGACGTGCCATCTACCCGGGCAGCTTTGACCCGGTGACGCTGGGCCATCTGGATATCATCAAACGGGCCGCCGCCATTTTCGACGAACTGATTGTCTGCGTTTGCATAAACTCGGCCAAAGATAGCGGGCTGTTTTCCCCGGAGGAGCGGGTGGAGTTGATACGCAAAGTGACGGAAGACCTGCCCAATGTGCGGGTGGACTGCTCCCGGGAACTTGTGGCGGATTATGCCAGGCGGAACCGGTCCCGGGTTCTGGTCAAGGGGCTGCGCGCGGTATCCGACTATGAGGCGGAGATTCAGATGGCGATGATTAACGCCAAGTTGAATCCCAAGCTGGATACGGTGTTCCTATACACGCGGCCCAAGTATGCCTACCTCAGTTCCACGGTTGTAAAGGAATTGGCCCGGTATGGGGCGGATTTGTCCGATTTTGTGCCCCGGCAGATTATCGGCGAGGTATGCGCCAAGATGGCGGACGGCAGCCCGCAGCAGCCCTGAGCAGGGAGACTATGACACGAAGCGAACATAAAGGAGAGATTGACAGATGGCGACTGCGGTAGATGAACTGCTGGATATGCTGTTCGACATGGTGGACGAGGCGAAAAATGCCGCCTTCAGCGGCGACAAGTGCGTCATCGATCGGGATAAGGCGTTAGATCTCATTGAAGACGCAAAAAAACAGCTCCCAGTGGATTTGGCCGAAGCCAGGAAGATCCTCAATGCCCGGAACGAATACCTGGCGGCGGCCAAGCGGGAGGCGGAGGAAATCCGGAAACGGGCGGAGATCGAGGCCAACCAGATGATCAGCGAAGCGCCTGTGATGAACCAAGCGAGGCAGAAAGCCCGGGAAATTGTGGCCCATGCCGAGGAGGAGGCCAAAAAGACCTGTCGGGAGACCAATGAGTACTGTGTGGATCTCCTGCGCCGCACCGAGGATGCGCTGGCCTCCGCCCATGCGGAGATGCGGCAGGTGCACAACCAGTTCCGCTCCGGCATGGGAGGGGGAGGGTCCTCCGGTGGCCAGGGGAGCAGTCGGTTGTATGATGCCGAGGCCGACCGGTAGAAAAGAAAATTTTGGTATTCTGAACCCCGCCGCAGGAGACTGCGGCGGGGTTTTTATGGGCAACAAGATATAGGGGGCTTCAGGAAAAAAGCCCCACCAAACAGCGTATGCAGGAGACAAAACGAATGGCCGTTCGATGAAATTTTGTGAGAAGTGCCTGGAAAGAGGGCAGATTCGACGAAAAATAGTTCTTGCAATTTATGAGGGGGTACGGTATACTAAAAAGCGTATTGGAGTGAAATGGAGGAAAACTACCATTTCATGGAGTGGAATGGAGGGATAGGGATGACCGGCACCTATGAACACAGCATCGATAACGCCGGTCGACTCATCGTGCCCTCCAAGCTCCGAGATAAGCTGGGTTCCGCTTTTTACCTGGCTGTGGGGGTAAAGGAAAATCTGACCCTCTACCCAATGGCAACATGGGACAAGCTGCGGGCACGGGTGTCAGAGCTGTCCACTACCGATGCGGCGGCCATGGATTTGTTTTTTGCCTCCGCCCAGCTGTGCGAGGCGGACAAGCAGTGGCGGTTTCAGGTGCCGGTTTACCTGAAAGAGTACGCCAAGATCGACCGGGACGTGGTCATCACCGGCAACAATGACCGGGCACAGATCTGGAGCGCGGACAATTGGAAGGCTAAGACCCAGCAGCAGCTTAATCCGGAGACCATTGCCAACTTGATGAAGAATTTGGGTATTTGATATGGAATACAGCCATAGACCGGTGCTCCTGGGCGAGTGCCTGGACGGACTAAATATCAAACCGAATGGGATTTACGTGGACGGTACTCTGGGGCGTGCGGGCCATTCGCTGGAGATTGCCCAGCGGCTTACGGCCGGGCGGCTCATTGCCATTGACCGGGATCAGGCCGCCCTGGATGCTGCGCCTGCCCGCCTGAAAGGGCACATGGATAAGGTGACGCTGGTGCGGGGAAATTTCGGAGGCCTACAATCTATCCTGGCGTCGCTGGGCATAGCCGGGGTGGACGGGATGCTGTTTGACCTGGGGGTGTCTTCTCCCCAGCTGGACGACGGCAGCCGGGGGTTTTCCTACTTGCAGGACGCACCGCTGGATATGAGGATGGATCAGTCGGCGCCGCTCACGGCCTGGGAGGTGGTGAACGGCTGGAGTCAGGAGGAATTAAGACGCATCTTGTGGCAGTACGGTGAGGAGCGCTATGCGGGTCCGATCGCCGCCGCCATCGCACGGCGGAGGGGACAAGCCCCCATCGAGACCACGGGACAGCTGGCGGAGCTGGTCCGGGGGGCGATGCCGGCAAAAGCGCGGCGGGAAAAGCAGCACCCCGCAAAGCGATCCTTCCAGGCGATCCGCATCGCGGTTAACGATGAATTGGGCGAGGTGGAACGGATGTTGGCGGCAGCGCTGGACACGCTGAATCCCGGGGGGCGGCTGGCGGTCATTTCCTTTCACTCGCTGGAGGACCGGTTGGTGAAAAGCGCCTACGCAGACTGGGCGAAAGGCTGCACCTGCCCGCCGGATTTCCCGGTGTGTGTGTGCGGCAAAACGCCCAAGGCGAAGCTGATCGGCAAGCGGCCGATTACAGCGGGCGAGGAAGAACTGAGGGAAAACCCCCGCGCCCGCAGCGCCAAATTGAGGATAGCAGAAAAAAGGTAGACCATAAACCCTGCGGGCGGCGTGGTGGGGCATGGATTGAAGCAGATGAGGAGTGTGCCCTATGGCTGAGCAGAGACGCAATTCAAGACGGTACCGTACTTATGGCAACGTGGCGTACCAGCCTGAGTTTGAGCAGGAGCCCTATCGTGCCCCGTCCCGGCGGGGGGTTCAGGCAGGCAATCCCGTCCGCCGCCCGGAGCCGCCCCGCCGTCCTCAAAGCCGCCCCAGGAAGCGCCCGGCAGTCCGCCCCAACATACAGGTTCGGTCCCAGAGCGCCGTGGCTCCTTTTGCGGTGGTAGGCCTGTTTGCGGTGTTGGTGTGTACGCTGCTGCTGGTGGTGAGCAGCGCCCAGCTGGCCGTGATGAACAATGAGATTGTGGACCTGCGCTCCAGCCTGGCGGATCTCCAGGATGAAGGGCGGGTACTCCAGGCCAAGTATGAGTTGGAATTTGACTTGGAGGCCATTGAGCGGCAGTTCCTGTCCAATGGCGCAATGGTGCGGATGGGTATGGGGCACACGGTTTATCTGGATCTGTCCGCCGCTGACAGCGTGGTATACTATGACGGGGCGGGGGAGGGCCTGTCTGCGCTGCTCCAGAAGGCCGAAAACTTCCTATCCGATCTGCTGTCATAAGAGGGGATGCCCGGCACATACACTGCGAACAGAGAGACAACAAGGGCGCGAGGGATGAGACGGGTTCCCGCGCCCTTCTTTCCCATATCAATGGAAACAGGAGCGAGAGCATATGCAGGATCCCAATCGCAAGCCACGGGGAGGAAACCACGGGAAAAGTAACCGGAGCCTGCTCCGGCGCACGATTTTTCTCATGGTGGTATTGGGGGTGGCGGCGTTTTTACCGCTGGTCGCGCAGCTATATAAGCTGCAAATCGTGCAGCACGACTATTGGAATGAGCGCGCAGCCAACCAGCAGAGGAAAAACGTATCGGTATCTGCCAATCGGGGCACCATTTTTGACCGCGAGGGCAGGACGATGGCCATGTCTGCCACTGTCTATAAGCTGATCCTATCCCCTATGGGGGTGTACGGTTCGGTGAAGGAGGAGGACTATAAGACCAATGCCGAATACCAGCAGGCCCTTCATGATAAACGGGCAATGATTGTAGATTGGCTGGTGGATGCGTTCGGTTATAATGAGGAGTGGCTGTGGAAGCGGATTGAAAATACGAAGAACGCTTACGTGGAGGTCACCACTGAGCTGGAGGAGGAGGACGCAGAGAAAGTCCGGGAGTTTGCGAGCGAGAAAAAGATCACCAATTTTTTGTATCTCACGCCCAACAGCAAGCGGTATTATCCCTATTCGTCGGTGGGGTCCCACGTTCTGGGCTATATGTCCCAGAATAAGGACAGCGGCGACAACAAAGTAGGGGCCCAGGGCATTGAGGCGGTATACGAAGGAGCGCTGTCCGGTTCTTTGGGGCGGGTGGTTACCTCCAAAAACGGCTATGGCATGGAGATGATCTCCGGCTATGAGATGTATTTCGACGCAGAGGACGGCTGTGATTTGACCCTCACCTTGGACGAACGCATCCAGGCTATGCTGGAACAGACCCTGGCGGAAGGCATTGAGACCTACGACGTGCAGGACGGCGCCTTTGGCATCGTCATGGAGCCCAAGACAGGGGCAATTCTCGCCATGGCCAGCAGCCCGGATTTTGATCCCAATCATTACAGCACGATCCTCAACGATGGCCTCCGGCAAGAATTAGAGGCCATAGCGGCGGAGAAAGGGGAGGACAGCGAGGAGTATGGTGCGGCGTGGAATGCGGCCTGGAATAAACAGATGCGGAACCGGGCCCTGTCCGACGCCTACGAGCCGGGTTCCGTATTCAAGCCGATTACCGTGGCAATGGCCCTGGAGGAGGGCATTGTTTCCCTCAACGACACATTTTACTGCGGCGGCTCCAAGGTGGTGGTGCCGGGCACCCCGCCTGTCCACTGCCACCAGCGCAGCGGTCATAAGGAGCAGACGCTCACCAAGGCGGTGATGAATTCCTGCAACGTAGCGTTAATGGACATCGCCTTGGAGATGGGGCCGGATATTATGTGGAAATACTTTGAGGACTTCGGCCTGTTTGACAGCACAGGAATTGATCTGGTGGGGGAAGGCGATCCTTTGATTTGGTCCGAGGAGGAGTTCAAAGGACCCTATGGCACCATGTCGGTGGCGATCTCCTCCTTCGGCCAAACGATGAAGATCACGCCAATTCAGATGATCACCGCGTTTGCTGCGGTGATCAACGGCGGGCATCTGCTGGAGCCCTATCTGGTGCAAACGATTACCGACAAAGATGGGAATGCGGTATATTACCATGAGACCACCGAGGTGCGCCAAGTCATCAGCGAGGCTACCTCCAGCACGCTTCGGGGCATTCTGGAGAGCGTAGTCAGCGATGGCTCGGGCCACAATGCCACCGTGAATGGCTATCGAATCGGGGGCAAAACCGGCACCTCTGAAAAGCGGGACGAAAAAGGGGACGACGTGATTTGCTCCTTCATGGGGTTCGCCCCGGCGGATGACCCCCAGGTGTTGGTGCTCATTGCCTACGACAGCCCTAAGCGTTCCGGCCCTGGATCTAACTATACCGCATCCGGCACATATATCAGCGGCGGCAATATCACCGCTCCTATGGCGGGACGGCTCATTGGTAGCATCCTGGACTACATTGGCGTGGAGAAGCGATACTCCGATGATGAGCTGGCCGGCGCCGATAAGCCCATGCCCTACGTCATTGGCAAGGAGCTGACCGTGGCCAAGGGACAGGTGCAAAACGCGGGCTTTGAGTGCCGCACGGTGGGCGCGGGCAGCATTGTGACCCATCAGATCCCCGCTGCCGGCGTATCTGTGCCCGGTGGATCGACTGTAGTGCTTTACCTGGGAGAAACGGCGCCCACCGATACGGTAGAGATGCCCAGTCTGGTGGGTCTGAGTCCTACAGCAAGTAAAAACCTGTTGGAAGAGAAGGGCTTGTTCCTGCGCGCTACAGGTGTGGCGGACTACAATGATCCTAGCGTGAAGGCGGCCAGCCAGGTTATCGACGTGGGGGTGATGGTGCCCTTGGGCACTGTGGTGGAGGTGCGGTTTGTGAGTACGATCGAATATGGCGACCAGACATCAGACTGAGCGGCGCGCGCCGGTGGCGGTGGTGGGCCGGGGCGGCACGCTGACGGCCGGGCTGCTGCGCAGGCTACAACCAAATCCGGTGGTGGAGATCACCCCCTGCCGGGCCGCGCTGGGGGATGGCGTGTACCGGGCGGTGGTGGTGGAGAACTTTGAACCGACCGCTGCGGGCATTTTGTCAGGCTGCGCCGCGGCCCGGTGGGAACTGGCCCGCCGGACGGGGGTGACTGTGGTAGGGCTGGACGACCCGGAAGGCCGCCGCCTTGCCGCCTGGGGAACGGGGACAGTATACGCCTATTCTGACGGCCGCCCCCAGGCGGACCTTACGGCGAAAAATGTCCGCCTTCGGGGGGAGAGGCTGGAGTTTGAAGCGCTCACCCATGGAGAGCTGATGCGGGTACGGGTGCCCATTGGGACGGAACCCCGGTTGTATGATTATCTGGCAGCACTGGCAGGGGCGCTGGCCCTGGGGGTTCCCCTGAGGGAAGCGGCAGCCCGGTTGGAATGCTGAACTGTTCAGGGGGAACGGGAACACAAAAGAGAGCATGGAGGGGAAACAATGCGGATATTGCTGGCGGCGTTGACCGCTTTTGTCATCTCGGCGGCGGTGGGATGGTTTCTCATCCCCGCCCTGCGGGCCCTGCACGCAGGGCAGTCGATCAAGGAGATTGGGCCAAACTGGCATAAGAGTAAGGAGGGCACCCCTACGATGGGGGGGATTATGTTTATCGCTGCGGCGATTCTCGCAGTAGCCGTATTTGGATGGCGGGATATGGCGACGGGGGACTGGTCAGCGTTGTTTGTGTTGGGATTTGCTCTGGTATGCGGCGCCATTGGCTTTGTGGATGATTTTGCCAAGATCCGGAAGCACGAAAACACCGGCCTGACGGCCGGATGGAAATTTTTGCTTCAGCTGGCCGCGGCTATTGCATTTCTGGCCTTGCTGCGTCGCACAGGGCATCTTACCCCCAGCCTGTATGTTCCCTTTTTCAACACTAGCATCCATCTGCGCTGGGAGGTATACCTTGTGTTTGCGGCCTTTGTTATTGTGGGCTGTGTAAACGCCGTCAACCTGACCGATGGGCTGGACGGGCTGGCAGGGTCGGTGACGCTGCCTGTATGCGTGTTTTTTGCCGTGCTGTCCCAGTGGTGGGACCAGGGCGCTGCAGGCATTTTTGCCGGTGCGCTGGCAGGGGGGATTTTGGGATTTTTGGTCTACAATTTTCATCCCGCCAAGGTGTTTATGGGGGATACCGGATCGCTGTTTCTTGGGGGAGCGGTGTGCGGCATGGCGTTTGCCTTGGATGTGCCCTTGGCTTTGGTGTTTGTTGGTGTGGTTTACATTGCGGAGACTATGAGCGACATCATCCAGGTAGGATATTTCAAATTGACCCACGGCAAACGCATTTTCCGTATGGCCCCTTTGCACCATCACCTGGAGCTGGGCGGCTGGAGCGAGGTGCGTATTGTGCTTATCTTTACCGGCATCACCATCGCATTTTGTTTGCTGGCCTTTGTAGGTGTGATGTACCGGTACGCGATCTGAGAAGCAAGCATCAAAACCGGAGCCCCTGCAATGCCGCCCCTTGGCTTTGAGGGGTCGAACGCAGTTTTCGCCGCAGGTGGAATCGAAAGCTGAGCAGACTTTGCTTCGATGAAAGGAGGGGCGTCCCATGGCCAGAAAAGCAAAACGGGACCGCACAATTGAACAGCAGCTTGCCCACGGCCCCGTTGACCTGCCGTTCCTGGCATTGGTGCTGCTGCTTACCGCTATCGGGCTGATTATGGTGCTGTCTGCCTCCTATGCATCCGCGATGTATAATTTGGATCCAGCCGTCAATACCGGCGGTGATCCCTATCACTATTTCAAGCGGCAGTTCTTGTTTGCGGTATTGGGAATTGGAGCGCTGTTTGTGATGTCAAGGATCGATTACCAGCAGCTGCGATGGCTGTCAGTGTTTGCCTTGGGCGGATCTATTGTCCTGTTGATCCTCGTATTCACCCCGTTGGGACGCTCGGCGGGCGACAGTGACGTGCGTCGGTGGATCAATCTGTTCGGTATCCGGTTCCAGCCCTCCGAGGTGGCAAAGGTGGGGATCATCCTCTACTTCGCGGCCAGACTGTCCAAACGGGACAGCCAGATGGGACCGCCGAAAAAGTGGAACCGGCGCACCCTGGTAGGCCGGATGGGGGAACGGCTGGAGCGGATCGGCCTGCTGGAGCTTGTTCCCTATGTGGTCATCCTTGCCGTTGTGCTTGCGCTGCTCTATAAAGAGCCTCATATGTCAGGCATGATCCTGATTACTGTGGCGGCTGCGTCAGTACTGTTCGCCTCCGGCATTGGGCTGCACTGGTTTGTGGCCGGGGGCACGCTGATGGTGGGGGCGTTGGCATTCCTTATTACTCAGACCAAATACATGACCGCCCGCATCAACAGCTGGCTGGATCCCCTCAGCGACTTGTCAGGGGATGGCTACCAGTTATGGCAGTCCCAGATTGCCATTGGCTCAGGCGGTCTGCTGGGTGTGGGACTGGGAAACAGCAGGCAGAAGTACTTGTTCCTACCGGAGGAGCACAACGACTGTATTTTTGCCATCGTCTGCGAGGAATTGGGTATGGTGGGGGCGTGCGTCGTCATGGCGCTGTTCGCCCTTCTGATCATCCGGGGCTATTGGCTGGCAATCCATGCCAGGGATCGGTTTGGGACGCTGCTGATTGTGGGGATTGTTACTCTGCTGGCGGCTCAGACCTTCCTGAATATTGGCGTGGCTACGGGTGCTATACCGACCACCGGCATCTCCCTTCCGTTCTTCAGCTATGGAGGCACGGCGCTGGCAATCCAGTTGGCGGAGATGGGGATTGTGCTGAGCGTGTCCAGACAGATTGCCGCGCCCAAGGCGGAGTAGGAGGAACAGGGCTCCGCAAAGCCGACCTTTGGCTTTTCTAGGAGAGAAGAAGCAAGGGAGCGGGCGCAGTTTTGCCAACGGCGAAAACGAAGCCAAGCGGACTTTACTTCAATAACGTGGGGAGAGGACGAGCAACGAGGGGAGCGAGCTTTGGCCGAACGGCGGAAGCGAGAGAAATGGAGTTTGTGAGGACGACATGAGGGTGATTTTTACTTGCGGCGGCTCGGCGGGCCACGTAAACCCGGCTTTGGCAGTAGCCCAGGTATTTGAGGCCCGCCATCCGGGTTGTGAAATCCAGTTTATCGGCGCGGATCAAGGGATGGAGCAGCGGCTGGTCGCGCAGGCAGGCTATCCCATCCGGACGGTGAAGGTCTCTACATTTGAGCGGGCTTGGAGTCTTAAGGTGCTAAGGCACAACGTGAGCAGCGTCTTTAAGCTTCCAGTGGGCCAGCATGAGGCGGCGGCGATTTTAAAAGAGTTTAAGCCGGATCTGGTGGTGGGGACCGGGGGATATGCGTCTTATCCGGCTGTCCACGCCGCGGCCCGGCGGCGCATTCCTACCGCGATTCATGAGTCCAACGCCTACCCGGGACTGACGACGCGGGCGCTGGCCAACCAGGTGGATCTGGTGATGGTGGGATTTCCAGAGGCGGCGGTGTATTATAAAGATGCAAAAAAAGTGGCCGTCACCGGCACGCCGGTGCGTGGGGAATTCTTTTCCCTGGATCGGGAGCAGGCACGACTGGAGTTGGGATTGACGGACAGCCAGCCGCTGGTTATCTCTTTCTGGGGCTCCCAGGGGGCAGGGCATATGAGCGAGCGGACAGTAGATTTTGTGGAGCGCTGGGCTTCCGAGGGCCGAAGGTTCCACTATATCCATGCCGCTGGGAGGGATTACGAGGATATGACTGCCGAGCTTTCCAAACGGGGCGTGGCGGTATCCAAGGAGGAGATCCGGCCTTATATTGATGATATGCCGGTGGTGATGGCTGCGGCCGATCTAGTTATCTGCCGGGCGGGAGCGTCTACGATTGGGGAGCTTATGGCGTTGGGCAAGCCCGCGATTCTGGTGCCATCGCCTTTTGTGGCGGCCAACCACCAGTACAAGAATGCGAAAGTGCTGGCGGACCGGGGCGGGATAGAGCTTGCCGAGGAAAAAGACTGCACCGGCTACGGGCTATATCAGACGGCGCTGAGGCTGCTGGCAGACGGGGGCCGCCGGGCGGCCATGGGCCGGGCGCTGAAGGGGCTGGCCGCCCCGGATGCGGCGCTGGATATCTACGAAAACCTGATATCCCTGTTGAAAAAATAGCAAAAGCAGAGGCTCCGCATAGAATGGGACGACTGATTTCTTCTATGGGGAGGCTTTGCCATGAGTGTGATGTACATCCGTGGGGGGATGCCGCTGGAGGGCGAGCTGGCCGTCCACGGGGCAAAAAACAGTGTTTTGCCCATTTTAGCCGCCTGTTTGCTGGCAAAGGGGCCGGTGACGCTTACCAACTGTCCCCAGCTCACCGACGTTACCGCCGCGCTGGGCATACTGCGCCACTTGGGCTGTCAGGTAGAGCAGGAGGGGAACACCATTGTCGTGGATCCTACCGGTGCGGCGGGCAGCGCCATTTCAGAGGAGCAGATGCGCTCCATGCGCTCATCTATCATTTTCCTGGGACCTCTGCTGGCAAGGACAGGGGAGGCGCATTTGAGCTACCCAGGCGGGTGCGAACTGGGGCCCCGGCCAATCGATCTGCATTTGTCTGCGATCCGGGCCATGGGGTGCTATGTGACAGAGGACCAAGGGATCCACTGCCAGGGCCGCCCGGTAGGTGGGGAAGTACAGCTTGCCCTGCCCAGCGTGGGGGCCACAGAAAATGCTATCCTGTGCGCTGTAGGAGGAATGGGACAGACCACCATCACCAACGCCGCTCGAGAGCCGGAGATCGGCGATCTTCAGAGTTTCCTTAACAGCCTGGGGGCCAGTGTGCGGGGGGCAGGTAGTTCTACCATCATGGTGGAAGGGGGCAGGCCGCTTTCCGGCGGGACGTTCCGCATTATGGGTGACCGCATCGTGGCGGCAACCCTATTGTCGGCGGCTGCGGCCGCAGGAGGCAGGGTGCGCTTGCGGGGAGTGGACTGGCGGCATTTGGCCACAGTCCTGTCCGTATTCCACCAAGCGGGCTGTCGGGTGGAGAGCAGGCTGAAATATGTAGAGCTGGAGCGGGGAAAGGGGATGCCGCTAAGGGGCGTTCCCACTATCCGCACGGCCCCGTACCCGGGGTTTCCAACCGATGCCCAGGCGCCGGTCATGGCGGCGCTGGCAGCGTCCCAGGGCTGCACCCTGTTTGTGGAAACTATGTTTGACAGCCGGTATCGTCATGTGTCCGAGCTAATCCGCATGGGCGCGGACATCACCACCGAGGGACGAGTGGCCCTGGTGCGGGGGATGGAGCGGCTTCACGGGGCGCGGGTGGAAGCATGTGACCTGCGCGGCGGCGGGGCGTTGGCCGCGGCAGCTTTAGGGGCGGAGGGCACCACGGTTTTGTCCGGCCTGCGCCATATTGACCGGGGGTACGAGGGATTAGAGAAAATGCTCTGTTCGTTGGGTGCGGATGTGGAACGCAGGGAAGCGTGACAGCGTTGAGGAAAGCCCGGCATCCTTCGATTCCGCCTTTTGTGCAAGTTCGTTTGCTTGCTGCAGGGCGACATAGATAGACCAGAGGGAGGTGACCGCTGTGGCACGGCAGCGCAGACACAACAGGCCCAGGAGACGAAGGGGCCGATTCAGCGGATTGTATAAAGTGCTGTCGATTCTGCTTGTTGCGGCGGCGGTCATCGTGGGCTGCGTGGTATTTTTTCGGGTGAATTCCATTGAAGTAACCGGCAACGTGCGCTATACTGCGGCGGAAATCATCGAAGCCTCAGGAATCGAGATGGGGGACAACCTGGTGGCCCTGCCGCGCAGCCGGATTTCCGCAGCTATCCGTGCCCAGCTGCCCTATGTGGAAAACGTAGCTCTCCATAAGGCGCTGCCCGATGGCGTTGTGCTAAAGGTGACGGAACGGGTGGCGGCAGCGTCGGTGGACAGCGCCGAGGGGCGGTGGCTCATCTCGTCCCAAGGGAAGTTTCTGGAGCGGGATACCGGTGAGATTCAAACGATTCAGATTACAGGGCTCACGGCGGTGGGGCCTTATGCCGGAGGGATGATCCGCGTGGCGGAGGGACAGGAGAATACCCTTAGGTATGTAAAGGAACTGCTGACGGTATTGGAGGCTCGGGAACATTTGGGGCAATGCACCGCGTTGGACTGTGCGGCAGGGACCTATTTGATGTTGGATCTGGGTATATACCGGCTGAAATTGCCCCGGGGAGGGGATTATGATTATTATATCCGCTTGACGGAGAGCGCATTGGCCAGTGGGAAAATCCCAGAAGGGCAGGGTGGGACGCTGGATCTGACGGTGGTAGAGGGGAAGGCATATTTTAAGCCCAGGGGATGACCGCCGCCCTGATAGGGAGAGGAATTTTTTCCCGGCCCCAAAAAACTCATATTTTCTATTGACCCCATGGAGAAAAAAGGGTACAATGAACAAGATATAGTCATTTGAACAAAAGCTGACAGCTATCACTTGTTTTACATAGGAGGACATGGGTATGGCGTTTGTAATGGATTCCGCCGCGAACCATGATGATGTGTTGAAGGTCATTGGCGTCGGCGGCGGCGGCAATAATGTGGTAAACCGTATGGTACGCTCCGGAATGCAGGGGGTGGAATTCATTGCGGTGAATACCGACCGGCAGTGTTTGAACGCCTCGGAGGCCACACAGAAGTTGGCCATCGGGGAGAAGCTGACCGGGGGCAAAGGCGCAGGCGCCAACCCGGAGGTGGGGCGAGAGTCCGCCAAGGAGAGTAAGGAGCAGATTACCGCCCTGCTGGAGGGGGCGGATATGGTGTTCGTTACTGCCGGTATGGGGGGCGGCACCGGCACAGGCGCGGCCCCGGTGGTGGCGGAACTTGCCAAGGAGAAGGGTATCCTTACCGTGGGTGTGGTTACCAAGCCATTCAATTTCGAGGGCCGCCGTCGGATGGAGCAGGCGACTAAGGGGATTGAGGAGCTCCGGCAGAAAGTGGATTCCTTGGTTATCGTTCCCAATGACCGGTTACAGTACGCTACCGATGAGAAGATCACCTTTGCCAATGCGTTTGCGATTGCCGATGACGTATTGCGTCAGGCGGTGCAGTCCATCTCCGACCTCATCAAAACTACAGGCTTGATTAACCTGGATTTTGCCGACGTTACTGCCGTCATGAAAGATGCGGGTCTGGCCCATATGGGTATGGGCCGGGGCTCAGGAAAGAACCGGGCAGAGGAGGCCACCCGCATTGCCATCAACAGCCCCCTGCTGGAGACCTCAATCCAGGGTGCGAAGGGGATTATTGTTAACTTTACCGGCCCGTCGGATATGGGGCTGGACGAAGTGGATGTGGCCTCGGAAATGGTCAAACAGATGGCGGATCCGGACGCGCTGTTTATGATGGGCGCGGCTTTTGACGACACGCTGGAGGATGAGCTTCGGGTGACGGTGATCGCTACGGGCTTTGGCGAGGTTGAAAACCCCGTCCCGGGCCAGGAGGCGGCCCCGGAGGAGGCAAAAGCGCCCCAGGCTGTGAAGGAGGATAAGCCGGACTGTGTGCCCGCCGGGGTGGGTTCCGTCATGCCGCCCAAGCCGCTGTCCAGCGCGGCGGCGGAGGCTCCGGAGCCTGACCCGTTTGATGACATCTTTCGTATTTTCAATAAAAAGTGAGGACGACACCCCTCCTGGGCATAGACCTGGGAGGGGTTTGTACCCATTGTAGGGATAACGGGGGAGGCGGATGGCCGTGGAAGCTATAGCAGCCAAGCATTTGCTCCACCGGAACCGATCCACCCAGTGGTTCGGAACCGACCACACCATGAATATTTACCGGGGCTGCTGCCATGGCTGCCTGTACTGCGACAGCCGCAGTAACTGTTACCAGGTGGGGGACTTTGACCAGATCCGGATCAAGCGGGATGCTTTGCGGATCCTGAGGGATGACCTGGCGCGGAAAGTACGCCCCGCGTTTATCTGCACTGGTTCCATGAGCGATCCTTATAACCCGTTTGAAAAAGAGCTGGAACTCACCCGTCATGCCCTGGAACTAATTGACGCCTATAATTGCGGGGTCGCGGTTGCGACGAAAAGCGGTTTGATTACTCGGGATGTTGATGTACTGGCCTCCATTCAGAGCCATTCTCCGCTGATTTGCAAGGTGACTGTCACTACGGCGGATGATGGGCTGGCAGCCAAACTTGAACCTTGCGCACCGCCTCCCAGCGTCCGGCTGGCAGCGCTGGGAAAGCTGTCCGGCGCAGGGCTGTTTGCAGGGGTATTGCTTATGCCGGTGCTGCCCTTTTTGGAGGACAGTGATGAAAGTGTGCTGGCCGTAGTAGAGGGGGCGGCACAGTCGGGGGCACGGTTTGTTTATCCATGCTTTGGGGTCACCATGCGTCAGGGCCAGCGGGAATATTTTCTGGATGGGCTGGAGCGGGCGTTTCCCGGGCAGGGGTTGAAGGAACGCTACTTGCGGCGGTTTGGGGATCGTTACCAATGTGCCTGCCCCAGGGCAAAAGAGTTGTGGGCAGTGTTTACCGCTGCCTGTCGGGCGCGGGGTATCTTATATGATATGAGATCCATTGTCCAGGCCGCTACGCTGGGGTACGGGGACCGCCAGCTCACTTTTTTTGACTGACGGGGGGAGGATTTATGCAGATACGGGGACGGTTTGCCCCCACTCCCAGCGGGCGGATGCACCTGGGCAACTTGCTGGCGGCACTGCTGGCCTGGCTGGATGTGCGCAGCACGGGTGGGGAATTGGTGCTGCGCATTGAGGATTTGGATACCCAGCGCACCAGCAGGGGGCTTGCAGGACAGCTCATGGATGACCTGCGCTGGTTGGGGTTGGAGTGGGACGAGGGTGGGCTGAAGCCAGAATATATGCAAAGCTATCGTACCATGTATTATGAGGAAGCGTTTCATATTTTAGAGCAACAGGGGCTGATTTATCCGTGTTATTGTTCCCGGACGGAACGAATGGCATCCACCGCGCCCCATCGGGGGGACGGTGCGGTGGTATACAGCGGGAAGTGCTCCCATCTGACAGCGGAGGAGCAGGCGGAGCTGGAGCGCCGGGGCCGCCACCCGGCCTGGCGAGTGCGGTGCCCCGACCTGATCGTGGCGCTGGAGGATGGAAACTGCGGACCTTACGCCGAAAATCTGGCCCATGACTGCGGAGACTTCATTGTCCGGCGATCCGATGGGGTGTTTGCCTACCAGCTTGCAGTGGTGGTAGATGACGCGTTGATGAGGGTCAGCCACGTGGTGCGTGGGCGGGATCTGCTGTATTCCGCTCCCCGGCAGACATGGCTCCATGAGGTGCTGGGATATACGCCGCCAGAGTTTTTCCATGTCCCTTTACTGCTTGCTCCCGATGGGCGGCGGCTGGCCAAGCGGGATCACGACATGGATATGGGGGTTTTGCGGGAGCGATATACCCCAGAGAGCCTTACAGGTTTGCTGGCCTTTTATGCGGGGTTGCTGGACAGGCCGCAAAGTGTGCAAGCGAAGGAACTGATCCCCCTGTTCTCCTGGGCAAAAGTGCCGAAAAATGACGTTGTAGTCGGTTCTCCTTGACAGTGCCTTGGGTAAAGCGTACAATAGAAAAAATCCAAAAATCAGGAAAAATGGAGGAGTGGAATATGGTGCAGCCTGCGTGGAACGAAAAGTTTGTCAAGACTGGACTTACCTTTGATGATGTGCTTCTGATCCCTGCGGAGAGCGATGTCCTCCCTGCGGATGTGGATCTGCACACCCGTTTGACCCGCAAGATTACCCTGAATATCCCGGTGATGAGCGCGGCCATGGACACGGTTACGGAATCCCGCATGGCCATCGCCCTGGCACGGGAGGGCGGCATCGGTGTGATCCATAAAAATATGTCCATCGGTCAGCAGGCCGAGCAAGTGGACATGGTGAAGCGAAGCGAGAACGGCGTCATTACAAATCCCTTCTGGCTGGGCCCCGGCCATACGTTGGCCGAGGCGGACGAGCTGTGCGCGAAGTATAAGATTTCCGGCGTACCTATTTGCGACGGCGGTAAGCTCATCGGTATCATTACCAACCGGGATATGAAATTTGAGACCGACATGAGCAAGCTCATTGACAACGTGATGACCCGAGACAATTTGGTCACCGCACCGGAGGGCACCACGCTGGATCAGGCCCGGGAGATCCTCCGCAAGCACAAGGTGGAGAAGCTCCCCATCGTGGACGACCAGTTCCATCTAAAGGGGCTGATCACTATCAAAGACATTGAGAAAGCCCAAGTCTACCCCAATTCTGCCCGGGATGAGAAGGGGCGGCTGCTGGTGGGTGCGGCCATCGGCGTCACCGCTGACGTGCTGGACCGGGTGGCTGCCTTGGTGGAGGCGGGGGCGGATGTGCTCTGCCTGGATTCCGCCCATGGCCATTCTCGGAACATTCTGGAATGTGTGATGCGGATCAAATCCCTGTACCCGGATGTACAGCTAGTGGCGGGCAATGTGGCCACTGCCGAGGGCACCCGTGCCCTCATTGAGGCGGGGGCCGACTGTGTAAAAATCGGCATTGGTCCAGGTTCCATCTGCACTACCCGCGTAGTGGCGGGTATTGGCGTACCCCAGGTCACCGCTGTGTTCGATGCGGCGCAGGTTGCAGCGGAGTATGACGTGCCCATTATTGCCGACGGTGGAATCAAGTACTCCGGGGACATCGCCAAGGCTATCGCGGCGGGCGGCAATGTGGTTATGCTGGGTTCCCTGCTTGCGGGCTGTGAGGAATCCCCCGGCGAGACCGAGGTGTACCAGGGGCGCCAGTTCAAGGTATACCGGGGTATGGGTTCCCTGGGGGCCATGGCCCAGGGCTCCAAGGACCGTTATTTCCAGCAGAACAACAAGAAGTTGGTTCCAGAAGGGGTGGAGGGCCGCGTACCCTACAAGGGGCCGGTATCCGAGACCATCTACCAGATGATGGGCGGGTTGCGCTCCGGCATGGGTTACTGCGGCTGCGCCACCATTGACGAACTGCGTACCAAGGCTCAGTTTACCCAGATCACCGCCGCGGGCTTGAAAGAGTCTCACCCCCATGACATCTATATCACCAAAGAAGCGCCGAATTACACCATCAATCCGCAGTAAAGCATTTAGTCCCCCCGGCAGCCGCCGGGGGGACTACTTATAGAGGTGATTGATCCAGATGGGCCTTTTTGAGGCAGTTGGGAGCGTATGTGCGAAAGTGCAAGCATCCTATTGCTGGAACCGCAGGGCGGCATTTCCTGGATGGATGGGATCTAGAAGGAGGATTTCCAGTTTTTTATCCATGGCATAGTTCAGAGTATAGAGGGTGCCGCCTGGCGTGCCGTCGAATACAGCAAGGATGACCGAGGAGCGGTCTACCATATAGCGGTCCCGGCGGTGCATACAGAACCGGTCATAATGTTGCTGTACAACAGTTTCCAGGTCGCAGCGATCTAGAATGTCCCGCCAACGGCGGCGCTGATCTGTCGGCCAGCGGCCAGCCTGGGTGGGGCAGGGAACAGCCCCTTCTAACGATAAGCCGGGATATGCCCTCCGCAGGGATAGTACCGCCTCAGCGAAATAGAGGTCACAGCCCATGGCCATGCCGGAGATGAAGTGCCGGAACCCTCGCTGGTATAGCGACGTGATTTCCCGGGTAATGCTTTGCTTCAGCTCGGTGCAGCGCGGATCAGTCTCCTCCTCCCCCCAAGGCAATTTGTCCGTGCGGTGGCCGGTGAAGCAGCAGGTGTGGTGGGTGTCAATGCCCATAGCGGGGCCTCCCTTCAAGGAATTAATACGATTGTACCATCTGTATAACGTGATGTCAAGAAGAAATAAAACATTTGTTTAAATACGGCGATGCCGCTGTGGGAAGCCCGGCTTTTTGACGTTCCATCTGTTTTGAAAAAATTTACCTTTGCAGGGAAAGTTATAGGTGTCAAACGCCTTCCAATGATGTATAATAAAAAATCAGGACAAGATGGTCGGCTACGGGCAGCGCGCTGCTGTCGTGAAAAGGACATGCCGGCGGAGGAGGGACGCTATGGAACAGGGTTGGAAGCAGTTGGCGGACGGGGTGGAACTGGCCGTGAACCGGACGGACAAGTTCAAGACGGGTTTGTTTAGTGTAACGCTTACGGTTCCACTGGAGCAGAATACTGCAACGACCGGTGCGCTGATCCCTGAGGTGCTTTACAGGGGCACCCGTAACAATCCGGATATCGAACGGTTGTCGGCGGCTACGGACAGCCTCTATGGGGCATCCCTTGGCCCCTTGGTGCGCCAGCGGGGGGAAAGCCAGTGCATTAGCTTTTTGTGCAGCGTCATTGACGACTGCTTTGCTTTAGACGGTTCTGCTGTGCTGGAGCCTGCCGCAAAGCTGTTGGGTGAGGTGTTGCTGGATCCGGTTACAGAGGACGGAAGATTTTGCCGGAATTACGTGAAAGGCGAGGGCGCAAACTTGGCTGACCGTATCCAGGCCAGGGTGAACGACAAACGGAGCTGGACCATTTTCAGGCTGGCCCAGGAGATGTGCGCGGGCGAGGCCTACGCAGTGGACAAGCTGGGTGATGCAGAGGAGGCGCGGGCTATGACGGTGCAGCGCCTTTGGGAAAGCTATCGTGCCATGCTGGGGAGGGCCAGGGTTACGTTTTACTATGGCGGTTCCGCCCGGCCGGAGCGGGTGGAGGAGACCATGCGAAATGCTTTCGCGCCGCTGATGACAGGACGGGATGCCCTGGTTGAATGTAATGTGATCGCAGCGCCCAAAGGCCCAGTGCGTACGGTGGTTGAGGCGATGGACGTAACCCAGGGTAAGTTGGCTATGGGATTCCGCACCGGCGGGGTGACTATGGGGCACCCGGATTATCCCGCGCTGCTGGTATGCAATGCCCTGTACGGAGGAAGCGCTAACTCCCGGCTGTTTTTGAACGTGCGGGAAAAGCTGAGCCTTTGCTACTATGCTTCGTCTATGATTGATAAGCTGAAGGGCCTGATGGTTGTGTCTTCTGGGGTGGAGTTCAGGGATTTTGACCGGGCGCAGGAGGCCATTTTGACCCAGCTGGATGAAATTCGGAGGGGATGCTTTACCGAGGAGGAGCGCATTGCCGCAGTCCGTTCAGTGGTCAGCGGTCTGCGCGGCCGGCTGGATAGCCAGGGACAGATGGAGGACGATTGTATTACCCGGGTAATCCACGGCGGGAGGCCGGACGACGGTGCGGCCCTGATTCGGGCGGTGAAACAGGTGACAGCGGGGCAGGTAGCCGAGATGGCTGGAAAGATCAAGCTGGACACGGTGTACCGTCTCACCGGGAAAGGGGAAGCGCACAATGGATAAACTGAATTATGCCGCCCTGCGGGAGACGGTTTACCACTGCGTGCTGCCAAACGGGCTGAATATTTATGTGGATGCGCGGCCGGAATATGGCAAGCAGTTTGCCTTTTTTGCCACTCGGTACGGCGGGATGAACCTGCGCTTTCGGGGGGAGGATGCCAGTTGGATTGATACCCCCCAAGGTGTGGCCCACTTTCTGGAGCACAAGATGTTTGACACGCAGGAGGGGAACGCCTTACAGCGTATGGCCGCCCAGGGCGTGGATCCTAACGCTTATACCACGCCAAGTATGACCGGCTATTTCTTTGAGGGAGTCCAGGGCTTTGAGGAGAATCTACGCACCTTGCTGTCTTTTGTTTCCCAGCCGTGGTTTACCCCTGAAAGCGTGGAGAAGGAGCAGGGTATCATTGGGCAGGAGATCCGGATGTGCGAGGACGATCCCAGCCATGAGGTCTACTACCAGTTGATGGAGGCCATGTATGTCAATCATCCGATACGAGTTCGAGTGGCAGGGACGGTGGAGTCCATCGCGAAAATCACGGCGGATACCTTGTATCAATGCCACGGGGCGTTTTATCGGCCGGGGAATATGGTGCTGTGTGCGGCAGGGAGCGTAGAGCCCCAGCGGGTAGCGGATATTGCCCGGGAAGTGCTGGGACAGGGGCCGACATCGGCCGCCGTCACTGATCTGGGCCAAGCGGAACCGCCTGAGGTATCCTCCAGATATGTCCAGCGGGCTATGGCGGTGTCCATTCCCTTGTTTGAGCTTGGCTTTAAAGGTAAGCCAGCCCCGAAGGGGGAGGGGCTGCGACAGCAGCTCTTAGGGGGCCTGGTGTGCGATATGCTGTTCAGTTCCTCCGCGCCGTTGTACAGCCGCCTGTATGAGCAGGGGCTGATTAACGCTAGCTTTGGTGGAGGTTATGACAGTCTGCCTGGCTGTGCCTATCTTATGGCCGGTGGAGAGAGCCGGGATCCGCAACGGGTGATGGAAGAAGTATTAAAAGAGGCGGGGCGCCTGGGGCGGGAAGGCATTGACCAGACGCTATGGGATCGACTGAAGAAGGCGGCGTATGGGAGTATGGTGCGGCAGCTCAACTCGTTGGAGGATACTTGCTTCGAACTGGCCCAGGCTCATTTTAACGGTGAGGACTTTTTGAGCTTTCCGCAGTGCTTCCAGAGCATTGAGCGCTCCGATGGGGAGGCAATGCTGCGCGCCTGGTGTGAGGAAGGTAGAGCGGCGCTGTCGGTTATCCAGCCGGGTGGCTGAGCACATAGGGGATAAAGAGGAATGACCAAATGATTAATACTGTGACTTTCCCCGGCCTTGGGCTGGAATTTGAGCTGGACCGAGTGGCGTTTTCCCTGTTTGGACACAACATTTACTGGTACGGCATCATCATTGCCGTTGGGTTTTTGTTGGCAGTGGCTTTTGGACTGTGGAAGGCCCCAAAGTTTGGCTTGGATCCGGACGCAATCATTGATGCTATCTATATTGTGGTGCCCTCGGCCATTATTGGGGCGCGGCTGTACTACGTGATTTTCAACCCGGCGGTTTGTTTTGAAGCTGACGGATCGTTTAGCCTGCTGAGGGCCATCGCATTTTGGGACGGAGGTTTGGCTATCTATGGCGGCGTTATTGCCACCGTGGTCTCCGCTTATCTGTTCTGCCTGGTGCGGAATGTGGACTTCTGGAGCGGCATGGATATCACATCCTACGGCCTGTTGATCGGCCAGTTGGTGGGCCGCTGGGGGAATTTTGTCAATGTGGAGGCCTATGGCGGCCTTACCGAGCTGCCCTGGCGGATGTGTTCGGCGTCCATTGCCAACGAGCTGTGGCGAGATGGGCTGCTGGAATCGGAAGCGGCGTATCAGAGCGTAATCGACGGTACGGTGGGGGTACACCCCACGTTCCTGTATGAATCCCTGTGGAACCTGTTGGGCCTGGTGGTATTGCTGTTGCTGATGAAAAGGGGCAGGAAATTCAACGGGCAGATGTTTTTGAGCTATGTAATTTGGTATGGCATAGGCCGGGCGGCCATTGAGGGGCTGCGCACCGACAGCCTGTACTTTTTCGGCACTGGTATCCGCTCGTCCCAGATGCTGGGCCTGGTGTCGGCCGTGGTAGCGATCGGGCTGTATATCCTGCGGCTAAAAACGGCAGGACCCGCCTCGCCGCCTTTTGTGATGGGGAAAAGTGATGCAGCGCCGCGACGGGAGGAGGCAGAGTGCACATCTGCCCAAACCGCGCCTGAGGCAGAGAAACTTCCGGCGGCTTCCGTGTCCCCTGCCCAGTTGGAAGAAGAAAACAAGGAGGAAGAAAACGATGGCGGCGACGATCATTGACGGCAAGGCGCTGGCGGCCAAGCTGAAGGAAAACGTTAGTATGGAGGCCCAAACCCTGCCCCGGAAGCCCGGACTGGCGGTGGTACTGGTGGGGGACGACCCCGCGTCTCGGGTGTACGTGACCAGCAAGCGGAAGGACTGCGACGAGTGCGGGTTTTACAGCGAGGAGTACGCCCTGCCCGCCTCCACGGCCCAGAAGGAACTGCTGGATCTGGTGGACGGGCTGAACGGGCGGGAGGACATCGACGGTATCCTGGTACAGCTCCCCCTGCCCAAAGGGCTAGACGAAAAAGAGGTGCTACTGGCCATTGACCCGGCCAAGGATGTGGACTGCTTCCATCCGTTCAATGTAGGCAAGCTGGTCATTGGGGAGCCGGTGTTCCAGCCCTGCACCCCCGGCGGGGTGATGGAGATGCTGAAGGAGTACGGCATCGACCCGGCGGGGAAGCGGTGCGTGGTGCTGGGGCGGTCCAACATCGTAGGCAAGCCCATGGGGATGTTGCTGCTCCACGCCAACGGCACGGTGGTGACCTGCCACTCCAAAACCCCCGACATGGCGGAGCTGGCCGCTTCCGCCGATATCCTGGTGTCCGCCGTGGGCAAGACCGGGCTGGTCACCGGGGATATGGTGAAGGAGGGGGCCGTGGTGATCGACGTGGCCATGAACCGCAATGAGTCGGGCAAGCTGTGCGGCGATGTGTGCTACGGGGAGGCGGCGGCCAAAGCGTCCTACATCACCCCCGTCCCTGGGGGGGTGGGGCCCATGACCCGGGCTATGCTGATGAAAAACACCCTGACGGCGGCAAAGCTGCACCAGGGGCTTTGATCAGAGGCGGGCGGCGTAAGCCGCCCGCCTCCTGTTTTTTGGGGTCTGCCCGCCGGCAAAAAATGATCAAAAAATTTCCCCGGGCATCAACAATTGTGGGGCGCCGATTGTGTAGTAAACAGAAAGGAAAAAGGAGGTGATCCCCATGGGGCGCACGATATTTTCCCAGGAGGGGCTGACCTGCCTCTACCGGCGGCGGTTCGGGATGGTGTACCAGGTCTGCCTGGTGCTGATGAAAAACGTGCCGGATGCGGAGGACGCCGCCCAGACCGTCTTTCGCAAGGCGATGGAGCGGGGCGAACCCTTTCGTGATCCGGAGCACGAGAAAGCGTGGCTTATTGTCACCGCCCGGAACGAGTGCAAAAACCAACTCAAGCATTGGTGGCGCACCCGGCGGGCAGGGGAGGAGGCGCTGGATTCCCTCACCTGGGAGGACCCTCAGGACGGGGAGGTGTGGGAGCAGGTGTCGGTGCTGCCCAGGCCCCAGCGGTTGGCGCTCTATCTCCACTACTACCAGGGCTACACCACCGGGGAAATCGCAGAGCTGCTGGGGGAAAACCCCTCCACCGTGCGGTCCCGGTTGGTACAGGCCCGGAAGAAACTGAAACTCAAGCTGGAGGAGGAAGGTTATGGACAGGCATGAATTGAACCGGATGTTTGACGCTCTGGCCTCCGCCCCTGGGCGGGAAGAGGAGCTGCTGGATGGGCTCCTCCAAGACGTGAAAAGGAGGAAGAATTCCATGAAAAGCTGGAAGCAGGTTGCGGTTGGACTAGCAGCGGCGGTGCTGCTGGTGGGGACGGCGACCGCCGCCCACTATGTTGGCGTCAGCCTTGTGGACAACCGGGAGAACAACGGGTTCCTGGAGTTTGCCGGCGGAATGGCCTATTATCCGGCGGAGCAGCTCTCCGACGAGGTAAAGGAGTTTGAGGCGGCGTATACAGGGGATGGCGCGCCAAAGAAGACCTTCAGCTCTTGGGAGGAGATGGAGAGCTTTCTCGGCGTGGATCTCATGGACAGCCCGCTGTTGGACGCGTCCCCCGCGCAGCGTTTCTATAAAGTGATTGACGACGGGGAACAGCGGGTTGCGGGCAAGTTTATTTTGACGGTGTACCAGGGCCTGACCCAGTTTATTGCCGATGGATGCTACGAGATTGGCGGCTGCGACATCAATGTTCAGGCTTATTTGTTTACGGACAAAGGGGAAGACGCCAGGAGCCTTGACGATATGTTCTATGGTATAAAGTTCCGTGACGCAGAGGTAAACTGGGAAAACGCCGCCACCCCCGGTGGGCGGCAGATCCAGGTGGTGGACGTGGAGCGTGGTGAAGGACGCAATAAGACATGTATGGGGGCGGTTTCCCTGAACGGCATCCCCGTCATTGTGAAGGTCAATTCCAAGGAGGGCGTAGCGGAGGCCCGGCAGGTTCTCATGGAGGTGCTGGACAGTTTCCAGTAAGTGAAACAAAAAGCCTGTCCCGGTCTACTGACCGGGACAGGCTTTCCTTACGCCTTAAATTCGGTGTTTGCGTACTTGCACCAGGGTGCGCACACGCACTCGCCGCACTTAGCCTTCCGCGCTGTGCATACCGCCCGGCCATGGAGCACCAGCCGGTGGCAGAAGTTGTTGGATTCCTCTGGCGGCAGCACTTTGCGGAGTTGCTGCTCCACCTTGGCCGGGTCCTTGGTGCCGTCAGTGAGGCCCATGCGCCCGGAAATACGGATGCAGTGGGTATCCGCCACCACCACGCCGGGGGTGTTGTGCACGTCCCCTAAAATCAGGTTGGCCGTCTTGCGGCCCACACCGGGCAGACGAAGCAGGTCCTCCATGGTGCCGGGGACCTTGCCGTCGTACTCGCTGAGCAGCATCTGGGCGCACAACACCATGTCGCGGCTTTTGGCCCGAAAGAAGCCGCAGGAATGGATGTACTCGCCTACCTCCTCCACGTCCGCCTCCGCGAAGCTCTCCAGAGTGGGGAAGCGCTCAAATAGGGCGGGGGTAATCATGTTCACCCGTTCATCTGTACATTGGGCGGACAGGCGTACAGCGAACAGCAGCTCGTAGTCCTTTTTGTATTGTAGGGAGCAGACCCCATCGGGGTACAGCTCCTTCAGGGCATTGACAATGGCGATAACAGATGCGTTCTCCATAAAATTCACCTCAAAAAAAGAATAGCACAAAAAGATGAAAAAAGCGAGGATATTTTTTGCGTAGTAGGTGGATAACTGTACTGTTTCGATTAACAATGGTAAAAATATCCAACGATTAATATAATATTTGTTGAACCGTGGGGAGATTGTGGTATAATAAAACAAACAAAGACCAATTTTGCTTGAACATGCCGATTAGAAGGACATTTTAAAGTTCGATTCTTGGGGAAGCCTCGAGAATTCGGTGATACAGTCGTCACGAGAAACCGCTTCTTTTGACAACCAGGGATTTTTCTGCTATACTACTTGCCTGACCTGCTAACTTTTAGGAAAGGCGGATACAGACATGGTTTTGGACTATATCGACTATGTAGCAAAGAACGACCGGGAGGTGGGCGAGGCCATCCGGTCAGAATACCAGCGCCAGTGTGATAATATTGAGCTCATTGCGTCTGAGAATATCGTATCCGAGGCGGTATTGGTTGCCATGGGCAGTGTGCTCACCAACAAGTATGCCGAGGGATACCCCGGAAAGCGGTACTATGGCGGTTGTCAGTGCGTGGATGTGGCGGAAAACTTGGCGATCGACCGGGCTTGCAAGCTGTTCGACGCAAAGTTTGCGAATGTCCAGCCCCACTCCGGTGCCCAGGCCAATTATGCAGTCTATATGGCCCTGTGCCAGCCCGGGGATACAGTGCTGGGGATGAACCTGGACCATGGCGGGCATTTGACGCATGGCAGCCCGGTGAATTATTCTGGAAAATATTTTAAAATGGTCTCCTATGGTGTAGATGAGGAGACAGGCATGATTGATTATGACGAGGTGGAGCGCATCGCTAAGGAGTGTAGGCCCAAGATGATCATTGCGGGTGCGTCTGCCTATCCCCGGATCATTGATTTCCAGCGGTTCCGGGTCATTGCCGACGAGGTGGGAGCTTACCTGTGGGTTGATATGGCCCACATCGCGGGCCTGGTGGCGGCGGGGCTCCATCCGTCCCCGGTACCCTATGCCCACGTGACTTCCACAACCACCCATAAAACCCTCCGGGGGCCCCGCGGCGGCTTGTTGCTTACCAACGATGAGGATTTGGCGAAGAAGCTGAACTCCGCCATTTTCCCTGGTTCCCAGGGCGGTCCACTGATGCATGTCATTGCCGCCAAGGCAGTGGCCTTGGGCGAAGCCCTCACCCCGGAATTTAAGGCATACCAACAGCAAGTTGTCAAGAATTCCGCTGCGCTGGCCGACGGCCTCACTAAGCGCGGGATGAAGTTGGTATCCAGCGGCACGGATAATCATTTATCGCTCATTGACCTGCGGGGAATGGGTGAGCTTACCGGTAAGGAGCTGGAGCGTCGGCTGGATGAGGTGCGTATCACTGCCAATAAAAATAAAGTGCCCGGAGATCCCCGCTCCCCCTTCCAGACCAGCGGTCTGCGGGTGGGCAGCCCCGCTGTTACCAGCCGCGGCTTTGTAGAAGCGGATATGGACGAAGTGGCGGGATATATTGCTCTGGCAGCCACTGACTTTGACGCTAAGGCAGATGAGATCCGCGCGGGAGTGGCAAGGCTGACGGAAAAATACCCCATTTACCGCTGATGGCAAAGCGGCCAAAGTCGGAATTGACTGCGATTCCCGGCATAGGAGAGAATATGGCCGCGCATTTGAATGCTTTGGGCATTGAGCACATTGGGGACTTGAAGGGCAAGGATCCAGAAGCGCTCTATGCCCGGGAGTGTGCGCAGCAGGGCTCCACGGTGGATCGATGCGTACTGTATGTATATCGCCTGGCGGTGGCCTATGCCGAGGGGCGGATCCAGAACCCGGAGCAGCTCAAATGGTGGAATTGGAAGGATTAACTGCGACTGTGAACGGTCATATTGTTTGATATAGTCTGCTCCATGGAAACAGAGGGGGAGGTATATGTATCAACCGTTGGCGGATCGTATCCGCCCACAGAGTCTGGACGATGTGTTGGGGCAGGGGCATATTTTAGGGCAGGATGGCCTGCTCCGTCGGGTGATTGACAGCGGGAAGATCCCTAACATGGTATTTTATGGCCCTTCCGGGACGGGTAAGACCACGGTGGCCAATATTATTGCCCAGCGGTCGGGCCGCACTCTGCGGCGGCTCAACGCCACCACCGCCTCTTTAGCGGATATCCGGGAAGTGATGGATCAGGTGGGTACCCTGCTGGCCCCCAACGGTGTGCTGCTCTATTTGGATGAGATTCAATACTTTAATAAAAAGCAACAGCAGTCTCTTTTGGAGTTCATTGAAAATGGGAAGATTACCTTGATCGCGTCTACTACGGAGAATCCTTATTTCATCATTTTTAATGCTATTTTGTCCCGTTCTACCGTGTTTGAGTTCAAAATGCTTATAGCGGAGGACATATTGCCCGCTGTGGATCGGGGGATTGCGCTTCAGGCCCTGGAGCTGGGCGTGGAGGCTGCGTGCGAGGATGGGGTACGGGAACATCTGGCTGCTTCATGTGGCGGAGATGTTCGTAAAGCCCTTAACGCGGTGGAGCTGCTCATGACTGCCAGCCGGATCAGGGATGGTGTGCTTACCATCACTTTAGATGACGCCAAGCTGGTCGCCCAGCGCTCAGCAATGCGGTATGATCGGGATGGGGACGACCATTTTGATATTGCTTCCGCCCTGATGAAGTCGATGCGGGGCTCCGACCCAGATGCGGCGCTCCATTATTTGGCCCGTCTGCTGGAAGCGGGGGATATGCTTACCGCCATCAGGCGCATCCTTTGCTCTGCCAGCGAGGACATCGGTATGGCCTATCCCCAAGCGGTTTCCATTGTCAAATCTTGCGTGGACAGTGCCCTCCAGCTGGGGCTGCCTGAGGCGCGGCTGCCCTTAGCCCAGGCGGTGATTTTGCTGGCTACGGCGCCTAAATCCAATAGCGTGCTCAACGCTATCGACGCTGCGTTGGCCGATGTCCGTGCGGGCAGGACAGGGGACTATCCGCGGCACCTGCAGAATGTCCACGCAGACGGCGCGGGCTTTGAGCGGGAGCAGGGTTATCGCTATCCACACAGTTTTCCAAACCACTGGGTGGAACAGCAATACCTCCCGGACGCGATTTGCGGCCATGTCTACTATGAATACGGTCCCAATAAGACCGAGCAGACGGCTAAGGCCTATTGGGATAAAATTAAAGGCAATCTGTGAGAGGGGGCGCGCGCCATGCCCATGGATGTCCAAGTCGGCGATGTGCTGGAGCTGAAAAAGCCCCATCCCTGCGGTTCTAAAGAATGGACTGTGCTTCGGATAGGTATGGATTTTAAACTGCGCTGCGCCGGATGTGGCCATGAGGTTATGGCCCCCCGAAGCCGGATTGAAAAATCTATCCGTAAAATTATCCGAAAGGGGGCGCCCCTGTGAAGCCATTCTGGTCCGCGCGCATCAGCGCCCTTACCCCCTATACCCCCGGCGAACAGCCTCGGGGCCGCCAGTTTATCAAACTGAACACCAACGAATGCCCATATCCCCCATCGCCGTGGGCGCTGGACGCTATCCGCGCCGCCGCAGGCGACAGCCTGCGCCTTTACCCAGACCCGGAGTGCACCGAACCACGGGCGGCCATCGCCCGGAGGGAGGGGCTGGATATCGAGCAGGTGTTTTGCGGGAACGGCTCCGATGAGGTGCTGGCTTTCGCGTTCCAGGCGTTTTTTGACCCGGATAAAGATGTGGTTTTTCCCCGGATCACTTATAGCTTCTATCCTGTATATACCGACTTTTTTGGGCTGAAGCGCCGCGAGGCGCCCATGAACCCTGATTTTTCCGACCCAATTGACCTGCTGTGCGGCAATAATGGCGGCGTTGTACTGGCAAACCCCAATGCCCCTACCGGCATTGCGGTGCCCAGGGATACCGTGGAGCTGCTGTTGCGGGCCAATCCTGATGTGGTGGTTATTGTGGATGAGGCCTATGTGGACTTCGGCGCGGAGAGCGCCGCCCCCCTCATCGCCAGGTATCCCAACCTGCTGGTGGTGCAGACGGCCTCCAAATCCCGCGCCCTGGCCGGGCTGCGTACCGGCTGGGCCATGGGCCAGACCCACCTCATCGAGGGCCTCCGGTGTGTGCGGGATTGTACCAACTCCTATACTCTTGACCGGCCAGCCCAAGCGGGATTGGCTGCCGCCATTGGCGACGAGGATTACTTCCAGTCCATCTGCCGCCGGGTGATGGACACCCGGGAGCGCACAGCCGGGGCGCTGACGCAGAGAGGCTTTACTGTTCTGCCCTCCCAGGCGAACTTCCTGTTCCTGCGCCATCCGGAGCGGCCCGGCCGCGCTTTGGCCGACGGGCTGCGGGAGCGGGGAATCCTGGTGCGGCGGTGGGATATCCCCGGAATCGAGGATTGGCTCCGGGTGAGCATCGGCACGGATGGAGATATGGACGCCCTGCTGATTGCGCTGAACTCCCTTACTTGAGGCGGCCTGTAAACGGGGCGCCGCGCCGGCTCGCGCGGAAGCGGGTGTGAAATGGCGCGCGTCCCCGTTAAAAACGGGGTAATAGTATTGAGGAGGTAGACCACCATGAAGAAAAAGGCCCTGGCCGCTTTGCTGGCGTTGTGCATGGCGTTGTCCCTGCTGCCCGCCGCGGCGTTTGCCGCGGATGGAGAAGGGGAGGGGGAGGAGAACCCCCCGGCGCAGCCGCCCGTAGAGGGAACCTGCGTCTGCACTGAAAACGAGTGTCCGCATAATGAAAACCCAGAGGCTGGAATTGTGTGTGGAGCCCCCGTGGACGACGAAAAAACCCTGTGCGCAGCCTGTGAAGAATACCAGGCGAGTAAGGGCGAGGACGGCAATAAGCCGGGGGAGGGCGATGTGGAGTGCTCCGGCAGCGCCGAGTGCGCCCGTGAGGCCGCCGACGGCCATAAGGCCGGCTGCAAAAAGGCCTGTAACGGCGAGGAAAACTGCCCCAACGCCAAGCTGGGCTATGACCTCCATAAAGAGATCGGAAGAGCACACGTCTGAACTCCAGTC
>CAJULZ010000008.1 GCA_910587205.1 uncultured Oscillospiraceae bacterium
AAAATTAGCTTGCTGGCCCCTTTCGGGTGCCTGCAAACTAATCATAGGGGGTGCCATCTCGATTTCCATATGTAAATCCTCCTTGATTTCTGGCCCACACCGTGATAAAATCAAGGTGAGAAGCCAGTTTTGTGTGGGTTCTTCTCTGCCCTGTCAGGTCTGGTACACCTGACGGGGCGCTTTTCTATGCTCCGAACTCACCGCACACGGCCAGATCTGCCAGCGCCCAAGCGTCATAGCCGTCTGCTTCCGCCTGGGCCAGCAGCTTCTCCCGGATGTGCTCACTGGAGGTGTTCATGAGGGCCGCCTTGTAATCTTCAAAGTTTTTCATGGGATGCCTCCTTTCGCTGTTGTCATTTTTTATCGCTTGATGTGTAGGTTAGTTCCTTATGGACTTTTAAGAAACCGATCGATGTGTTCTTCCAGTGCCGCCTCCTGTTCTGCCCGGGTTAAAAAGGTAAATCCTTCACTGAGGCACCCCCGCGCCTTGAGCTCATCCACCATTCGCTTGACAGTCTGTTCCAAGTAGTCGAGATCCCTGGTTTGAACTATAATGCCCTGGTCTACGGCCTCCTCTTTTGCCGCTCCGTACATTTGCGACGGGGCGGTCTTTTTTAAATTAGGCAACCCTTTCCACCCCCCCAATAGATGCCGATTTATTGGACTGCTTCATCCTCTGCGGTGTCGGCATCGTCGGTTTTCAGAGCGGCACGGATTTCAATTAG
The DNA here is from genome assembly GCA_910587205.1 of uncultured Oscillospiraceae bacterium. Lineage (GTDB taxonomy): Bacteria > Bacillota > Clostridia > Oscillospirales > Oscillospiraceae > Enterenecus. Next base: position 726 of record CAJULZ010000008.1, read on the forward strand.
GCCCTCCGCTTGAACGATGATCTCAGAGACGATCCGGCGGATTGGGATGCCAGACTGGTAGTTCAATCGCCGGACGATCCGCTCAGCCTCCGGGGAAAGCCGAACCAGACCAATACACTCCGTTGACGCGCGTTTAGCTTCCAATACGATGGGTTTCATGTGGGTGTCTCCTTTCGTTTTGATAGATGCCGATTTGCAAAAACGCAATATGATGTGTTTACAGATTGTTTACAGCCTACATATTGAATTATATTTCATATTTTGGTATAATTTTTCCATAATATATTGGAAAGGAGGATTCCAAATGGCGAACAAACTGTACAAGCCTGGGGAGGATAACAAGCCGCGCGGCGAATACCGGGAGGTTGGCCCCCGTGGCGGGCAAGTGCCTCATCCTCGGCAAGTCACCATTGATCCGGGCGACAGGCTCCCGCCCACACAGGAGCCTGGCCGCAGGTGGGAAAAGGTTTAGCCGCGCAGGGCTCCTGTCATGACAGGGGCCCTAAATCTTTGCCCGAACCCGCCACAGGCAAAAGCTGCGCCCAAACAAATTGATTTGGAACCACGCTTCGGCATATCTAACACCGTTTTCACTGTACTTCGTGATGTAGTGCCTCATGAGGATCTCCTTTCATGCGTTGCCCTGGCTGGGCAAACAGATCTTGCGGATCGTAGTACGGGAAAAAATGTTCGATGATGGCGCATACCTCCGACCACGTAAACTCCGTTTTCCCATTTAATTTGTTGTAGAGCGATTTCTGGGTTATCCCAAGACACGTTGCGATATCTGCTACTGTAAACTCACTCTCCCGTATTTCTCTGTAGAGAATTGGGTACCGCACCACCCTTTCACCTCCTTCCCCAATAGGTGCCGATTTATTGGACACATTATGCGGTATGCTGTTCTTGCTTCTCAATCAGACGCCCAAGCGCCCCACGCAGCGCAGCCTCAGCACCTTTCGGCTCCCGGTGTCCGTTCATCACAGCACTGAGATACTTTTCGTGCCACCCTACTTCCGCTGCCAGCTGCTTTGCGGTCACACCGGCAAGGTGCATATCTCCAATCAAATCTGCTGTCCACTTTGCGGGCATATAACCCCTCCTTTCTTGATTACGTTGGTATCTTTTGGTATAATCACCGCGAGGTGATTCGCATGGATTTTGAAACTGGATATATAAAATATGAGGATTCCGCTATGGGTAAGATGGAACGGACCTATAAGGAACAGGCAGGTCAGCACCTTGCAGAGCTACAGAAACTGCGTGAGGAGTTTGACCAATATCGTGCCGATAATGCTGCCTATCAAGCCGCCCAAGAAAAGGGCCAGAAATTGGCGGAAAAGCGACAGTTTTGGTATGGCATTCTTTCCAACATAATTTCCGCCATTATTGGAGGGCTTGTTGTTTACTATTGGCCCGCCATCATTGCGTTTTTCACGAACTTCTTTCAAAAGTAGTCACCCCCATTCTCCACAATTTGCGCCCCTCGAATTTGGGCATGTCTACAAAATGATTACCAACCTCCGCTTTACTGTTGACCCCTGTAATCATGTGTGGTATTATAACGGTGCCAGCCAATTATAAAGATGGTCCGCACGTTTGATTACGTCGTTCAACCTATGCGCTTATCATAGCACGCTTACGTAATCATTGCAAGCCCTTTTTGCTTACGCGGGTAATCTTTGTCATTGCGCACAAAAGCAGTGGGGTGATTTTGTGTTTTTTGACAGATTCGAGGATTTGTGTAAAAGAAAAGGAGTAAAACCAGGAACCGCTTGTAAACAAATGGGTGTTAGTAGATCACTTGCGGCAAAATGGAAAACAACAAAAACCGAAAAACCGAGTGCAGATGTATTAATAAAAATGTCAGAATATTTTGAAATGTCTATTGGAGAGATACTTGGAGCAGAAACAGAAAAAGCGCCCACCCCGGAGGGTGAGCGCAAGCCCAGTGATGAGGATATCAAATTTGCCCTCTTTGGCGGCGGCGGTGAAATCACCGATGCCATGTTTGATGAGGTGAAGAACTTTGCCGCCTATATCAAACAGAGAGAGGAGGGGAAAAGGAAGGGATAGCGCGTGAACGATTCCATTTTTTTATATCGGATTGCGGATGCAGAACACATTCCGATCCTCCCGTTCCGGCTTCCTGAAACGGGGTCGCTTTGCATCCAATCGGAAGATGAGAACTGTTATATCGGAATTGATGAGGCGCTCCTGGAGACCGAATCAGAGAAACGGGTGCACCTTGGGCATGAGTTGGGCCACTGTGTCACCGGGAGCTTTTACAACCGTTGGGCCGCCTGCGATATCCGCCAAAAGCACGAAAACCGAGCCGATAAATGGGCGATAGAAAAGCTCGTTCCGGAACGTGCGCTTGACGACGCAGTGGCAGACGGCTACACCGACATATTTTCCCTGGCCGAGCATTTTGAAGTGACCGAGGATTTCATGCGCAAAGCTGTCTGCTGGTACACATACGGGAACCTGGCAGCTGATTTGTATTTTTCCTAAAAAGATGATAAGGAGCCGATTATGAACAACGAAGAAAAGATTTTAGCAATTTTGGAAAGCCACAGCAAGATGTTTGAGCAAATGAACGCTCGAATGGGCCAGATGCAGGCCGACATGGGCCAGATGCAGGCCGACATGGGCCAGATGCAAACCACCCTCACCCGCGTGGCCGTCACCCAGGAGAACGTGGTGATTCCACAAATCAAGCTGCTGGCCGAGGGCCATGATCTGCTTTTGCAAAAGCTGGCCCGCAAGGAGCGCGTGGAGGCCCTGGAGGACGATGTGGCCTTGCTGAAAACCGTAGTCAAAGCCATGTCCGAGCGCATCGCGGAGCTGGAACAGGCGCAATAAAAAAAAAACGCCCCCGGCGCTGACAGCACCAGGGGCGAGGAACATAGAACGAGGGCCGCCTACGAAGGGCGGCCCTAAGGCATAAAGCCTAAGTTGTTTTGTTTGTGGGCATTAATCAGTTCGTAAGTTTGCCGCCCACTGGCTCTTACATAATGTAGTATACTCCATACCATCCTAAAATGTCAATAGAAAAATATATCAAAAAAAAAGAAGGGTTTACATTTGAAAAGACAGAGTTTCTTTGCTTTCGCTTTTAGACCGAATTTTGTCGACCAAATTGATCATCTTGCAGAACTTGCTCGGGAAGAACGTTGGGACTTCTTGAATGACCCGCAACGCGTCCCACATCAAATCTTGGTGAACTATATTAACCACACATTTATGCGTCTGTGCGAGTTAAATGACAAAAATCCCGGTGAGAACTACATCGTTGAGACTGACCAATATTTTTGCTTTGATACAGGTCTTTTCACCAGGAATTTTGAACCCATCTATGCTTTTTTAACGCCAAATAACCCGTATCGAGCTGCCAAATGGGTCTTAAAAGGCTTTTATAAAAAATCAGCCTACGAGCTTCGCTCTATTGCTGTTCTTCCAAGACGCGCAACCTATTTTGATAGTTTTGAAGACTTGGTCTATGACACACGCCTTGACCTCCGAGTAAATATCGATCATATTTTAGAAGACGAGGAAAATAAAAAGAGAATCCCTGAAAGATACCGGGAATCATCAAATTTGCCAATGATGTTTATGGGGCTCGCACTCGAATACGCAAAAATTAGAATCAAAGAAAATTATAAAGCTGCCGTACCTCAGTATTTTAATCAAAAAGTGCAATTTTTAATCCCTATTAGTCTGGGTGATCCCTCGGTAGTTGACCTATCATTGGCGGTGGGAAAAGACGGTGGGATTTATACTGGGCATACTTGCTTAACACTGGATATGGCCTATAATAATGCAAGATTAATCGCAAAACCAGAAAGTGATTGGCTGATTGGCCATTAAACCATGCGCCTATAAGCTTTTTAATCCCTTTTTGTCGATCTACAATAGGAAGGAGGCCCCGTTATGGCCAGGCGTCCAGAATTCTATTATGATGAAAAAACCGGCTACTACCGCAAGCGGGTCAAACTCCAATCCGGCCTCTATAAAGACGTGCGGGCCAAGACAAAAGACGAGCTGCGTAAAAAGCTCTACGACCTGGAGACCGCTCAGCGGATGGGCGTGATCCTGGACGACAAAACAACGGTTGCAGAACTGCTGGCTCAGTGGTACAATAACCGCAAGGGCGAGTTGTCCTTTTCCCGCCAGCGGGATTTCGTGAACGCCATCAACAACCACATCTGTCCTTTGCTTGGGGCTATGAAAGTTCGGGACGTGAGGCCGGAGCACTGCCAGCGGGTCATGGCCCAGTTGGCCGGGAAGTCCAACTCCCTCCAAGTAAAGGTGCTCACCGTCATGCGGATGGCCTTTGAGTGCGCCGCGGACAACGGGCTGATCCTCCGTTCCCCCTGCCAAAAGCTCAAAGCGGGGGGCGTGGAGGTCAAAGAGAAGGTGCCGCTCACCCCGGAACAGTGCGCCGCCTTAGAGGCGGCCACCGAGGGGACACGTGCCTATCTGTTCATCCTGCTGGGCCTGTACACCGGATTACGCCGCGAGGAGATCTGCGGGCTGCGCTGGTGTGACGTCGATCTAACCGCTCAGACCCCCAGCCTTACTGTTAATAATGCCGTCCGGTTTGAGAACAACCAAGGCATATTCCCATCGCCCCTGAAGACCAAAGCGTCCCACAGGACGATTCCGCTCCCCGCAAAGCTGGCCGGGGCCCTCCGGGAAGCGAAGCAGAGCAGTACCAGTGTGTTTGTCGTGCCCGCCCGGGACGGTGGCTGCGCCAGCTTGCAGACCGTCCGTAATCTGATGCGTCTGGTGGAGCGCCGCACAATTCACCCAGCAGATTCCACGAGGCAACGTCCTGGCCCGCAGGTAGCGCAGACGTTAACCTTTCATGTCACGCCCCATATTTTGAGGCACACCTATATCACCCGGCTGTGCGCCGCCGGATGCGACATCAAAAAAATACAATATCTGGCCGGGCATAGCGACATAACCATGACCTTGGGCATTTATTCCCACGTGGTTGGGAATACCCCTGATGAGCTGATCGGCTCGATCGAAAATGCCTTTTCGGGGCAAACTTCGGGGCAATCAGGGGATCCTTCCACCCCAAAAGTGTTGTCTATCAACGGCTAAGCGGGGTTTTGCAGTATGTTTCACACGCAAGAGGTCACAGATTCGAGTTCTGTAGTCTCCACCACCTAACTGCTGGAAATCATTTGATTTCCAGCAGTTTTCTTTTGCCCTAATCACTTTTTCCTCGATTTCAATTCTCGGTTTTTCTCCTTGACCACATAAATGACCACAGACAGAAAAAATCTGCCCTCGATTGGGGGCAGATTGAATGCGGTTGGTTATGGCGGTAGCGGAAGAGACCCTTACTGATTACGGCGTAGTAAATCTTTCCCGGTTCTTACGCGAGAAAATCCATTTTCCTTGTTCCTCTCGCCTTCCTTTGGCCTGCCAGCGCCATGGCCGCTTCCCAGTTCCCCCCAGAGACCAGGCGCTTTGCCTCCGCAACCTCCATTTTCATCTGCCGGATCAGCCCAGCCAGCTTTTCCTCACATTCGGTCTCGGTGCCGGCGTAGATACTGCGGGAGTGGATTTTCCCATCAGGCCACTTGGGGGAGAATTTTCCTTCCCAGAGATGGTCGTTGATTTGCGTCACACAGCCTGTCCCCGGTTTGCGAATTTTGCCTTTGTAGGGCTCAAACGGCGCCTTTGAGGGTGGCTTGGACGTTTTGGTGGGTAAATCCTCGCCGGGGTCATCCGGCGGCTCACATTTGCCGATTCCCCGGTCGATTTTCGCCGCCGCTGTCTGCCGCATGGTGTCAGTAACGTGGGTGTAGACGTTCAGCGTGGTCTTGGCGGAAACGTGCCCGGTAATGGCGGACAGGGTTTTCACATCCATCCCGTTTTCCAGCGCGGTGGTCACAAACAGGTGGCGCAGGTCGTGGAAGCGAACCCTTTTACATCCAGCGTGTTCCAGGATGGTCTGGAGGCGTTTCCGAACAGTGGCGGGGTCGAGGGGCGAGTCCTCCTTTGCCGGGGAAGGGAACATCCAGCGGGACTCCGCCTGTTGGTGGTATTCTTCCAGCACTCCCAGCAGGGTTGGGGGCAGGATGATGGTACGCAGGGCGGCTTTCGTCTTGGGCGCGGACACCACCAGCTCACCGCTGGCCCGGTAGACCTGGCGCTGGATGCGAAGTGCCCCGGTCTTGAAATCCAGATCGTCCCACTGGAGGGCCAGCACTTCACCACGGCGCAGACCTGTGGCCAGTTCCAGGAGGAACAATTCGTAGTACCCTTCCTCCTTTGCCTGGATCAGAAATCTCTGCATTTCCTCTCGGGATAAAAGCTGCATTTCTTTCGGATTTTGGGGCGGCAGCTTGCAGTCGGCGGCGGGGTTGATTCGGATGAGGCCATCCTGCACCGCACGATCCAGCGCCGTTCTGATCCGGGTGTGGCAAGACCACACGGTGCGATCCGAAACCCCTTTGCCGTAGGATTCTGTGCGGATCAAACGCCCTTCCTTTTTCAACGTGGCATAAAACTGCTGGAGATCATTTGTACTCAATTCAGACAGCAGGGTTTTCCCAAGTGCGGGGATGATGTGCTTGTAGATGGCGTTTTCGTACCCCGCCTGGGTAGTGGGCCGGAGCTTGGGTTTGGAGTAGTTCTGATACCAAAAATCCAGCCACTCGCCGAAGGTCATATTCGGATGCAAATCTGCGCTGGGCTTTTCGCCACAGGATTCCTTTAGCAGTTTCAGTTTGTCCAAACAGGCTGTTTTCGTTTTTGCCAGCACATTTTTGGTGATGGGAAGGCCCTTGTCATCGTAGCCCACTACCACCCGGCCTTCCCAGCGGCCATCTTTTCTCAGGTGGACGCTCCCTTTGCCCCGTTTTCTGCGTTTTGCCAAGGTTTCAGCTCCTTTCCGAAAATGTCCTCCATAAAGCCACCCACAATAGCCGATGCCTGCCGCTGCATATCGCCGGTGACGTGGGTGTAGGTGTTCAGCGTGAACGCGGCGTCGGTGTGGCCCAGGATGCCGGACAGCGTTTTCGCGTCCACACCACTGGCTAAGGCATGGGTGGCGAACGTGTGTCTCAATCCATGGAACGGAATGTTCGCCATGATCCCGGCCTCGCACAGCAGGGCCTTTAATCGTCGGTATGCCGCATCAGGAGAGATGGGTTGCTCCGGCTTGAATGGGTTGGGGAAGATCCACTTGCCGAGGATCGTTTTCTGACGCTCCCGCAGCAGGTTCGCGGTACTGTCCGGCAGCAAAATCTTGCGTTTCCCCCGCCCGGTTTTCGTTTCGCCCGTCTCAAATCCACCGTTCGCTTTTCTATGTAGGGTTCGGTTGATTTGCAGCGTCCCCGCCCCGACCTCAAAATCCTGCCACTGGAGCCCGCAAATTTCTCCCCGGCGCAGGCCGGTGGTGAGTTCTGTGTAGAAGAAATCGTGCCAGATGGGGTCAGCCTTGATGACCTCCATGAATTTGTTCAGTTCCCGGTCTGTGAGGACACGTTTGGCCGGACTGTCTGCTCTCGGCAGCGTCAACCCCTCGGTGGGGTTGCGTGGGATGATATGGGCGCGAACCGCGTCCGCCATCGCCCGGTGGAGCATGGTGTGGATGCGCCGGACGGTGCCAACGGACAGGGCACGGCCATACTTGGGATGCTCACGGACGCGCCCCTCCTTTTTCAGCTTTGTGTACATTCGCTGAATATCTGCTGGAGTGATCGAGTTCATTTTCTTGTTCCCCAAGCGGGGCCTGATGTACTGCTCAGCATACATACGATAACCGTCCATGGTGCTCTCCCGAAGGCGTGGGGCGGCGTACTCGTCCAGCCAGCGGTCCAGCCACTGGGCCAGTGTCATGCGGCTGTCCCCGCACAACTCCACATCCCGGAAGGTTTCGATATTTTGGTGAAGCTTGGCGAGGAGGGCTTTCTGGGTGGGCGCGAGGACATACTGGAAAATGGAATCGCCGTCCTCCTTGTGCCCCACTACGATTCGTCCCTCCCAGCGGCCATCCTCCCGTTTGCGAACCATGCCATCCCCGGATGGCCTGCGCTTTGCCATGGCTACTCACCTCCAGTTCTGATATCGCCATCGTTGTCATTCAGGCACTCAGTCATCATCCGAACGCCCAGCCGGAAGCCCAGGATGAAGTTTTCCATGGCGGTGATGCTGTCAATCTCCTGCTGTGATTCGATGAGTTTTGCCAGGATCGTCTGTCCGGCTTCACCGAGCTGCTCCGAGAGCTGGTTTTCGAAACGAGTCACACGCTCCGTTGCCCGTTTCAGCTCCGAATGGGGGGGCCATGTCCTGCGCGTTGGGTGCGATGTTGCCGTAGTAGAGATCTTCCAAGGTATTTCGCATTGTTTCTGCCTCCTTTGCAGCGACACACCATACCACAGGTTGGCAGGAATAGCCATGGCAAATGAGAAAGATTATCAGTTCAGACATATCTTTTTTCATCTGCGCCGACGGTGTTCTCTTTGTAGGCACTGGTGCAATTCGCATCCCCGCACAGCGGCGCACAAAGGGGCCGACACCACGTTTTACTTGCGGCAGGTGTACGGATGCCACTTGCCCTGTAGGATGGGCACAAACCGCTCCACAGGGGCCGGAGACGCCGGGAACAGTTTAGGGACCGCCCTTGGGGAGCGGCCCCTGGCAATTCGGTGTGGGGGCACTATTGCGGATAGCGTGTGTACATGGCATACCCGGGCTGTTCCTCCAGCCACCACTTGAAGTACTGCCCTCCCCAGCGGGCTTTGTTGTTCAGCCCGCTCTCGGTGACTTTGACGTACTCATCGGTTTTCTTTACCACCACGACTACATGGCCGTTGCTGCTGTTGTCGTAACGGATCAGGTCACCGGGGCGGATCTGCTCCCAGCTTGGGTCAGCAATCCGCTTCCAGGGCAGAGTGCCGAACGCGGCATCGGAGCAGAGCATCGCCCAGCCCGCGCAGTGGTCGCAGTTGCTGAATGGCCGATTGAGCGGATCATTGGGACGATAAAACTCGCCGTAAACTGTGCCCGTGGGATAGGCTTGCTTCAACTGTGCCAAGGTAGCCTGCACACTTTCTTCCGTGAGCCCGGGGGATGCGGCGGGGAGTTCCTCCCGGTAGGGCTGGGTGCTGTTGATGTAGACAGAGTTAGTGAAGGCATTGTAGGTCACCCCAAAATCCACAGCCCTGCCGATGTCACGGAGCCTGACGTAGTTGCTTCCACCGATGGCATAGGCGGTGAGGGCCGTTTGCTGGCCGTCGATATAGAATGTCTGACTGCTGGGCCGGGCGGTGAGATGATCCGCCGCCTGGACGGCAGGGCCGCTCAGCGCGAGGCCGGCGAGGATGCCGATCCCCATAAAAATTGTTTCCCGTTTTCTGTTCATGATGATTCCCCTTTCAGTTGTATTGTGCCTTTGGCAAACACAACCATGCCGAAGGATTGCCAGGAAGTCAAGAACAATCGGGGCTGCGGCATTGAGAAAAACAGGGGCAGAAATGAAGCATTTTGCACAGCAGGGAAGATCCAGCGCCAGCGGACTCCTCTATTGTTTTCTATGGCGCAGATTTTACGCGGGGTCACATGATTGGGCCGATATAGCCCTGTTCCTCGTGGTCGTCCGGCTTATGGCCCATGGCAATTTTCTTCTCCTGAATTCTGCGCCGCAGCTTGCGATCGGTGTGCTGGTTGCGGGTGCTGTCTATCGTTTGGGCGTTGTTCCGGAAAATCTGCCCTATCGAATGGAGCAGGCTGTTTACCGCCAAGATGGCGGAGGGCAGGAAAGGACTATCCTGCCACTCCAACAGAATCTGTGCGTAGGGGTGGCCTTGCTCCGCCGCCTGGGTCAGCCAGTACACGGCCTGTTCCATGTCTTGGGGGATGCCCTCACCCTCCCAGTAGAGCTTGCCCAGCAGGTATTTGGCGTAGGGGTTGTCAGCTTCCGCCGACATTGTGAGCCAGGGCAGGGCCTCCGCCGTGTTCCCAGCTTTCAGCAATTCTTTGCCGAGACGATAGGCTGCATACGCATTCTCGCCCTCAGCGGCCTGAGTCAGCCAGTGGATACCCTCCTCCCGGTCGTAGACTTCTACATCATCGGTCAGCAGCAATTTGCCCAGGGCGTACTGTGCGTCCGGCAGCTCCCACGCCGCCTGCCTGAACCAATACCGCGCCTCCAACCAGTCTGGCGTGAGCAGGGGGCCGTCCCGGTACAGCTTGCCCAGGAGGAACTAGGCGTGGGGATCGCCGCCCTCTGCTTGCGTTCGAAGGCGCTCCACCCCTTCATCACGCAGATCCAGTGGGAGGCTGCCGTCACAGACCACTGACCAAATCCGCCAGCAGATTTCATTACCTTGGAGAATATCGTCCGGCTCATCCTGCCGTTCCATGCCCCTGTCCTCAAAGGTGATGTGTTCCAGCCGGAGCACCGCTTGAATGACGGCGTTGTGGATAGCGCGGAACTCCTTTTGCTGGGACAGCGGCACACACTCCACTGGTTTTCCTGAATAGAACTCGTTTATCTCCTGCTGAAGCTCCAGCCATTTTTCATAGCACGATTTTACCGAGGGCAGCCGCGCCATCTGATCCACGATTTCATCCACCTGTTTCTTCATGGACTTGGAAAGATAGCCGTACTGCTTTTTGCCCTTCACATTTTTCAGATCATGGGACAGCGTCAACAGGAGCGTTTCAACTTCCGGGTGCTCACAAACATGGTGCTTCATCTCGTCAGCCAGCTCCAGCATGGCACGGCGGGCCTCTGCCACCAGATCATTCCGAGACTGACTTTTCTGCTCGTAGATGTGGAGCATCTCCTGATGGAAGATATCGTTAGTTAGCTTGGACTTGATTTTCTCAATACCTACCGGGCTGAGATAACCGGGTGCGTCCCCGGCAGACCACGCCATCACGTGGACGTGGGGATGGTCGCCCTCGTCATGGAACGCGGCGTACCAGCGGAAGTCATTGGGCGGGATGTTCATGGCGGCGGCGATGTCGTTGCGGTGGATACGGATCAGATTGCGCCAGGTCTTGGCGTTATCATAGCCCAGACGTGCGGCGTCCTCCCGCTTCAGCGAGATAATGTGCGCCCACACATTTTTCTCACAGTTTTGCAGCTCCGCTGTCACCTTTTTCAGATCCACGTAGTCCTCGTCACCGAACAGACCGTGACTGCCCATACGCTCAACTCGGGGACGGGTTGCGATATACTGTGCGTAGATATCGCTCTGCTGGACATCAGACCAATGATCCTCCAGCGTCCGGGTGATGAACACCGAGGCGTTGACTTTGGTAGGTGCGTCACGGTAGCTGCTGTACTCCGGCAGCTTTTTCGCGTCAGGAAAATTTTTTGTCAGTTCGGCAATCAGCAACTCCTGCTTTTTTGTAGCGGGTCGGCCATTGGGCACCAACTCCACCCGTTCTCGTGTGGCGATGTATTTTGCGTGTCCGCTTGCGTTTTTGCCACCCTTGATGAATGGGCTTTTCAAAATCAGCCGGGCCATTCGTCCTCCATGCCGTCATCCGGCCTGCGGATCTTTTCCTCAAAGGATAACCGCCCATTTGTGCCTTTCACGTTTTGCACACTCTCTGTCCTGCGGCGGCGCAGATCCTCCTCGGTGAGTTCATAGCTGTCCGCCAGGATGCCCATCACCATGTCCAGTTCTACCGCGTGCTTGTAGATCAGGGAGGAGAGCCTGTCCTCAAACATCCCCAGCCGTCCGTCCAAGGATGAGAGTACTGCCCTGGGCAGTGTGCCGCTGTCATCCTGGACGGCCAGGTGATCCACGTAGAAGTTTACGGCCCGCTCCACGAACTGGTTCCGGCTGCCGCAGCCCGCCGCCTTGTACCACTGGTCGATCTTCCGCTTGGTGTCCGGCTTCATGCGTAAGGCCAGACGATCTTTGTTTTCTGTACTCATAATACCTCCAAATTCTTGATAGACGCCGCCTCAAACCGTTGAGGCAACTGGTTTTCTTGAAAATCAGACGTTATCCGGCGATTTCCAGCCCGAAACAGACGTCTGGCAAGAGCCCCGCCCCAAAGCCCGGAAGCCCTTGAAAACGGTCCGCACTGCGGGCCGATGTGACCTGCCGGGCGTCACTTGTGACGCCGGCGTTTATCCTGCTTGTCATCGGGGCAACGTCCGCTCCGTGGGAAACGCCCTTCCGGGCATTCCCCACTGCGATCCCTTGCCCCTCCTCTCCCCACCGCAACCGCTTCGCCGTGGGCGGGCCTCCGGCCCGCTTAGGCCTGGGGCGGCTTCGCCACCTAACGGCTGGGTTGCGGCGGGGCCCCGGCTGGGCTGCCCTTCGGGCCTGTGCCGTGATGGCCCTTACTGATTACGGCGTGGTAAATATTTCCGTTTTTGGTCCCTACATGGCCCGCCTACCCACAACGGGCCACACAGGGGCCGACACCGCGTTTCAGAGGGTGGGAGGTGTACACGGATGCCACCCGGCGCACAGGATGGGCACAAGGGGTTTCAAAACGCGAAACAGGGGCGGTCACGCCCGTTGCTGTGTGGAGGCCCACTTCCGCTGGGCTTCCGCAAGTTTCAACTGCTCCAAAAATTCCTTCTCCCGCACCCTCAACACTTGGCGGATTGGCGTGACCGTGTAGCGCAGGCGGCCGTTGCAGCGGCGTCCATCCTTCCGGCGGATCATGGTTTCCTCCGCTTGGATCAGCCTCTTGTTTATCAGCGATCCGATGTGCTTCTGGACAGTCTTCCGGCTCATGCCCACCGACGCGCCGATGGTGGCATAGCTGGGCCAGCACTGACCGCTCCGCACACCCTTTTGGTAGTGCAGGTAAATGTACACCAGCAGTTCACCAGGCTTGAGACCGAGTTGGAATACTTCATTTGGCACGGGGAACACCGCGTCAAACACCTCGCCGGTGAGCCAGTCGCGCTTTGTGGATATCCATCGGTTACGGGGTACCGCATAGCACCTATGCACCTTGGCTTGGATGGGACACAGGGCGTAGGAGAACCTTTGCCCACAATGCTCCAGCTTAACGAGCCCAGCATTATCCAATGCGCGTAGGTGTGTCCGCACTGTTTTCTCGCACCAACCGACAGCTTTGCTGATGATGGTGCAGCTCATCTTGTCCGCGCGGTGTCCCATACTTTTGCAGTAGATCAGGTAGAGATACACCGGCAGCGGCCCATGCCCCAGGCCGAGCTTGAACACTTCGTGCGGCAAGCAGAACTCATTGGGAGGCGCTGCTGCCGCTGACCACGCACCCCTCATTGCTGTTCTCCCGTATGCCGCTCTACCCACTCCATGAACTTCTCCTTCGGCACTACCATCCGGCTGCCGATTTTTAGAACCGGGAAGTCCGGCTCATGTAATAGTTCGTAGCTGCTGGATGGAGCAATACCCAGCACCTTCGCCACGGTTGCCGCATTGAGAAACAGCGGTAGGTCATCATAGTTTTTGTAACTTGAGATTTTCATGTGTCTCACTCCTTTCAAATTTTCTTCCCAATGTGTAGGCATTGGGAGCGGCTTTTTTATGCATTCTTTAAAAATATTTTTTACCCCCTTACTTAATTAATCCGAACTCGCTGAATTTTGACATAATCTTGACATAGCAAAACCCCCGCCGATGATGGCGGGGGTTTTGCTGGGGTATTCAATTTTCCCGGAGTCGGTTTCGTCCTTCGGCCTCATCCCGTTCCTTCAGGGCTTGGGCAAGGGCGGTAAAAAATTTTCGCTGCAGATGATCCACACTCCCTCGGTTGAGATTATGAGCCTCGGCATATTTACGGATGGACAGGCCGGTTACAAACCGTTCCTCGAAATAGCTGGCGTAATCATTCAGAACCGTTTTCAGGCAGCTTTTCAAAAAAGCCAGGTCGCTTTTGAGCTCTCGAAAATCCTCTTTCGATATTCCGATGTACCGCTTCTCCCTGACGCAGAGTTCATACTTGGACAGGCTGAAGCGGTACCCCTCACAGAGCTTTTTCGCGTACTCATAATAGGAGGCGGCACAGGGCCGGCACCAAATATCGTACTCGTCATTGATATGGTCATCTGCCTTGCGTGGCGAACGAAAAAAGCCCTCCGCTTCAAAGCTCTCCACCACCGAGTCCAGTACCCGCATCTGGGTCTGCCGTTTGAACTTCGGCCGGCGCACACCGCCCACCAAAACAGACTCGCAAAAAGACTGCTTGCTGGTGGTGTAGTAGGTGTGCTTCTCCGAATAGGTGGCTGGCGTCCAGACGACCATTTCTTCGCTTGTGTCCGCATCCTTTGCCACGGTGACAACATAAATAAGTTTGCTGTCATAGCGCCGGTAGTACCCCGCGTAGATCCGCCTGTCCGCCATCTATCCACCTCCTTCGATGCCTACATTTTAGCACCAGCGCCGTCTTAGTGCAATGGCCTGTTGGATGGGATTGAAAACGGGATGCCTGTTTGAAGCAACGGAGAGAAAGGAATACCCATGATTACGCAAAAACGATCACAACACGATTACGGCCTACAGCAGATTGATATGAAAACCGCCCCCATTTGAAAATGTGAGGGCGGTTTCGTCTACTCGCATTCTATCAAAAGTTATATGTGGTTTTTATTCAATCTGTCCGGCCTTCCAATGCACTGTCAATAAGAGATTTGACTGTTTGATAGTTCCGGAGTCCAAGGTAATCCGCAGAAATGGTTCCATCCTTCCCAAAAATCACAGTTCGAGGAATCAATGTGGCTCCGTAGGTAGACGCATAGGCAGACGAAATGGTATCATTGGTGTCGCAGATTACGGGGAGAGTACATCCCACTCCGTCAAGGAAGCTCTGCACAGTTTTGGGGTCTTCTCCGCAGTTGATAAATACCATCTTCACTTCATCTGTGTCGTATTCGCTATAAAGTCGGGAAAAAACTGAGGGTTCCCCGGTAACACCCCATGTGAATGTAGCCCAAAAATTGACCACTACAACTTTTCCTGCTTGCTTTGAAAGGGTAAAACTTTCCCCTGTGCTAAGCTGCGCTGTGAAATCCAGCGACGGATCCCCCTGCCATGTATGAGTGGGCTGTATGTTGGTTTTTATCGTGACACGCTGTTCCGGCAAAGCCATACGGGTGGCAATCGCAGCTGCCTCCGAACGGAGAACGGAAGATGAGGGATGGAACGTCAACTTATCGTCTGATCCCGTCAGCACACCGGCCCTATAGAGAGAATAAACTTCCTGGGCATTTGCGGTAGATACATTGACGTCTGGAATCGCACCGTCAGCAATGTTGTTAATACTTTGCAGGGCAGATGCCGGGAGTGCATGGGCAAAAATAGTGGCAAACTGTATACGAGTCGTCGCGACATTGTAGTCCAGATAATCTTGGGTTAGAATCCCGACACGCTTTGCGTAGTCAACGTATACGGAGTACCACGGCGATGTCTGCTGGAAGTTTTCTGAACCGTTATAGTAAATGGAATGCAGCCGTGCGGCCATTGTAATCGCTTCAGACAGCTTGACAGGGCCGTTGGGAGAAAATGCGCCGTCGCTCCCTTTCATTAGCCCAAGCTCATACGCAGAACGTACCCCACTCGCATACCATGCTTCGGATGGGACATCGGTAAACATTCCGCTCTGATAAGTGTTGACCCTCCTGAAATTTCCCGTGCCCTCGGCAGCAGATGAGGTGGGCGGCAGCACATTGAAAGCCATAGCCACGGCCAGCAGGATCGATGTGATATGATATCTGAGTTTCACGAGGAAAATCTCCTCTCGCATAGTTGTGATTACGCATCAATCTGAAATAGCATTAACATCTCTCAATGATACGCTCGATATAGGAAGGTAACGATGTGCCCCCGGGTGCATACCTGGTCAGGACTGAACGTGGTGCCGTCGGTGTTGCTGCCGTTGGTCACTCCCTTTTCTATCGCCCAGGACACGGCCCCGGCATAGTCTGCGTTGGCATCCACATCGGTGAAACTGGCGGTATTCTTGGCCGTGGGCTTATCACACGCCTGCCAGATATAGTTGACCGCCTCGGCCCGAGTGCAACCCTTGTTGCCATCAAAAGTGTTGTCAATCATGTCCTTCTCCCGCGCCCACTCGACAGCCTTGTCCATATCCTCCGCGGAGGCCACGCCCCCATCCCGGGCCGCACGGTAAAGCAACGTCAGGATCTGGGCATGGGTGCAGTTCTGCCCGGGAGAGAATTTGGTTGCCGTTGTTCCGTTGGTGATGTTCTTTTCCACGGCCCAGGCCACAGGGTCTGCATACCACTCCCCTGCGGGCACATCGGTAAAGGTGGGGGCAGTGGGTTCCTGGCTGGGCAGGAAAGTACTCACCGCTTCGCTATCCAACTTAAACGGCAGCATACCCATAGTGTAAATGTTACTGGAGCCAGGATAATAAAGATACAGTTCCAAGAAATAAAATACATCCTCCTCAAGTTCCCCCAGTGTGTATACTGCTGGAAGCTTAAATTGAACGGACTGGCCCGCGCTGAGCTGAACTATGCCGCCGACTACCTCTGCCACGTTGGTATCCTTAAAAAAGCCGTCTTTGGTTAGCACCTGACTGGTTACCCAGTCCTGTTCGTATACCCCGTTCCCATTGTTCACAAAAGCTGTTGAATGAATCACAATGTAACTGCCATCGCTAACTGTTCCAGTGTGCTTTGCAGTAAAAACTGTGTCGGAAGTGACCGCATTATATCCGCCCCCAGTGAGGGTTCTGCCATCCGCCAGAGCAAGTTTCATATCCTTTGATACATGAGTGCGCTCGTCAAATTCGCAAAAAACGCCATTTTTAATGTACTCGAACGTCTTGCCATTTATTTCGTAGGTCAAGGAAAAGTTTTTTGCTGCTTCCTCGGAAGATGGAGCCGCGAATGCCGGGAAAACCAGCCCCGTGCAAAAAGCAAGGGCCAGGAATATCGCCAAAAATCTTTTCTTCATGTTGTGCCTCTCCTTTTTAGTATATTTTCCAGAAGACTGACGCTTTCAATGGCATCAATCCTTTGAAACAAAAATTGAGATTTCCATAATGCTTCATAATCAAATTATGTGGGATATGCAAAACTGCGAATATTATTAGAAACGCGGGTGCTGATACGGAACCTGCTCTGGCCCGCAGTACAGACCATAAGCATCACATATCCAGTAGGTGCCGTTCACATTTACCCTTGTCCACTGATGTGAAAAGGCGTTTTCGTTGACGTGTTCATAGGGAATCCCTAACATATTGAGACACAACCCGGTAGCCCGGGTACATCCGGCGCAGGAGGCGGAATGATCTACAAAGAAACCATAGGGATCGGCATAGTGGGCGGACTCCATAGAATAGGTTATGTTTTTCTCTGCGATTACTCGTGTGGCAAGGGCAATCGCGCACAACTGCGCTTCCCGGCTTAACCCCCTAATCGGATCAACGATTCTTTTTGCTTCCTCGTAAGCCAGCGCGAATTGCTCGGAGCTCGCCCTTTCCTTAACGCTTGGCAAATTTGCCAACTGGCTTACCGGCACAAGCTCGGGCGCTTTTTTCGTCAGCACAATGTGTTTGCGCAGCGACGGCTCCACCACACGGCTCACAATAGCCGCTGCCGCGCTGCGGGTAATATTCGTTTCTGGGGCGAAGGTTCCGTGCTCATCGTTGCCTGTCAGGATCCCCGCCCGGTACAGGCGGTAGACAGCCTCCTGTTCTTTTGAGGATGGAATAGTGCCAATGCTGCCGCATATGACAGTTGACAGATGTTGAAGGCGAGAGGT
Source organism: uncultured Oscillospiraceae bacterium (assembly GCA_910587205.1). GTDB lineage: Bacteria > Bacillota > Clostridia > Oscillospirales > Oscillospiraceae > Enterenecus. The sequence continues at coordinate 18,449 of CAJULZ010000008.1, forward strand.
GCTGACCTCTTCCAATACCCCTGTCCCTTGCAAAGCTGCAATGGCATCCTGGCAGGGGGAGCCGGCATACAAATCCGGAATGTCATTTTGCGCCACCTCATTGAGTTTTGGCATGGCTGCATCGGGCAAGGCGTTGCTTATGAAAAAAGCAAAATCCAGACGGCTGATCGGTGCCGCATAGCTGTAGTCCCGTTCAATAATCCCGTTTGCCTTCGCGTAATCTACATAAGGTTGATACCATGGGGAAGCGGCACCAAAATCTGCGTTATTTCTATTGTAGGCGTTATGGAGCCGGCAAACGATTGCGACTGCCTCTGCTACTGTCAGATTACCACCTACGTCAAACAGGTTGTTGCTTTTTCCCGTCATCAGCCCATATTCATAGGTGATCTTCACATTTTCTGCATACCAGTCAGTGGCAGATACATCGGAGAATTGCCCTGGCTGATAAGTATTGATTTTTTGAAAATCGGTATCATTCGCCGCAAAGGATGGGGTATGTAATGCAAGAACCATACTAATGGCCAGAAATAGTGATGCGAGTTTTTTTATCATATTGCTTCCTTCTCTTTGCTTGATTTTTGTATATTAAGCTGCTAATAGTGCAGGAAAATTAAAGTTGAGTTTTATTCTATATGCTCATGTTCATCGCGAAAGAATTCGCAAAACACATTAGGATGGATACAATATATATTCGTTGCCATGATACAACTTGAACTGTGAATTTATCCCTGAGTCAGAATATTCAATATTGGTACAATTGTCTTCGATTAAATTGTCTCCGTTATAAAGACTCCATAGTTCAGTATTTTTATCTTGAACCATTACATAATTCGAGTCTTTTAGCGGTACAATCCTTTTCCATTGTGAATATTCTAAAGTCTGGAGATTAATGAGATAACCACTGCTGCCACCCATCGCAATGGCACAGTATTCATTAACATAGAAATCATAGGTATACCGCCATTCACTACCTCCGCTGGAGTACTGCGTATCATACGAAGGCAAGTTAGGAAGATGGCATACGCGTGTGCCGGACTTATCAATCACAAACAATCCTTCATAGTTTAGCTCTACGTTTCCCCAGGATATTGAATAAGTTGGTGTAGAAATCGCAACAGCATAACCAAATGAACTAAACTCGGAAATATATGCACACCCGTCACCAAATATGACATTGAGATTTTCATCCAAAACATTGTAAAATTTGTTGTCTATTTCTTGGAGCTTATAGCACAGAATTTGCACGTTCTCATATGGATACGAAACGTACTGCGAATTTTTAACACTAAGAGCATCCATAAGATTATTACCTTCGTAGTCAAATAACTTATACCAAAATCTATTATTATCTTTTTCTATTCGACAGCAGGCATAAATTCTTGATTCTGTAAATTTGAAGCCCTCAAGAAACTTAATATCAATAATTTGTCTTCCAGTGGGATCGCAAAGGCCGTACCATTCACCATCGTATACGCTTATGTAACCATTGTCATAAATGGAGATTCCCTCATACATTGGATCGACAACAAAAGAACCTTCTGTGTCAATTACTCCCCACTTATTTACACGGACTCGTGCAACCCCATTGGTAAATGGATCAGCCTCAAGAAATTGAAAGCCAATAACGGTGTTACCATTGGAGTCAATATATCCATAGTAATCATTTTTCATTGCTAAGGCAAGACCGTTAGCATCAAAAGCATAGATAGCAGAAAAAATGGGTTCAGTTTTCCAAATATTCAAAGAAATATCATAGATGCCATATAGTCCAGTTAAATTGTCTTCTGCAATATAATACTGATCCAAATCTGTAGGCCCAAGAATTTCAACATTGGCATCAACTCCAACAGAAGCAATAATTTCCTTGCCGGCATCATATGCCTCCAATCGTGCAGCATCCTCGGGGGTCATAGCCTTGTAAGCAATACACGTAGCGAAACGGTCATTACAATCATCACAAAAGAAGCTATACAAGTCAATGCCAAGCGCAGACATGATTTCTTCTTCCCGAGCTAATTGTTTGGAATAATCATCATCACCTTCAAATGTTTTGCCACACTTATCACAAATTAAAGTGGAATGCTTTACACATGATGTCAGTACCAATAAAGCCATGAGCATAATAATTAGCATGAGGTTTCTTTTCATTGCACAATCCTCCAGCTTCAAAAACAAATTGTAAAGACAAGTGCATTAGTTGAGATATTGAAATACCAACAGAACAGCTATTATTTATCCAGGTAGAGATAGTTTTTTGAGTATCTGGGCCATTTCCGCACGAGCCGCTTTTCCTAATTGGAGTAAGGATACCGTTTGCCCTTTAATAATACCCTGCCGGCAAACTTTGCAGCGTCATAATACCATATGCCCGAGACAGCTTCCTCCAAAGCCACGGCAAGGTTTCGGTCATAGTAGCCGCTGTGGATGTCTGAACCGGTGTGGATGTCTGAACCGGCTGTGCAGCCTGGGAACGGGATCTTGATCCCATCCCCAGGCGTTTGATGTTCGTTATTCCTATAGGTTTCTTTAGTAGACTTATTTATAGAGCGTATATTCTGTCCATTCGGAAGCTCCATTGGCATTGACTGCCCTCACCCGGTAATCGTAGGAATTATAGTTGCCCAGGCCGATGGAAATGTAGGAGGTACCGGAGGAATAATCCCTGTCGGTTCTCCATTCATTGCCTGTTGTGGGCGTCCGGTACTGCACCTCATAGTATGTCGCGCCGCTGACCGCTTCCCAGGAGATCCGGGCCTGCCATTTAGGCCCTCTGGATGTCCAAGTCCCAGAGACGTTCGTCGGAGCCGCAGGTGCTGTGGTGACAGGCGCCGGATCCGGCGTTGATACCGTCTTGACAAGCGTATACTCTGTCCAGGCGGAGGCCCCGGCAGCGTTAACCGCCCTCACCCGGTAATCGTAGGAATTATAATTGCCTAAGCCGGTGGAGATATAGGAGGTGCCGGAGCAATAATCCGCATCGGCCCTCCACGCATAGCCCGTACTGGGCGTCCGGTACTGCACCTCATAACGTGCCGCGCCGCTGACTGGATCCCAGGAGATCCTGGCCTGCCACTTGGGGCCGGTGGATGTCCAGGTTCCGGAGACATTGGTGGGTGCCGCAGGCATTACAGGGGTGGGTGCTGTGACAACAGGCGCCGGATCTGGAATTGACACTGTTTTGACAAGCGTATACTCTGTCCAGTCGGAAGCGCCGTTCGCATTCACCGCCCGCACTCGGTAATCATAGGAATTATAGTCACCCAAGCCGGTGGAGATGTAGGAGGTGCCGGAGGAATAATCCCCGTCTGTCTTCCATGCGTTGCCCGTTTTGGGCGTCCGATACTGCACCTCATAGCGTGTTGCGCCGCTGACCGCGTTCCAGGAGATTCTGGCCTGCCACTTGGGGCCGGTGGAGGTCCATTCACCTGATACGCCATTGGGGGCGGCAAGTTTCCCTGCCTCTGACTTGTCGAGCTTGCATTCTGTCCAAGCGGAAGATACATCGGACTTAACAGCCTTGATACGGAAAGAATAAGCCGAACTGCTGTCCAGGTTGTTGAAGACGTAGGAGGTATTTGTGCTCATGACGCACAGGGGGATGTCAACCCAATTCCCGCCGTCTTTTTTATAGCCAACTTCGTAGTGATCAACACCGTTGACCGTGCTCCACGTCAGCTCCGCAGTGGCGTTGCTTCCCGTTGACTTCCATTTCCCGGAAACGTTGGTGGGCGCGGCAACCGCTGAGGGAGGCGTAGGTTCTTTCGCTGCCAAATCCTCAACAATTGTTTTTTGAGCAGGAAGACGATACTCTGTCCAGCCGGAAGACCCTGCGGCGTTGACCGCTTCTACATAGAAATACCAGGAGGTATTCACATCCAGCCCAGGCAAAGTACAAGATGTTCCGGATCTGACAATAAATTCGGAAGTCCAATAGTTTCCTGTCGCTTTTTTACCCTGAACCTTGTAAGAGTCAGCCCCGCTGACAGCGGACCAGGAGACTCGGGCGCTCGCCGCCCCAGACCAGGTGGCAGAAACAAATTTCGGCTTATCCGGCGGCGTTGATATTGTTGGTTTGGTTGACTCTGTCCCAGGTTCTGGCCCGTACTTGGGCAAAGTGTAATTTACCCAGTTAGATGCGCCGCCTGAGTTATAGGCCCGCACTCGGTATTCATAGAAATTATAGTTACCCAAGCCTTTGGAGATGTAGGAGTTGCCGGATTTATAATCCCCGTCTGTTTTCCATGCACTCCATCCATTCGTTGTGGGCGTCCGGTATTCTACATGATACCCTGTCGCGCCGCTGACCGAATCCCAGGAGATCTCGGCCTGCCATTGGGGGCCTCTGGATGTCCATTTGCCGGTGATGTTTTTGGGCGGGTCGGGCGGGGGAGGGGGGGCAACCGGCAAATAGATGTATCCCTTAACTGTATATCCATTACCCATGGTGCCACCTGCGGCACCCGATGTATTTCTGTTGCTTTCAGTCGCAATCCCGCCATCTTTCTGATAACAATCAAGTGTGCGCCCCGCCTCATCGACTGTCATTTTATCCCCATTCACAGCCGTTACAAGCGCAACATGTCCATATGTATAGCCAGAATACACCACAATAGAATTGGGTTTAGCCGTAGGTCCTGTCTCATAGCCGGCTTCGTCTGCCGCATCTAACCAATCCTTTGCGTCTCCCCATCTCGACTCCGACAACTTAAAACCAAGATCGTTGTATACCCTTTGCCAAACATAAGCTGTACATCGCCAAGTCCTTTTCGGACTACCATCTGGATATTTTTCTCCAGGTTTTAAATTTTGTGTACCCTTTTCTGAACCATAATAAGGATTTTTCGGATTATTTGCAGTAATATATGCGCCATGCTTTTCTATAAACGCATCAATTTCACGTCTGTCTTCATCTGTGATGGCCCATGCTGTCGGCACAATGGTGCCCACCAAGGTGAACACCATGCACAGCCACAGGAACATGGAGAATACCCGTTTTTTCATAATATTCAACTCCTTTTTGTGTTTCCGTCGGATCACGCTTACAGGTACGGATGTTTGTAGGGGGCCGGCTCCGGCCCGCAGTAAAGGCCGTAGGCGTCGCAAATCCAGTAGATACCATCCACATTGACGCGGCACCACTGGTGGCTCCACTGATTCTCGTTAACGTGTTCGTAGGGGATTCCCAAGATACTCAGACAGAGGCCGGTGGCCCTGGCGCATCCCGCGCAGGAGGCCACACCCAGGACAAAGTAGCCGTAGGGGTCGCTATAATGCGCTGCGGAAGTAGAATACTCCATACCGTCCTCCGCCAGCCGCCGCAGCTCCGACGCGATGCCATAGAGCTGTTCCTCCCGGCTCATTCCCGCGTATGGGCCGACGATCTTCAGCGCGGCGTTGTAAGCCTTGGTGAGCTCGGCGTCCGAAAGGTTTTCCCGAATGCTTTTCAGGTTTGCCAGCTGTTTCATGGGCACCGCCGCGAAATATGGCGTATCAAGCGTGATGGTTTTCCGCAAGGATGTATTTGCCATGCGGCTGACGATCGCCGCGGCCGCGCCGCGGGTGATGTTGGAAGACGGGGCAAAGGTACCTATTGTATCGTTGCCGGTAAGGATGCCCGCCCGGTACAGGCGATAGACGGCGTCATAATAATCGGCCCCTTTTTCCATATCAGGGATAGCGCCGTCTACCACTGTATTGACCGCTGGGAGAACAGCATTGGGCAGGGATGCCCCCAAAATCATGGCGAAAGTGGCTCGGCTGATAGGAGAATTAAGGTTCTCATACTTTTTGGCAATGATCCCCTGCCCCAAAGCATACTCCACATAGGGCTCCAAATAGTTCTGCGCCCCGCGGGCCTGAAAGGTCGCCTCATTCGCGTAGTATGTATTATGCAGGCGGCAGGCCATAATAATGGCTTGGCCGATGGTCACGTTGCCATCGGGTTGGAACTCGGTGTTTGACACGCCATTCATAAGCCCAAATTCATAGGCAGTTTTCACGTTGGCCGACCACAGGCTTCCGGCGGGGACGTCGACAAACTGGCCTTCCTTGTAATCCATCTTTTTCTCAAAACCGGAAATGCCAGTGGCGGAGGCGGGGGCGCAGAGCGACAGGAGCAAGACGATGCTCAGCAGCAGGGATGTGAATTTTTTCATGCAATCATCTCCTAATTATTAGTAAAGTGCGCTCTCTTGTAAGAATGCTGGCTCTGGCTCACAACGTGTGGGTTATAAGCCACGCTCCCTATTGCAAAAATTTGCTGCGTGTGGTAGAATTATCCCCATCAAAACGGGAAAAGGTTGGCAGGCCGTTGTTCAAAACGGCAATTTCTGCCCAGATTCATAGCTCATTTAGAGTGGACTGCAACCCACGCTTTGTAGGCCAAACCTACTCCTTACACCACCGCTGGAAGGTTCCGTGGGCTACACCCAGCTTTTTAGCTGCTGTCCTGCCGCTGATCTCGCCCCGCCTCCAGGCGGCCATCACGCCCTCGTAGTCCTTGCCCCGATCCTTGAACTTGCGTCCGAAGTGGACGCCTTTGGCTTTGGCCGCCGCGATCCCCTCCGCCTGCCGCTGGCGGTTGAATTCCCGCTCCGTCTGTGCCACATAGGACAGCAGTTGGAGGACGATGTCGGCGATCAGCACGCCGGTGAGATCCCGGCCCTGGCGGGTATCCAGCAGGGGCATATCCAGCACCACGATGGCCACCTGTTTTTCCTTGGTCAGAAGCCGCCACTGTTCCAGGATCTCATCATAATTCCGCCCCAGCCGGTCGATGCTTTTGATGACAAGGGTATCCCCGGCTTTCAGTCTGCGTACCAGCCGCCGATATCCGGGGCGGTCAAAGTCTTTACCCGATTGCTTGTCCATGATGATACTGTCAGTTTGAACCCCGAATTCCCGCATAGCGATGATCTGCCGGTCCTCGTTCTGCTCCTTTGTGGAAACCCGGACGTATCCGTATGTACCCATAACGCTCCTCCTCTTTGGTAATAGCTTCATTTTAGGGGAGCTATGGCTCTGTACAATATGAATTTAGTTCAGAGGAAGGGAAAGCGGCTGTCTCCCGCAATGGGAAACAGCCGCTTCCGTATAATTTCGATAGGTGCCCTTTCTCTGTCGTACCAAAATGCTCGCCTCCTTTAAGCAATGTAACATACCATACTTTGGGGAGGAAGTCGAGAGAAATAATCCGGGATGAGGCTCTCTTATTGTTTACAGCGGCGCAAGATTTGCATGGGGGGCGCTTGTATTTTGCGCCCCGCTGTGGTACACTAAATCCAAGCCAATAGGAAATTTGGGGAGAGGAGGATGCCTTGTGCGGACAATACAAGAGGTGAACAAGATTATTGAGGAGCTGTGCGCCAGCATGGCATCCCTGTTCCCTCAAGATCAAATTGAAGCCATCCTGTTTGGCTCCTATGCCAGAGACGACGCGGAGCCGGGATCGGATATTGATGTGCTGATCCTTGTAGACGCATCCCGCCAGGATATATCCGCGCGGAATTGGCAGGTGGGGGATTTGGCTGCGGAGTTTTTGCTGAATTATGGAATTGTAGTGTCCCCAATCGTAGAAAACCGGGAATATTTCAATAGGAATGTAAATGTTTTGCCGTTTTATCGCAATGTTAACCGGGAAGGGGTGCGGATAAGTGCCTGATATCACGAGGATCGACCTGTCCCGGTATCGTTTGCAGAAGGCAAAGGAGATGCTGGCATCCGCCAAACGGGATATGGACGCGAAGGACTACGCTTCCGCCAATAACCGGGCATATTACGCCATTTTTCACGCTATAAGGGCAGTACTTGCTTTGGATGGGGAAGACTATAAAAAGCATTCGGCAGTTATTGCCCGTTTCACGCTGAATTACCTGAAGCCTGAAATACTGCCCAGAGAATACAGCAAGCTGATTTCCAATGCCTCACTGATTCGGAACCGCAGCGACTATGAGGACTTCTATATCTGTTCGGTCGCAGATACAAATGCGTTGTTTACCAGGGCGGAATCTTTCTGTGCGGAAGTGGAAAAATACTTGGCTGGGCGCTATGGCGAAGAAACTTGACATCCCCTTTATGATTACGGCGTAGTAAAATTTTCCCTGTTTTCTCTCCGAAATCAGAAAGGGCCGCGCCAGTGATGGCGAGGCCCTTTTCCCGTTTGACCACATAACTGACCACAGACGCACCCGGAACACTCGGAGACATCGCAGTTAAACACCATCATATAGCAATCAAAATAGAACAGAAACCACTAAAAACCACCACAAATTATGCAAAAAAGTTTTCTCCCGGCGTTCACACGCAAGAGGTCACAGATTCGAGTTCTGTAGTCTCCACCAAAAAGCACCTGATTTCCCGAGAAATCAGGTGCTTTTCTTCACTTTTTGGGCTATAATCCAGTATGGGTCAAAATCTGGGTCAGGGCAAGACCCAGACCGTGACCCAGACGGCGATAGGACACAATGGAGCGGACAGCATGGGGAGACTTTTTAGGGGTTCCCACCCATTATCATCCACGAGGAAGATCGTAAGGAATACTACACTGCGCTGGAGGTATGGCATGCCCGTCAGGATCTGGCCCCGCTGCGGGAGTTTCTCAAAAGGCAGACGGAAAAGACATGGGAAAAGCAGATTAGGAGGGCCGAAGGGCAGGACGGGTAGTTGCCAACGAGAGCGTTTTATTTGTTCGATTTCGTATTGTTCTCATTACCCCAACATCTGGTGAGGAGGGTACCCTCCAACAGATGGTGGGTGGAGCATGATGATGCAGTTAGGAGCAGATGGAATTATTCGCCTGTTCCTGTTTTGGAGAAGTTTGTCGTGACATTTTATATAATGGATGATATACTCAAACAAGGGAGGTGTGTGTAATGGGCCAAGAAAGCAGAATTAAGCCCGGCCGAAATCAATTCGCAAGACTGATTTCAGAAGTGGATGGTTTATGCCCACTATGCCAGGAAGAACTGATTGTTTCGCGTAATGGGTCGACAACAAATCTTTCGCAGGCTGCCCACATTTATCCTCACAGCCCTACAACCTCAGAAAAAGAGCTTCTCAAAAACGTCCCAAGGCTTTCCAATGATCCAGAGAGTATCGAAAACTTAATTATGCTTTGCCCCAATTGTCATCATAAATTTGACAATCCCCGTACCGTAGCAGATTACATGACGTTATTCAATCTCAAAAAGAAACTCACCGATTGGAATATGGCCCGCGAATACTACAAAAAACACAGCCTTGAAGACGATTTGGTTTCTCTTTTAGCTGATATTGAGACTGTTGATGTGGAAATAAATCCGCGAAAGCTATCTTATAAAGTAATGACTGTGCGGGACAAAATGAACAAAGGTGCAAGCAATTCAACGATACAACGTGTTATTCGAGATGTACGAGATTACTATTGGCCAATTCGTATGGCTCTCATTCAGCTTGAACACGATGTGCCTGGGAAAAGCGACCTAATTGCTAAACAGGTAAATCTTTTCTATTCAGAACTAAGCCGAACAAATTTCTCCCAAGATGAGATTTACCAAGTGATATGCGATTGGTTTAATCGCAAGACACGCCAACAGTATACCCTTCTTACGCCCATCATTACAGCATATTACATTCAGAACTGTGAGGTATTTTCCACATGATTACCCCCAACAAAGCGATTTCCTATGATGCTTCCCTGTTCCCAAAACTGCCTATAATTCTTTGCAGACTTAATACTCCTACAACTCCAGTAGAATTGTATCGTGATTTGCATTCTAATTTTGCTGACGTGAGTCAATTCCTATTGGCAATAGATACTTTATTTGTGCTTGGACGGATAACAATTGAAAACGGGGAGCTGAGAATATGCTGACAGAAATATACTGCGAAGCTTTTGGTGAGCAGAAGAGGGTTCCATTTTTCTCAGGTCTTAATGTTATTCAAGGCATTAGCGATGAGTCAGATGGAAACGGAAATTCCATAGGGAAGACCAATATGCTAAAAATTATTGACTTTGCATTTGGCGGGAAGTATTATATAGAGTCCAATGGAGATGTCATACGACATAAGGGGCATCACAATATTTGTTTTACACATATGTTTAATGGAAAAGCATATTGGTTTATGAGAAACACCAAGAAGCACAATACAGTGATTCGTTGTGCCGATGACAAATATACTCCAAAGAGTGAGCAACCCGTAAAAAATTTTTGTGAATGGCTTCTGTCACAGTATAGAATCAAAGACTTACAGCTTTCCTTCCGAGAAGTTGTCAGCCTATATAGCAGGATTTGGGACAGGCCAAATAAAGATGTTAATCGACCGCTATATCATCATTATGCCCAACCAGTTGCAGAGGCCATTATTTCGCTGGTCAAGCTATTTGGACAATATGGCCCTATGCAAGAACTTTATGAACAAGACAAATATCTGAAAAAGCGACATACAGTGCTCACAAACGCTGTTAACTATCACTTGCTTAAAGTACCTTCCGATCAAGAATACCGCAAAATCAAGCAGGAACTATCAGAAATCCAGGAAACACTGCAAACTTTAAGAGCAAACATTTCTATCGCAAGCAATGAGAATGCAGATCAGCTAAGCGAACAAAGTAGCCAGTTGTATGAGCAACGATTACTTTTGATTACACAGCAGGGGCGAACAAAACGAGCACTTCAACGGTGCAGAAAAAATATGGCTCAACTGGTACCACCCAGTGAAAATGTTTTTTTGCCGCTGGCAGAGTTTTTTCCAGATGTAAATTTGGATCGAATCAAAGAGGTACAAGGTTTTCACAACCAACTTCGTGTCATCTTGTCAGATGAACTTAAGGCCGAAGAAACGAAACTGCTACAAGACGTGGACAAAATCAGCTTTGAACTCGACAAAGTCGGTCAACAAATTCAAAAGTTTACAAATCTTCCTGCCCGCACAGAGAGCGCTATGGAGCAGATGTTGGAATTGGCCGCGAAAAAAGAACATCTACAAACTCAATTAGCTGTATATGAAGATAGCAGCAAGGAGGCTGAGCAAAAGGCAGAAACGGGGAGGGCATTAGCTGAGATACTTGGATCAACCACAGCCGAAATACAAGCCAAGATAAATGCAAAAATTCTTGAATATAGTGGTAATATTGCAACAAGCAACAGCAAGGCACCTATGTTGCATTTGACGTCCAAAAATTATCAATACGGTGTAGAAGATAACACAGGAACGGGGAAGGCCTATACCGATTTGTTGCTTTTTGATATAGCGGTTCTTTCCCTTACACAACTTCCCATCCTCATCCACGATTCGTTTTTATTTAATAACATCGACGACCTCACTAAACAAAGTTTTATCCGGCTATATAATAATTTTCCAGACAAACAAATATTCATTTCGTTGGATCAGTTTTATGGAAAGGACAATGAAGAGATTAACAAAATCCTCTTTAATTCAACGCGCCTTACGCTCACTGGGCATAGTATGCTTTACGGAAAGGACTGGAGAAAGCCATCGGCCAAAACCTGATTTAAATCAATGCCAGCGCAAATACTCTCACAGCTCGGGGCAGATGGAACCTTCCTCCATCTGCCCCAGCTAATTAGTTTACATTGCCTGATCTATCACGCTCCCGATGGTGTCCGCCGCCTCCCGCTTCATCCGCTGGGTGGCGTGGGTGTAGGTATCCAGCGTGAACCCTGCGCTGTAGTGGCCCAGGGTGTTCGAGAGGGTTTTCACATCTACACCGTTCTGCAACGACAAGGTGGCGAAGGTATGACGTAGATCGTGGAAGCGGATGTGCTCGATCCCTGCCGCCGCAAGGATCTTCTCGTGAGTGTGCCGGAAGGAGTCCGGATCGTACATCGTCCCCGTCTTGGGCGAGGGGAACATATACGGGCTGTCCGGGTGCTTCTCGTGTTCCAAAATAAGCAAGTCCACCGCCTGCTTCGGGATGGGGATGGTACGGATCGAGTTGCTGGTTTTGGGCTGGCTCACCTTGAGTTGACCATTGATGCGGTTCACCTGCTTTGTCACGGAGATCGTCATGTTCTCCACATCAAGATCAGTCCAGAGGAGAGCCAACAGTTCGCCCCGCCGCAGGCCACTGGTCAGCTCCAAGTAGTACGCTGGAAGCAAGCCACGCCTGTTGGCCTCTTGGAGATAGGATCCGATCTGCTCCGGCAGGAGCACCTTCATCTCTTTCTTCTCAATCTTGGGGAGCTTGCACCCTTCCGCCGGGTTGGCGGTGATGAGCCGCTCCCTTACCGCCTGCTCCAGCGCAGAGTTGAGAAGACTGTGGACACCTCGAATGAAGCGGTTGCTCAGGCCCTTGTCCTTCAACTCAATGTGCTCATACCGTTGGACACGACCTGAGGTTTTCAGCTTGTTGTAGAACTGTTGGATTTGGATCGTGGTCAGCTTGTCCAGCTTAATATCACCAATGCCGGGGACGATGTGCTTCTCGATGTAGTTGTTGTAGTAGTACGCAGTTTGCTCCCGAATGGACGGTTTGGAGTAGGTCTCGAACCACAACCGCACCCACTCAGCCACCGTGTATTTGCCACTTCGGATTACGTCTACCTTCCCGTTTTTCTCAATGGCCCGATCCAATTTTTCCTTGCACTCTTTTTGCGTTTTGGCCAGGACATTTTTGTAGATGGCCTTGCCTGTCACCGGGTCTCGGCCAGCCGTATACCGGCCCTCCCAGCGGCCATCAGGGCGCTTGCGCAGGCTGCCCTCTCCGTTTGCTCTTTTCTTAGCCGTAGTCTGTCACCTCCCGAATTTCACCGTCGTTTTCATCCATACACTCGGCCATCATTCTGACCCCCAGCCGGAACCCCAGGATGAAATTTTCCAATGCCGTGATGCTGTCGATCTCGTGCTGGGCTTTGACCAGCTCGGTGAGAAGCACCTGTTCTGCTTCTCCAATACGCTCCGTAAGCTGTCCCTCGCACCGGGCGGCACGATCCACCGCCCGGTGCAGATTGGAATTGGTTTTCATCTCTCTTTCGCTGGGTGTGATGTTCCCGAAGTAGAAATTCTCCAGAATTTTTCGCATCCTCCTTACCCCCTTTCTGAGCACACAACATACCATGGTGCGTCCCAGATATCTATAGGGCTGGCGGATAGTTATCAAAAAATTCATACTTGACCGCGCTGCCTATCGGCTGGCTTGGCAGTCGATCCAATCAATAAATTTCTCCTTCGGAACGACGATCCTGCTGCCAATTTTCAGAGACGGAAACCCTTCGCTTTTCACCAACTCATATGTCCCGGCCCTGCTGATGCCCAGCACTGCCGCCACCTCCGGCACCGAGAGCATCAGCGGGAGCTCGTCATAGTTTTTGTAGGTCGTCTGCTTCACTCAAATCCTCCGTTATCGTGATTTCGCAGCGTATCCTTGAAGGTGATACCGCCGTTGGTCTTTTTGACATTCTGCACGCACCGCCAGCGGAGCTCGTCCAGTTGACTGTCGTCGATCTCCAGCCCTGCGGCCAACACGTTCATCATCATGCTCAGTTCCACCGTCTGTTTGAACAGCAAGCGGGAGATGCGGTCTTCGCTGCATTGTACCGTTGCCCGCAGCGCGGACACTAATGCGGCGGGGAGATACTTGATGGCACTATCGGCAGAGATATATCCGGCGTACATCTGTGCGGCGTTCTCCAGAAACTCGCTCCGGCTTTTGCAGTTGGCCTGGTACATGGCCTTGTCGATCGCCTTCAGTGTTGACGGGTAGAGCCATGCCGGGATGCGCTCTTTCTTTTCGGCCTCAACGGCCGATTTTATATTTTGGGACATTTTTACCTCCTGAATTTTGATAGACCACCCAAAGTGGCCAGCCATGGGCGGATCCTCGGATTTTTGATGGTTTCGACCACCTCCCACAGCAAAATGGCCGGAAATCGACCACCTTGTCCGAAGCTCCGACCCGCGTTGCGGGGCGGTGTTTCCCGGTGGGAGGGCGCAAAGCGACCACCCGCCTTTATCCCGCTGTAAAATCGAACCTCTGCCCTGCCCTAAAAATTGGGTAAAAAAGTGATGAGCGGGCAGTTCAAATCTCGCTTGGGATGGGACAAAAATTCATTCCGCGAACACGGGGGTCACACAGGCTCAACACCGCGTTTTACGAGGCGGGAGGTGTACAGCTGCCACCCGACCCGCAGGAGGGGGCACAAACGGCCTCAAAACGCGAAACACGGGGGGCTCCCAATTGGGGTGGCTCCTGACGAAGAAAATGGGGGGCTTCTGACCCTCGGATACTGCATGGATCTGTGTGTACTGCTCATCCGTCACCCTGGCTCTAACGCAGATTCCTGCCCCGCAGCGGAGGATTTTAATTGTTCCCCTTCGTCTTGTTCATAGATTACCCCGCCGCCTCGCGTGGGGGTGTGCCCCCAGGAGACAGGGATCGGGGGCTGATCCTGGATGTAATAGGCGTTGCTGGTCTGCCGGACACTGCCGTTGGGCCTATCCTGGTATCGTTTGACTCGCCGAATGAAACCACGCCGCTCCAACACGGCAATGGCCTCCCGAGCCGCCGTTTCGGAACAGTGGCAGTTCGCCGCGATGGTTTTCATGGATGGCCAGCACTTTTCCTTCTGTCCTGCGCTGCTTACCAGGAAGCTGTACACCGTGAACTTGATGGGCATCAGGTGGAAATAAAATAGTGTGTTGCTGAGTTTGAAAAACCGTTCTCCTAAAATCATTGTACCTCCTAATTCTTGAAATTTGCTCTTGACTTTTTCTTGCCTGTGCTATAGACTTATCATACCATTTTTTCTCATCTGTCACTTCCGTGAGCGCAACAGATTCTGGAAGCATTGTCAAGTCCTATTCTAATTATTTTATTATTATGTCTATCGGAGGGACCATGATACACTACGAGTTTAAGACCTGCATTTCAGACGGTATGGAGCTGTACGGGTTTGTGCAGGAGGAGCCGAACGGGCAGCGTCTCATGTCCACGAGGAACGCCAGGTTTCCACAGAGCCTGTTGTCTTTTCTGGACTTTGACATAGAGCAGATCCGTCTGGCATTCCAGCCGCTGTCAGACGGGGTGCGCAAGGTGATTGCAGAAAAAAGCCGGGAGGAATCTGACCGTGTCTGCGAGATGTTTGCAAATTTGACAAACCAGCATCCCTATTTTGTGCTGCTCTTTTTGGACTGGAGATACCGCCTGGATCGAGCATGGTATCTCGGCTACGAGTACCCGCAGAACTATTTGCAGGTGGAGTACCTGGATGAAATGCCGGACAACCTCGAGCGGCTTCAGCGGCAGGCGCTGGACCTGCTCACCCACATCTGGGTGGAGGATGTCAGCGACAAAACCGTGGACGAAAAAATGACCGCCTACTACCTTGAAGCGGAGCAGGCGGGGAAGGACGTATTTCGTTTTCGACCGCAGAAGATGAGCTACGAGCTGATGTTCCGCGAAACATTTGCAGAGGTGCTGTGCCCGGACACGGTGTACGACCTGATCGACTACCACCTGCGGGAGTGCTTGAAGCGGGAGATCAGAATGCGCCGGTGCAAAAACTGTGGGCGGCTGTTCGCGGTGACAGGCCACGGCGGGACGGAGTATTGCGACCGCCCCGCCGACGACAAAGGCCGCACCTGCAGGGAGGTCGGCGCGTTCCGGGTGTGGGAGAAAAGCAAGAGCACAGACGAGGCGTTCAAGGTGTTCCGGCGGGAGTACAAGAAACGGTTCGCCTGGATCAAGGCTGGTCGCATTACCAAGGACGAGTTCTACTCCTGGAGCGAGAGGGCCAGGAAGAAACGGGAGGAATGTGATGCGGGGAAATTTTCGATGCAGGAGTTTGAGGTGTGGCTGAAACACTCCCAATGACCTGTCCGCTCATTTGAACAATCCAGATGCGGAAATCATCTAATGAGGATTTTCAGAAGGCCGGTACGTTTCGAAATGGTTCAATCTCCCATCCTTGCCGCTGAACGATTTTACTCAATAAGTTTTATGGAACCGCCGCTCAAATTCTTCCCGCAACCCATCCCGAAAATCGGGGTGGGCAATCTCAATAAGGGCCCTGGCCCGCTCCCGGAGGGTGTGGCCCTTGAGGTGGGCGATGCCGTACTCCGTCACCACATAATCCACGTCACACCGGCAGGTGGTCACCGCCGCCCCTGCGTCCAACCTGGGGACAATCTTGGAGGTCTTGCCCTTCACCGTGGACGGCATGGCGATGATAGCCCGGCCCCCCTTGCTCCGGGCGGCACCCCGGATAAAGTCCACCTGCCCGCCGGTGCCCGAAATCTGCAGCGGCCCGATGGTCTCCGACGCCACCTGGCCCATGAGATCCACCTGCACGCAGGAGTTGATGGACACCATGTTGTCATTCTGGGCAATCACAAAGGGATCGTTGACATAGTCCACCG
Organism: uncultured Oscillospiraceae bacterium; assembly: GCA_910587205.1. Lineage (GTDB taxonomy): Bacteria > Bacillota > Clostridia > Oscillospirales > Oscillospiraceae > Enterenecus. Next base: position 34,808 of record CAJULZ010000008.1, read on the forward strand.
GGGCCAGGTAGACCTCTGGGTTGTGGTCCACAAAGTCGTACAGCTTCTGGGTGCCCATGAGGAAGGTCACCACGTATTTCCCCGGGTGGAGGCTTTTTTTCCCATTGGTAATCGCCCCTGCCCTGGCCAGGTCCACCACCCCGTCGGAGAACATCTCCGAGTGGATGCCCAAGTCCTTCTTGCCGGTGAGGAACTTCAGCACCGCGTCGGGGATAGCCCCGATGCCCAGCTGGAGGGTGTCGCCGTCCCGCACGAGGCTGGCCACGTTTTCCCCAATCGCCTCCTCCACCGGCCCGATTTTGGGCGGAGCCAGGGGGATGACAGGCGCGTCATAAAGAACAAAACAGTCAATCTCCTCCACACCCACCAACGATTGGCCGCAGGTGAAGGGCATATTCCGGTTTACCTGGGCGATCACGGTCTTGGCGCACTTGACCGCCGCCATGGTATAATCCACCGAAACGCCCAAGGAGCATTTCCCGTTTTCATCCGGCGGCGTCACGGTGATGAGGGCCACGTCCACCGGCAGGGCGTCCGCAAAAAAGCCGGGCACCTCGGAGAAAAAGCAGGGGGTGAAATCCCCCCGGCCCTCCGCTACCGCCGCCCGGGTGGTCCCCCCCACAAAAAGGGCGTTGTGGCGGAAATGGGCCTCCATCCCTGGCTGGGCGTAGGCGGCCTTGCCCATGGCCACCATATGGACGACCTCTACGTTTTCATAGGCCGCAGCGTTGGCCACCATAGCGTCCAGCAGGTGGGACGGTTCGCCGCAGGCGTGCTGCACCACCACCCGGTCCCCCGAGTGGATGCGGGCCACGGCCTGCTCCGCCGTCGTGGTGTGGGCGGCGTAATATTCCTTCCAGGACATAATCAAACACCTTCTCCTGTCAATCATTTATCTCTTTCACTTGCTGAATTGCCCGGTCCAGGTCTTCCGGGGCACACAGCCAGACCAGCTTCCCGTCAAGCCCGGCCGTACCCGCACACCGGGCCGGGCAGCCGCATACCAGCACCACGGCGGGCTGCCCGGGGGCGGCGGGGCGCAGCTCCACGTCCGGGAGCTGCGCCCGCAGCCGCCCCACTGCCGCCACCCGGTCATAGCGGGGGTTGCAGCCCCCGCAGTAGCGAAGGCCCACCACCGGTTTATCCGCCATGGCCGTGTCCCAGAATTGCCCGGGCCTGGTCCAGCAGGCTGTCGCTCACCTGCTGGACCAACACCACCTGTTTCAGTCCTGGGACCGCCTGGAGCAGTTCCTCCCCGATGACGCTCTCGGTGGTGAGGTAGGCGGAGGGGCAGGATGCGCACCGGCCCAACAGCCGGAAGCGGTATACCCCGTCCTCGCAGCCCAGGGACTGGATGTCCCCGCCGTGGAGGGCGAGTTGGGGCCGCACCCGCTCCTCCAAAACCCGTTCAATCTGTTCCAGCATGGCGGCGTTCCTCCTCTGCACCCGCCCCGGCCCTGGGGCCTGGACGGGCTTCCGTTTACTCCTTGATGTGGGCCAGCGCCTTGGCCAGCGCCTTCTTGTGCTCCAGGTTGCCCTGGCGGGCGATCATAATGCGCTGGGCCTGGGGTGAGCCCGCGCCGTGCATGGACTCGGTGCGGTAGCCCACCGCCGCCGTGCCCAGGGCCAGGTTCTCAATGAGCCGCAAAATACGCAGCCGGTTCTCGGTGGACACGCTGTCCACCCCCCGCAGGTACTTGTCGATGACGGGGCCCAACTCGGGGCTGCGGAAGTCCGCCTCGGAGGGGGCGGTGACCATCAGGCCGCCGGCGATGTCCTCGGCCAGCCGGACGATCTCGTAGGGGAAGCGGGTGACGTTCTGCTTGCAGACGTTGGCCAGCAGCAGGTCGATGATATAGTTGCCGCTCTCGGTGGGGTGGCCCTCGGCGGAACAGGCAATGCCGCAGGCGTACAGCGTCTCGTTCAGGTGGGTCATCTCAATGAGCTTATCCTTCACGTGGCTGGCCTTGGCCGCGCCGTTGTAGTCGGCGGCCACCGCCGCCGCGCCGATGAGCACGTCGCCCACGCCCACCTTGCACCCGCCGTAGCTCTGGCGGTGGTAGCCGGCGAAGCGCTCCACCATCATCCCGGCGAACTCCGCCTCGCCGTTGAGGAAGATCCGGTCGTTGGGGACAAACACGTTGTCAAAGATGGTCAGGGCCTCCACGCCGCCGAACTCGCTGTTCCCCACGTCCATCTCGGTGTTCTCCAGCTTCCGGGTATCACAGGACTGGCGGCCGATAATCATGGTGATGCCCGGGGTGTCCATGGGCACCGCGAAGGACACCGCGTAGTCCTTGTCCTCCGGCTTCATGGACTGGGTGGGCATGACGATCACCTCATGGCTGTTGAGCACGCCGGTTTGGTGGGCCTTGGCGCCCCGCACCACGATGCCGTCCGCCCGGCGCTCCACCACGTGGAGGAACAGGTCTGGGTCGGCCTGCTGGTGGGGGGCCTTGGAGCGGTCGCCCTTGGGGTCGGTCATGGCGCCGTCCACGGTGAGGTCGTTGTCCTGGACGTACATCATGAACTTCTTGAAGTTCTCGTGGTAATTTGTGCCGTACTTCTTGTCCGTCTCATAGGTGGTGGAGAACACCGCGTTAAAGGCGTCCATGCCCACGCACCGCTGGAAGCAGGCGGCGGTCTTCTGGCCCAGCAGCCGCTGCATCTTCACCTTTTTCACCAGGTCGGCGGCGGACTGGTGGATGTGGGTGAAGCGGTTCACCCGCTTGCCGGTATAGGGCGAGACGGCGGTCATCAGGTCCTCGTACTCGGGCAGCTGGGCCAGGTCGTAGGTCATGCGCACCGAATTGAGGGAGGGGCGCAGGATGGGGTCGTCCACCGGGCACTCCACCTTTTTGCCGAACATGTAGACGTTCATTTTCATCGCCCGAATGCTTTCAATGTACTGTTCGCCGGTCATCAGGGACATGATTAAAGACTTCCTTTCTGAAATGAAATGGCGTTTGTGGGGTTACATGGACACAACCATGTGGGAAATCGCAAAGGCAAGGGAGATAAAGGCGGTGAGGAATCCGCCCAGCCAGGCGGAACCGGTCTTTTTGAAGCACACCCGGCTCATCACGGCGGTGATGGGCAGGATAAACAGCAGGGAGAACAGCATGATGCCCGCCAGGGCGGTGGGGAAGGCCATCCCGATGGTGGCCAGCCACTCGGGGCTGGTGGTGCCGGGGATGTACTGGATACCCCGCACGCCGGTGGCAAAGAGCTTGCCGTAGTCGTAGGCGAACATCACCGCCAGGCCGCCGCAGGAGGCCACGGCGATGAGCAGGTAGTTCACCCAGGCGGGGACCCCGTTGATGCGGGTGAAGGTGTTGTAGATCACGCTCACCAGCAGGCAGAAGAACAGCCACACCGGCAGGTACTTGAAGAAGGCAATCCAATGCTCGCCGTTCATGGGCATGATGTTGAACTTGAAGAAGGAGAACTCGGTGCCGGACAGGCCGGAGCAGGCATAGATCACCGCGTAGATCCCGCCAAAGGAGACGGCGGCCAGCAGCAGGGACTTGAGCACGTCGGCCACCGGCAGTTTCAGGCCGGTGTTCTCCCAGCCAAAGCCCGCCTTCTTCGCGATGAACAGGAACACCAGCACGTACACCACCATGAGAATCACGCCGATGACCACATTGAACAGCAGCAGCGAATTCATGGGGGCCATGTTGAAGAAGGGGTTGGGCCAGAACTTGGTCAGGAACTTGAACCACTGGGGCTGCATGTAGTACGGGTACCCCACCAGCCAGTAGTACAGCAGCGGTGCGGGCAGCAAGCATACCACATAGATCAGCACGTACCGGATCACATGGGCGGGACTGTCACAGGTGGTGATGGACTTGGGCTCGGGCCGGACGATGGTGGCGAAGAAGGGTACTTGCAGCAGCGTGAGGGCCAGGGCCACAAAGGCAACCAGCGCGGCCAGCAGGCCTATAAGGCCGCAGGCGGCCCGGCCATGCCATACCTGGTCGGCGGGGTCGATGGTGGACTGCCCGCCCCGGAGGGTGACGTCGAAGAAGTCAATGCCGTAGGAGATGGCCGTCTCATCGTAGTAGGTGTCCGAGTGGGTACCGTTGAAATTATAGGCAGCGCGGATGGGCACCATGGTCAGGGCGGCGGAAGCTGCGGCCGCCACCGCGTCCTCCCGGCTCAGGGGAGTGGCGGTGGGGTCGCCGTACATGAAGTAGGTGCCGGAGGGCACGTTGGCGGCCCCGCCGGTGCCATAGGCGAATTTGAAGCTCTGGGTGTAGTTCCGGGAATCCTTCACGCCCCACAGCAGGTCGCAGAACTCGTCGTAATCACCCTGGATGGTGCAGATGTTCACCGGGGCGGCAAACAGGGGGAATACCCCGTTGTCGGCGGTGACGCCGTTGTACGTCAGGTCGTTGATGTTGCGCACATTGTAGTTATACCCGGTGAGCACCATGGAGCCGGGCAGCACAATACCGGAGGACATGGCGGCCATGTAGGCGGTGCCGGCGGCAGTTGTCTCGTCCGCGCCGCCCTCCAGGGCTTCGGCAAGGGCGGCGTTATAGGCGGCGGTCCACTTTGTATAGGCCAGGTACGCGCCCTCCTGGATGGCGGCGGTACCCATGGAGTGGCCCAGCATGCCCACCTTGGTCAGGTCGATGAAGTCGTACTTGGCCAGCTCCTGAAGGGCGGAATAGGAGCCCAGGTCGGGGGCGTAGTCCGCAATGCCGCCCATCTCCACCTGGCTGTAGCCCGGGGGAGGGAGCGTGGAATCGCCATGGCCATACATATCCAGCGCCATCACCACGTAACCCCGGCGGGACAGTTCGATGGCGTTGGGCTCCATGGCGTCCAGCGACGCGGTATAGCCGTGGCACAGGATGACCGCGGGGGCGGGGGACTCCGCCGTGGCGGTGCCGGGGATGTAGAGCTTGGCGTGGCTGGTGGCGCCCACATCGGTGGTGAACTCCACCTCCTGGGTACGTACGGAGCCGCCGCTGGTCTGGATGGAGTGCCCCACGGCAGCGGTGGCTGCCATCAGCAGCAGGCATACGGCCAGCACAATGGCGGGGATGCGGGTTTTGACGTTGGCTTTTGTCAGGTTCATGATGTTCCTCCCTCTGTCCCCCGGCCCTGGACGGGCCGGGGGGTCCATAATTTACAGCCGGGACAGGAAGTCCCGTACCTTGCTGTCGAAGCGGAAGGTTTCCAGGATGCCGGCCATATGGCCCAGGTCGCTGTCGATGGGGTAGCACTCCGCCTGTCCGCCCAACCAGACAATCCGGTCGGCCACCCACTGGACGAACTGCCAGGGGTGGAGCACGTCCAGCCGGGACGGGATGGCCAGCACCTTGGCCTTGATGCGGCCCAGCGCCGCGTCCAGATCGCCGCCGTAGGGGCGGGACACATCGTAGTTCAGGCACATCCGGCAGGTGTACAGCCAATGGTTCAAATCCACTACAGGCACGGAGACCTCCACCACGGCGTCCAGCTTGTCCTCAAAGGTGGCCTGGCCCAGCACGCTCTCGTAGCAGGCGCTGTCCGCTGTCACGTCCCGTTTGTAGGTGCGTTCATAATAGCCCGCCTGGAAGGCGGCCACGTTCATCATTTCCAGGCACAGGCGCAGGGTGTCGGTGGGCTGCTCCGGCTGGTCATAGTAACTGCCACCGTGGAATTTGGGATCAATCTTGGCGGCCTTGATGGCAAACTGGAGGGGGTTGAAGCCGCCCCACACCGGCAGCTTCGGGGTGCCGATGACAGGGATGATGGCGTCCATCATGTCGGGGTAGGCCACCGCCCACTGCCAGGAGGTCATGGCGCCGAAGGAGGGACCCATGACGGCCTTCAAATGCTTCACGCCCAGCTGATCCAGCAGGTACTTCTGGGTGTTCACCACGTCCAGCACCTCGGGCACCGGGAAGTCCAGGGCGTAAGGTTTGCCCGTCTCCGGGTTCACCGTCATGGGACCGGTGGTAATCACGGCGGGGTGCTTGGCCCCCACGTTACACAGGTTGTCGGCGCACACCACAAAGTATTTGTCGGTATCCACCGCCTTGCCCGGACCGATGAGGGCGTCCCAGAAGCCGGGCAGGGGGTCGCTGTCATTGTACTTGCCGCAGCAGTGGCTGCTGGCGGAAAAGTAATGGGCCACCAGAATGGCGTTGTCGCCCGCCTCATTGAGGGTGCCGTAGGTCTCGTACCCCAGGCGCACCGGGAGGGTCCGCCCGCAGGTAAATGTGAACTGGGGGATCTCAAAGGCCCGCTTGACGCTTTTCAGGCTCATGGGGATGCACTCCTTCCTTTATGTAGGTTTCAAATCAGATGATGCCGATCATGGTCATGATAATGCACAGGATAGTGAGGAAGATGGGCATAATCACGGTAAGGGGGAACACGTGCTTGTAGGAATCCTTGGCGGTTACGCCGCAGACGGAACACATCAGGATGAAAGTGGAGCAGTGGGGCAGGGTGTCCAGGCCGCAGCAGGCAATGGTCATCAGGCGGTGGAACGCCTCGGGGTTGACGCCCTGGGCCAGATAGGAGGGCAGCATGGAGTCGGCGAAGATCTGGAGGCCGCCCAAAGCGGTGCCGGTGATGCCGGCCACCACGTTTACCGCCACGGAGGCGGATACATAGGGGTTGAACATGTCGGACAGGCCCATAGCGAAGTCCACGAAGTACTGGAAACCGGGGGCGGCCTGCACCACGCCGGCAAAGCCCATCACACCGCCGGTAAGCAGCAGGGCGGAGGTGCAGGAAGACCACATGCCGTTGGTGAAGGTCTTGAGGACGCTGTGCTTGTGGTCCGCGCCGAAGAACGCCTTGGGGTTCAAGGCCACGGAGGCCACAATGGCCACGCACAGGGAGGTCAGGATGCTGTCGGTGGCGCTCATGACGTTCTTCAGCAGGATCATGACCACCACCACGATGAGCAGGGGGATGATGGAAGACCAGAAGGGGGGCAGATCCTTGTCGTCGCCCTCCAGCTCGGCGTCGGTGCCGGACACCACGTAGCCCACGCCCATGGCGGTCTGGCGCTTGGCCTGCCAGGTGACGTACACGCCGGCAATGGCGACGCCCACGATGCAGGCGATGATGCCCATGATGGGGGCGGAGAAGGCGTCCACACCCAGGCCGTACTCAGGGCGGGCCAGCAGGGCGTTGGTGGAGGTGGGGTTGCCGGGCAGGCACAGGCACAGCGTCACGGAGGCGCACAGCACAATGCCGGGCAGCAGGTTCTTGGTAATATTGGCTTTGCGGAACAGGGGGGCGGCCACAGGGTAGACGGCGAACACGATGACGAAAGCGGACACACCGCCCATGGCCATCAGCAGGGTGATGAGCAGGGCGCCCAAAGGGGCCCACTTGGTGCCGAAGATTTTGAAAAGGACTTTGGCCACGCTCTCAGCAGAGCCGGTGACCTTCAGGAACTCTCCGTAAGCGGCGGCCAGGCCGAACAGCATGAAGTAGCTGCCCGCGAAATTTTTGAACCCGGTGGCGTACCCGCCGGCGAAAGTGCCCCAGAAGGGCAGGGCATTGGTGATGATGACCACCAATGAGGCGATGAGCGACGCGATGAAGGCGTTAACCCCCCGGTAGCTCAGGAAGATCAGGCAGGCAATGGCTAAAACCAGGCCAATAACACCGATGATTTCCAAGACAATTTCCTCCGTTTCTTTTTCTGTTTTTTGTGAGGGTAGCTCCGCGGGAGACGTGGACAGTTGGCCAACTGTTTTTGTTGC
>CAJULZ010000009.1 GCA_910587205.1 uncultured Oscillospiraceae bacterium
ATCTCCCGGCCGGGTGGTACACTGAACCTGGACTGGGGAGGGCACCCATCACAAAAAACGGCGTCCAAACACCCGCGAATCTCACAGCAGGGGGATGACACCCATCGAAAAAAACATTCATGTGGTAGACGAACGGGGCAGCGTATACGAAGCGACCTGGCCCAGGCGGGCCAGAGGTCTTGTGAAACACGGCAGGGCACGCTTCATCTCGGAGGATACGATATGTCTCGCGTGCCCGCCAAATTGCCATTTGGAGGACACAGAAATGAGCGACAATAAAGTGGATCTGAGCTGGCTGCTTCAGCAGATCGCCGCCATCCAGAGCGACACGGCATATCTCCACGAGGTTATCCAGCAGCTGGCCGGGATGGGAGCGGGCGCGCCGAGGGAGCTCACGCAGGCCAAAGCGGCGGCCCTGGGGGACATTGTCCGCTGCCGGGAGACCACCAACCAGCAGCTTCTGGATCTCTATAAGCGGATCTACGTGGAGCAGTTCACCCGCCCCGCAGAACAGGCATGAAAAAGGCCCGGCCCCGTGTCAGCGGGGCCGGGCCTTTTTCATGCTCCACCGCCGAAAATCTCCTCCAAATGCTCCTCCACCTCCGGCTGGGGCAGCAGCGCGGCGGCAAGCCCCACCCGCTTTGCCGCCTCCAGCTTGGCCCGGATGGACCGGGAGGTGTCAAACAGCACAAAATGGGCCTTCGGCCCCGCCATGTAGGTGTAGTAGTGGGCGCACAGCCCCCGATCGAAAAACACCGCCGGCTCCAGCCGGGCGATCTGTCCGGCCAGTTCCTCCCGGCTGATGGGCGTACCCCGGCCCGACGCGGGCAGGGGGAAATCCTCCCGCACCCACTCCACCGCCAAGGCGGTGCGCTCTGGGCCATACCGTTCCGCCGCCTCCCGCAAACGGCGCTCCAGAACGCCGTGGGCGAGGGCCGAGGGGATGAGTATCCGGGCGGTCTTGGCGTGGGGGGCGTAGGGCTCGGGCACGTACAGCGTCCAGCCCTGGGCGGCGCAGTTCCGGGCCAGGATCTCCACCATCCGGCCCAGGCAGGGGGAGGGCATCCCCTCAAAGTCGCACACCACGCCCCGGTAGCTCCGGCGGCGGCACTCGCCTAAAATTTGGCGGCAGCAGGCCACCGGGTCGCCCGTGCCCTCAAACCCGGCGCAGTCCAGCTGCATCAGCCCGCCCCGCAGGCCCTGGGGCAGACGCGTCCCCAGCAGGCTGGGACCCGGCCCCACCCGGTAGGCCATGTGGGCGGGGGTGAGGCCGTATTTTGCCCCCAGGGTGTCCCGCCCGGCGGGCAGGGCCAGCAGCAGTTCTTTCATTGGAGTTCCCCCTTGTGGACGGTGAAAAATTGTGATAGGATAGAGTATATCCTATGCCCGTCCTGGGCGGAATAGAAGGCGAGGCGTGACAATGGCATGGTTCCGGGCCCGGTATACCTATCATGACATTTACCAGATCACCGGCGAGGCGCTGGCGCGCCGGGGATTTAAGCTGTTGCTGGCAGACCTGGACAACACCCTGGCCCCCTACGGCGTGCCGCTGCCCGACGAGCGGCTAAAGGGGTGGCGGGACGACTTGGCCGCCCACGGAGTGACGTTGTTCATCCTGTCCAACAACCGCCACGAGAGCCGTCCCCACCTGTTCGCGGAGGGGCTGGACGCGCCCTATATCGGCCACGCCGGGAAGCCTAAGACGCCCGCTTTTTTTAAGGCCATGGAGCGAGTAGGCGCGACAAGGGAACAGACCGCCATCGTGGGCGACCAGATTTTCACCGATATCTTGGGCGGGAACCGGGCGGGGGTGTCCGCCATTCTGGTGGAGCCCATCCGGCTGGCGGGCAATCCGGGGCGGTACCTGCGGTATGCCGCCGAGTGGCCCTTCCGCCTGCTGTCGGGGAAGGGGGAACCGCTGTGAGCGCCCTGTTCGGCCCCGCGGGGAACGCGGAAAATTTCCCGTATAAGTCCTCCGCCGACGCTCCCCGCTGGCTGCGGGAAATCGGCCTGGACTGCTACGAGTACCAGTGCGGCAAGGGCGTCCACGTGGGGGAGGCAACCGCCCGCAAGGTGGGCCAGGCCGCCCGGGAGCGCGGCATCGCGCTGTCCCTCCACGCGCCGTACTTCATCAACCTGGCCAACCCAGACCCGGACGCGCTGCGAAAGACCACCGGCTACATCACCGGGGCCTGTTTGGTGGCGGACTGGATGGGGGCCGGGCGGGTGGTGATCCACTCCGGCGCGCTGATGGGCCGCACCCGCCGGGAGGCGCTGGACATTGCCCTGCGCTCCTTGAAGGAGGTCACCGCCGCCTGCGACGGCGCGGGCTTCGGCCACATCACCCTTTGCCCGGAGACCATGGGAAAGATCAATCAGCTGGGGGATCTGGACGAGGTTTTAGAACTGTGTACGCTGGATGAACGGCTGCTGCCCTGCGTGGACTTTGGGCATCTGTACGCCCGCTCGCTGGGGGCGGACGACGGGGCGGAGGCGGTGGAGCGGATGCTTACCCGCATGGAGGGGGCTTTAGGCCCGGACCGGGCCGGCCGCTTCCACAGCCACTTCTCCCACATTGAGTTCACCATGGGCGGCGGGGAGAAGTGCCATCGGACGTTTGCCGACGACGGGGGCTACGGCCCGGACTGGGCATCCCTGGCCCAGGCGGTGGCCCGGCGGGGGTGGAGCCCCACCTTTATCTGCGAGAGCGCGGGCACCCAGGCGGAGGACGCCTTGACCATGAAGCGTATCTATCAGGAGTTTGAGCGGAGGGAGCCTGGATGGAGTGGTATGGAATCTATCTGAGCCTCTCTTTGGTGGTATGGGGTATACTTCTGCTTTTCTGTCCCAAACTTCTGCGCCATGAGTGGCCGTTTATATCCCTGAAGGAACTGGACAGCCCGGTGGATGACGTGGACCGGACGTTCAGCAAAATTGTTGGAGTATGCTGCATCTTGGGAGGCTTGGCTTTCATCGCGTGGATGATAATAGGATACTTCATAATATGATCTTGACATTTTATAAAGGAGATGTTTCCCATGACCCATTTTGAGAAAATCGCCGCGGAATTAGAAGGCCGCGGCCTGGACGCCATGCTGGTTACCAGCGAGCCCGGCGAGTTCTACGCCGTGGGCTTCCACGGGGAGGGCGTGGCCCTCATCACCCCGGACAAGACCTGGTACTACACCGATTCCCGGTACATCGAGGCCGCCCAGCAGCAGATTACAGGGGCGCAGGTGGCCCAGCTCCCCAAGGGGGTCAGATACCGTGATCTGGTGGGGGATCTGGTGAAAGAGGCCGGCGTGTCCAGGCTGGGCTTTGAGGAGCAGTATATGTCCGTGGCCGACCACACCATCTGGACGGAGAATATCGAGGCGGAGTTTGTCCCCGCCTCCGAGCTGCTCACCGAGCTGCGGCAGGTGAAGGACGCGGACGAGCTTGCCGCCATGCGGGAGGCCCAGCGCATTACCGACGAGGCCCTGCTGGAGATCCTCAACTTCATCAAGCCGGGGCTCACCGAGAGCGAGGTGGCGGCGCGGCTGACCTACATCATGGCCCGGAAGGGGGCGGAGCGCAACTCCTTCGACCCCATTGTGGCCTGCGGCCCCAACGGCTCCAAGCCCCACGCCGTCCCCGGCCCCGATGTGATCCAGAAGGGCCAATTCGTCACCATGGACTTCGGCTGCGTGGTGGGGGGCTACTGCTCCGACATGACCCGCACCGTGGCCGTCGGCCAGCCCTCCGGGGAGATGGAGCTGGTGTACAACACCGTCCTCAAGGCCCAGCTGGCCGGCATCGCCGTGGCAAAAGCGGGCGTCACCGGCAAAGAGGTGCACGAGGCGGGGGCCAAGGTCATCGCCGACGCGGGCTACGGCGAGTATTTCGGCCACGGCTTCGGCCACTCCCTGGGCATTGAGATCCACGAGAACCCCGGCTTCCACCTGCGCAACGACAAGCCCATCCCCGCGGGGGCGCTGCTGTCCGCCGAGCCGGGGATCTACCTGCCGGGGCGGTTCGGCGTGCGCATTGAGGACGTGATTATGCTCACCGAGGGGGGCTGCGTGGACATCACCCGCTCGCCCAAGCAGCTTATCGTACTGTAAAAGCCCTTGCAATTCCGGCGTATATAGGGTATAATATGTTGATTATCTTTTTTGATTTCTAAAAATTTTCAATATTGGAGGACGATACCAATGGCAATGATTACAGCAGGCGATTTCCGCAACGGCGTGACCTTCGAGATGGAGGGCAAAGTGATGCAGGTAGTGGAGTTCCAGCACGTCAAGCCCGGCAAGGGCGCGGCTTTCGTGCGCACCAAGATGAAGAACGTCATCACCGGCGCCGTCACCGAGACCTCCTTTAATCCCACCGCCAAGTTTGAGCAGGCATTCGTGGACCGCAAGGACATGGAGTACAGCTACAACGACGGCGACCTGTACTACTTTATGGACAACGAGACCTATGAGCTCACCCCCGTGGGCAAGGACGTGCTGGGCGACAACTTCAAATTTGTCAAAGAGAACATGGTGTGCAAGATCATGTCCTACAAGGGCAGCGTGTTCGGCGTGGAGCCTCCCAACTTTGTGGAGCTGGAGGTCACGGAATCCGACCCCGGCGTGAAGGGCGACACCGCCACCAATGTCACCAAGCCCGCCACCCTGGAGACGGGCGCGGAGATCAAGGTGCCGCTGTTCATCAACCCCGGCGACAAGATCCGCATCGACACCCGCACGGGCGAGTATCTGGAAAGGTGCAAGGGGTAAATCAGAAGTGCCGCAAAGAGACCGAACGCCCTGGCCGCTTTGCAGCGTGACAAGGCAGAAGCGCGGAAAAGCGGACAGCGAGGGAGCTTGGAGCGGAGAGAGGCTGAGCGCAGGGGCGCGCAGCGCCCGGCAGACCAAGCCGAATCGCAGCGAAAGCGACCGAGGGCCCTGGCCGCTTTGCAGCGTGACAACAATAAGGAGCATATGATGACTATTTCCGAAAAAGTAGCCTATATCCAGGGCCTGTACGACGGGCTGGGCCTGGATGGGGAGAAGTCCGGGCAGGACCGCATCCTGGCCGAGGTGCTGGACGTGCTGAGGGAAGTGGGCCAGCGGTTGGAGGACGTGGACGCCGCGATGGACGGGTTCGACGAGGAGCTGGACGCCTTGGGCGACGCGGTATCCGACCTGGAGGACGCTGTATTCGACGACGAGGATGAGGAGGACGCCGAGTTCGAGGATGTGGACGACGAGGATTTCTTCGAGATCCCCTGCCCCACCTGCGGCGAGGACCTGGTTGTCGACGACGAGGCGCTGGCCGCGGGGGTGGTGGACTGCCCCGCCTGCGGCGGCAAGTTCGCCCTGTCCTTTGAGGACGAGGACGGCTGCGAGTGCGGCGGCCCGGACGAGGAATAAGCGCTTGAAAAGCCCTCCGGCTTGGCCGGAGGGCTTTTCCGCGTTACAGGGGATGCAAAAATAGGGGGTTTCTTGCGGGGCGGATTTTACCCCTGCCCCCTGGGGACCCCGAAAGCCGCCCTTTACTCCGGCGGGGGCAGCTTCCGGTATTCCTGCCCGCATTCCGGCTGCTGCCCCCGGAGGGCGAACAGCTCCTCCACCGTCACAAACTTGTAGCCCTGGGCCATGAGGGCATCCACCGCCTGGAGCGCGGTTTCCACGCTGGAGGGGTAGATGTCGTGGAGGAGGATAATGGCGCCGTCCTCCGTGGTGTCCAGGATAACGGACAGCTGCCGTGCGGTGTCCTGGTCGGACCAGTCCTCCGGGTCCACCGACCAGAGGATGATAGGCGCCCCCGCCCTGGCCCGGTTGGAGGGGGTGATCATGCCGTAGGGCGGGCGGAGCATGAAGTCCTGCTGGTCCAGCAGGCCCCGCAGGGCGTCCCGGAGCGTGTCCACCTCCCGGTAAAAATCGGCGGCGTTCACCTCCGCCAGCGACCGGTGGTGGAAGGTATGCAGGCCAATCTGATGGCCCTCCCGCTCCATGCGCACCAACAGCTCCTCATTCCCCTCCACATTCTCGCCGACGACGAAAAAGGTGGCGTGGACGCCCCGCTGGTTGAGACCGTCCAGCAGGACGGGGGTGGTGCCCGCCCTGGGGCCGTCGTCGAAGGTGAGGGCCACGAAGGGCCCCGCCGGGAGCGGGAATTCCGACAAAGCGGCCTGTTCCCGCCCGTGCCGTCCGGGAAGCCAGAGCCAGACCAGCGCCCCCGCCAGCGCCGCCAGCGTCCCCGCCCGCAGCATGATCCGAAGCCTTGACAACCCGCCCACCGCCTTTCCGCGTAATCGGGGATAGTATGCGCTTTGGGCGGGGTTTTATCCAGGGGACGGAACGTCCCGTTTACTTTTTGCACCGCTGCGGGCGCGGGTTCTCCATTCTTTGTCAGGAGAAGGTTTATCGAGGGGGATTTCACCCAAAAGATGAAATCCCCCCCGGTAAACTTCATTTTACTGCAAAACAGCCTGTCATCTGGTTTTTAAACGCTCCAGAACCCAAAAGGCGACCGGCTTAAAAATAACATAGAGGCCATAGCCCAGCACTCCGCCGGTCACATTCGTGATCAGATCCGTGATATCCGAGGAGCGGTCGAAGAACGGCTGCAACAGTTCGATGCCAAGGCTCATCAAAAAACAGAAAAGCACCGTCACACCGAATTTGGCCCTTTTGCCCCGGATCAGCGGAAACAGGAACCCAAAGGGCAGGGTCATGATAACGTTCAAAAACACCTGTCTGAAAAAGTCCCCTCTCCCCAAAGAAACGTCGATAAACGGCACCAGATTCATGGGCTTATAGGGGTGGTCCAGCATGAACGGGATGGATGCGACCACCGGCATCATGGTAAAATAGAGGACCAGAGAGAGATATGCATACATGAGGGTGTTGACAAGCAGGATGTCTCTGCCTTGGGTCCTCCACCTCTTGAAAAGGACGAAAGCATATAGGAAAACCAACACTGTTAAAATCTACAAAATATTTTATCAGGTACTTCATTGCATCACTTCTTTCCACCTGCCGGACGATTCAAGGCCCGATTTGCCGAATTGATACAAGTGAAGTATACCACCGGGCCGAACGGTATTCAACCCCCGTCCAGAAGCCCTGATCGCGCAACCGGGCCCGCCGAACTGGGGGATTGCCATTTTGCCCCGGGAAGTATATAATAAAAAAATCAGCTTTTTTCACCGCGATTTTTTCAAGCGTTTCATTTTAGGAGGCATACGCCATGAAAGACCTGCTTCATCTGTTGGAAAACGATTCCACCCTGACCCACGCCCAGCTGGCCGCCATGACCGGCTCTACCGAGGCGGAGGTGGCCCAGGCGGTGGAACAGTATGAAAAGGATCATGTGATCCTGGGCTATAAGACCATCATCGACTGGGACCGCACCCAGCAGGAATCCGTCACCGCCCTCATCGAAGTGAGCGTCACCCCCCAGCGGGGGGAGGGGTTCGACCGGGTGGCCCAGCGCATCTACCAGTACGACGAGGTGGAGTCCCTCTACCTCATGTCCGGCGGGGCGTACGACATGACCGTCACAATCTCCGGGCGCACCCTGAAGGAAGTGGCCCAATTCGTGGGCGAGAAGCTGGCCCCCATCGAGGGGGTTACGGGCACCGCCACCCACTTTATCTTGAAAAAATACAAAGAAAAGCACCTGATCTTCCCCGTACAGGAGGTCCAGGAGGAAAGGTTCGTGTTTGAGTAATGGACTACGGCAAAATCATGTGCCGGCGGGTGCAGGATATCCAGCCCTCCGGCATCCGGAAATACTTCGACCTCCTCCAGGGCATGGAGGGGGGCATCTCCCTGGGCATCGGGGAGCCCGATTTTCAGACGCCCTGGCACATCCGGGACGCGGGCATCTTTTCCCTGGAAAAGGGCTTTACCAAGTACACCCCCAACGCCGGGCTGTCCGACCTGCGCGGGGCAATTTCCCGGTATTTAAAGCGGCGCTTTGACCTGGAATACGCCGCGGTGGGCCAGGTGCTGGTCACGGTGGGCGGCAGCGAGGGGCTGGATCTGGTGTTCCGCTGTCTGCTGGAGCCGGGGGACGAGGTGATCATCCCCACGCCGTCCTTTGTATGCTACGGCCCGCTGGTGTCCATAGCCCACGGCGTGCCGGTGCTGGTGGAGACCCGCGCGGAGCACGAGTTCCGACTCACCCCGGACGAGCTGCGCGCCGCCATCACCCCCAAAACCAAGGCGGTGGTGCTGCCCTTCCCCTGCAACCCCACCGGAGGCGTGATGGACCGAGGGGATTTGGAGGCGCTGGCAGATGTGCTCCGAGGTACGGATATTATGGTTGTCTCCGACGAGATCTATGCCGAGCTGACCTACGGCGGGCGGCACGTGTCCATGGCCAACCTGCCGGATATGGCCGAACGGACCGTGGTGGTGAACGGTTTTTCCAAAGCCTACTCCATGACGGGGTGGCGGCTGGGCTATGTGTGCGGCCCCAGGCCCCTCATTGCCGCCATGACCAAGCTCCATCAGTACGCCATCATGTCCGCCCCCACCACCAGCCAGTACGCCGCCATCGAGGCCCTGGACCACGGCGACGGCGACATCGAGGCCATGCGGGAGGAGTACGACGGCCGCCGCCGCTTCCTGGTGGACGGCTTCCGCAAGCTGGGGCTTTCCTGCTTCGAGCCCTTGGGGGCGTTCTACACCTTCCCCTGTATCCGGTCCACGGGGCTGACCAGCGAGGAGTTCTGCGACCGGTTCCTGGCGGCGGAAAAGGTGGCGGTCATCCCCGGCTCCGCTTTCGGCCCCGGCGGGGAGGGCTATGTCCGGGCCACCTACGCCGCGTCCATGCACGACTTGGCCGAGGCGCTGGAGCGGCTGGGACGGTTTTTGAAAACCCTTTGACCCGCGGCCTGTTTCACGTGAAACGCCCGTTTTATTTTGAGAGGAGCATGGGAATGAACATCGTCTGTTTGGATATGGAGGGCGTCCTCGTCCCCGAGATCTGGATCGCCTTTGCCCAGGCCAGCGGCATCCCCGAGCTGCGCCGTACCACCCGGGACGAGCCGGATTACGACAAGCTCATGACCTGGCGGCTGGGCGTCCTGAAAGAGCACGGCCTGGGCCTGAGGGAGATCCAGGCCACCATCGCCAAGATCGACCCGCTCCCCGGGGCAAAGGAGTTTCTCGACGAGCTGCGCTCCCTCACCCAGGTGGTGATTTTGTCCGACACCTTCGAGCAGTTTGCCAAGCCCCTCATGGAGAAGCTGAACTGGCCCACGATCTTCTGCAACACCCTGGAGGTGGCGGAGAGCGGCGAGATCACCAGCTACCGGATGCGCTGCCCCAAGTCCAAGCTCACCACCGTGAGGGCGCTGCAATCCTGCGGCTTCGACACCATCGCCGCCGGGGACAGCTTCAACGACCTGGCCATGATCCAGGCCGGTAAGGCGGGCTTCCTGTTCAAATCCACCGACCAGATCAAGGCGGACTACCCCGGCATACCCGCCTTCGAGGAGTTCCCCGATCTGCTCCGCGCCATCAAAGCGGCCCTGTAGGGGAGGGGGTCGCCCCTCCCGCTTTCAAGGGGCAGAAATCCTTCCCGGGGGAGGGGGCAGGCCCCTCCTACAGTCCCTATTGAAAAGAGGTACAAATATGGACGGTTTCTTTGAACATCTGCCCTTTAAGCCCGCCGACATCCTCCTGCCCCAGAACTGCGACTACGCCAAATGGTCGGTGGTGGCCTGCGACCAGTACACCTCCCAGCCCGAGTACTGGCAGCGGGTGGAGGAGCGGGTGGGCCGCGCGCCCTCCGCCTTGCGCCTCATCCTCCCCGAGAGCAGCCTGGACGGCCCCCAGGTGGAGATGGACATCATGGACATCAACGCCACCATGGCCCAGTATGTCCGGGAAGGGCGGTTCAAAACCCTGCCCGGCGCCATGATCTATGTGGAGCGCACGCTGTCCAGCGGCAAGGTGCGCCGGGGGCTGGTGGGCATGGCCGACCTCACCGCCTATGACTATGAGCCGGGGTCGGACGCGCTGATCCGCGCCACCGAAGGGGTGGTCATGTCCCGCATCCCGCCCCGGGTGGCGGTGCGGAAAAACGCCCCCATCGAGCTGCCCCACGCCATGCTCCTCACCGACGACCCCGGCCGCACGGTCATCGAGCCCCTGGCTGCCCAGACCGGGGAAATGGAGCCGCTCTACGACTTCGACCTGATGGAGCAGGGCGGGCACATCAGGGGCTGGCGGCTGGGGGAGGCCCAGCTTTCCCAGGTGGCCGTGGCGCTGTCCGCCCTGGCCGACCCCGCCGCGTTCCACGCCAAATACGGCGCGGACGGACAGCCCGTCATGCTGTTCGCCGTGGGGGACGGCAACCACTCCCTGGCCACCGCCAAGGAGTGCTATGAGCGGCAGAAGCGGCTGGCTCCGCCGGAGCGGTGGGACGTCATCCCCGCCCGGTACGCCCTGTGCGAGCTGGTGAACCTCCACGACGGCAGCCTGGAGTTCGAGGCCATCCACCGGGTGGTGTTCCACACCGACCCGGGGGCCCTGCTGGCCGCCCTGGTGAGGGCCTATCCTGGGGCGAGGCGCGGGGCGGCGCCGGAGGCGGGCGGCTTTCCCATCCGGTATGTGTACGCGGGGTCGGAGGGTGTGATCACCCTGCCCGCCGGGGCGGCCCAGCTGCCGGTGGGGGCGCTCCAGGCGTTTTTGGACGACTATCTCATAGGGCATGGGGGGCGGGTGGACTACATCCACGGCGAGGATGTGGCCCGGGAATTCGCCGCCCGCCCGGGGAACCTGGCCCTCCTGCTGCCCCCCATGGGCAAGGAGGAGCTGTTCCCCTGCGTCATCCACGGCGGGGCGCTGCCCCGGAAGACCTTCTCCATGGGGGAGGCCCATGACAAACGGTTTTACTTGGAGGCCCGGAGAATCCGGGAGTAACGGCGGAATCAGCACCCCGGCCCTGCCGCGCCCCGCGGCGGGGGCCGGGGCGCGTTTGTTCACAAATATTAAATAGACTTTTCCCGGGCACTGTGTTAAAATATGTAGTCAACGCAGTTGAAAAAGCGCGGGATGCGCTGTTTCATGGGGCGGGCCGACGGCCAACTGCGTGTGTTTGGCACGCCGGCGCCTATGAAGCTCAAAATAAGGCCGCGTGCGCGGCTTTCTGCGGCAAAATTTGCCGCAGACCTCACAAGAAGGGGAGTTGCTTCTGGTGAAGTGTTTCGACTATAGCGCAATACTGGAAGGGCATGCCAAGGAATATTCTGGGAGGAGGGAAGGCCGTGCGCGTAGATGTGCTGGGCGTGGCCTTTGACAACGTGACCCTGGACGAGGCGGTGGAGCGGGCCCTGGCCCTGATGGAGGAGGACGGCCCCCACCTGGCGGCCACCCCAAACCCGGAGATCGTCCAGCGGGCGGGGAAGGACCCGGAATTTGCCGCCGTCCTGGCTGGGGCCGGCCTGGTCATCCCCGACGGCATCGGGGTGATTTACGCCGCGAAGATCCTGGGCAGGCCGCTGAAAGAGCGCGTGCCGGGGATCGACTTCGCTTCCGCCCTCATGGAGCGCATGGCGGGGATGGGCAAGCGCCTGTTCCTGCTGGGGGCGGCTCCCGGGGTGGCGGAACAGGCGAAAGGGAACCTGGAGGCTGCCCATCCGGGGCTGGTGGTGTGCGGCGTCCACGACGGGTACTTCCAGGAGGACGGCCCGGTAGCGGAGCTGATCCGGGAGTCCCGCGCCGACGTGGTATTTGTCTGCCTGGGCGCGCCCAAGCAGGAGAAGTGGATCGCTAAAAACGGCGGGGCCGCCGGGGCGCGGCTGTACGTCGGCCTGGGCGGTTCGCTGGACGTATTTGCCGGCAAGGTGGAGCGGGCCCCGGAGCGGTTTCAAAAGCTGGGGCTGGAATGGCTCTACCGGTTGGCAAAGGAACCCTCCCGCATCGGGCGCATGGTGAAGCTGCCCCTGTTCCTGGTGTCGGCGGCGGGGGCGCGGGTCAGAGGGAAATAACCGGCGCGGAACGCGCCCTGCGCCGGGAGGCGCGGATACATGGAAGAAAGGCGGATGCGTTATGGTTTATATTTTGCTGGGCACGGGCTTCGAGGAAGCCGAGGCCCTGGTCACTGCCGACGTGCTGCGCAGAGCGGAGCTCCCCGCCGCCCTGGCGGGCATCGGCGGGGATATTGTCACCGGTTCCCACGGCATTGCCGTCCGGGCCGACCTGCCCGTGGGGAGGGTGGTCCTGGAGGATGGGGACATGGTGGTGCTCCCAGGGGGGATGGGGGGCGTGGCCTCCATTGAGGGCAGCGGGGAGGCTATGGCCCTCATCCGCCGGGCGGCGGAGGCCCCCGGGGTCTGGCTGGCGGCCATCTGCGCCGCACCCACCCTGCTGGCAAGGGCGGGGCTGCTGCCCAAGGGCGTCCCCTGCGTGTGCTATCCCGGCATGGAGGGGGAGCTGAAGAAGGCCGGGGCCGTGCCCGCCATGGACTGCCCTGCGGTGAGGGAGGGAAAGCTCATCACCGGCAAGGGCCCCGGTACCGCGTTTGACTTTGCGCTGGCGCTGGTGGAGGCGCTGGCCGGCATGGACGCGGCGGAACAGGTCCGCGCCGGGCTCCATTACGGCGCATGACCACCGCGGAGCGCAAAGCGGAGCTGCGCCGCCACGCGGCGGGCCTGCCCCAGGTGGAGGCCGGGGCGCTGTTTGAGCGGTTCCTGGCCCTGCCCCAGGTGGAGGCGGCGGACACCGTGATGGTGTTCTACGGCACCGGCAGGGAACCGGACACCGCGCCGCTGATCCGCGCCCTGCTGGACAGGGGCAAGCGGGTGGCCCTACCCGTGTGTCTGCCCCACCGGGGGATGGAGGCGCGGCAGGTGGTGGACCCGGAACGGCTTGTCCCCAACCGCTTCGGCATCCCGGAGCCGGACGGAGACTGCCCCGTGATTCCAAAGGGGGAGATCGCCGTGGCCCTCATCCCCCACCTGATGGTGGATCGGGAGGGCTACCGCCTGGGCTGGGGCGGGGGGTACTATGACCGGTGGCTCACCGATTTCCCCGGCTTTACGGTGTGCGTATGCCGCCCCGGACGGCTGGCGGAGCGCATTCCGCGGGAGGAATTCGACGTGCCTGTAAAGCTCGTCCTGATTGAGGAGTAAAGGGGACGGGGGGCATTGCCCCCCGTCCGATGGGTATGGTATTGGGTATAGGCCGGCGTGCGGGGCGCGTTTGCTGTCCCGGCATGGCATGGCGGCGCGTTGCTTTGCCGTTGGCCCGCCGTTCGCGGCGCGGCTCTAAGCCCTCCGACTGCGCAAAAGCTGTCCGGCCCCTGGGGGGCCGCCCCGCTTTTGCTCCGCTCCGGTCTTAGCCCGCTGTTCGCGACGACTCCGCGCTTCTTGTTAGCAGCAGCCGTCGTTGCCGCAGCCACAGCCGCAGCCGCAGTTGTTGTTGCCGCCGCAGCAGCAGCCGCAGTTGTTGTTGCCGCCACAGCAGCAGCAGCAATTGTTGTTGCCGCCCCAGCTATTCCCGCCGCCGCAGCAGCAGCACAGCAGGAGGATCAGAATGATAATCCACCAGCAGCCCCCGCCGAAACCACCATTGTTACCACAACACATGATTTTGTCACCTCACAATTGATATCCCGGCCACAGAGACCGGCTCGGACGCCGCCCGGATGCGCGGCGCCGGAGCTGGGCCCCGTGGAGGAACCGGGCGCCGGGGCCGCGCCCCGTTCCCGTTTCTGGGCCATACTATGTGGCGGCCGGGAAATGGGTTCCTGATCACGCCCGTCATACAAACGCAAGGAGTGAAACACATGGCAGAAGGAAAACGCGCGGCCGGCGGCGGCCAGCCCCAGGGCCAGGACCGGCCGCGGCCCCGGAAGTCCGCCAGGCGCCGCCGCAGCGCCAAGGCCAGGGTGGCCGGAGCCTTTTTGTACGCCCTGTTCGTCATCGGCCTGTCCGCCGTCCTGGCCACCCTGGGCTGGGTGTGGGCCTGCGACCTGCTGGGGCTGAACAAGACCCATATCTCCACCATTGTCACCATTCACGAGGACACTCAGTTCGGCGCCGTGGTGGACCAGCTGGAGGAGGAGGGGCTGATCCAATACAAGTTCCTGTTCAAGCTCTACGCCTGGTTCTCCCACGCGGAGGAGAAGATCGCCCCGGGGACGTATGAGCTGAACACGGAGATGGACTACCATGCCCTGGTGTCCAGCATGGGCTCCTCCTCCACGACCCGCCAGGAGGCGGATATCACCATCCCCGAGGGGTATACCATCGACCAGGTATTTGCCCTGCTGGCCGAGAAGGGGGTGACTTCGGTGGACAAGCTCCAGGACATGGCCGCCAACTGGGACTATGCCTTTGACTGGCTCCGGGGTATCCCCCTGGGGGATTACCACCGGCTGGAGGGCTACCTGTTCCCGGACACCTATACCTTCCAGCTGGGGGAGAACCCCAAGTATGTCATCAATAAGATGCTGGTGAACTTCGACGCCAAGATGGACGAGTATATGGCCCAGTACGCCGGGGAGGACGCCGCCTATTCCCTCCACGACATCGTCACCATCGCCTCCATGATCGAGAAGGAAACCGACGGCACCAACAACGAGGAGCGCAACGACTACAAGAACATTGCCTCCGTCATCTACAACCGTCTGGAGAACCCCGCCGCCGAGACGGTGGGCTACCTCCAGATCGACGCCACCCTGGTCTACCTCAACGGCGGCAAGGTGCCCACCGAGGCGGACAAAGCCATCGACTCCCCATACAACACCTACAAGTATCCGGGCCTGCCCGCAGGGCCCATCTCCAACCCGGGCATGATCTCGCTGCTGGCCGCGATGAATCCGGCGGATACCAGCTATTATTACTACGTCCTCAACCCGGAGACCAAGCAGCATGAGTACAGCCGCACTCTGGCCGAGCATCAGGCCAAGCAGGCCCAGTTCAGCGGCAATGGCTAAGCCGGAGCTGCTCTCCCCCGCCGGAGACCGGGAACGGCTGGACATGGCCCTGGCCTACGGCGCGGACGCGGTGTACCTGGCGGGGGAGGCCTTCGGGATGCGGGCCTTCGCCGGGAATTTTAGCCGGGACGGCTTGGCGGAGGCGGTGAAAGCCGCCCACGCCAAGGGCGCGCGGGTGCACGTGACCTGCAACACCCTGGCCCGGAACAACGAGGCGGCGCGGCTGCCGGAATATCTGGAATACCTGGACGGCATCGGCGCGGACGCGGTAATCGCCGCGGGGGTGGATGTGCTGGAGCTGTGCAAGCGGCATGCCCCCCGCGTCCAGGTACACATGTCCACCCAGACGGGCATCACCAACTATGAGATGGCCCGGGTTTGGCACGAGCTGGGGGCAAGCCGGGTCATCCTGGCCCGGGAGCTGTCTTTGGACGAGGTGGCGGAAATTCGCGCCAAAGCCCCCCGAGGGCTGGAGGTGGAGTGCTTTGTCCACGGGGCCATGTGCGTGTCCTATTCCGGCCGGTGCCTGCTCAGCAACTATATGACCGGGCGGGACGCCGCCCGGGGGGCGTGCGCCCAGCCCTGCCGCTACCAGTACGCCCTGGTGGAGGAAAAGCGGCCTGGGGAATACTTCCCCGTGTTCGAGAAAAACGGCGAGACCTTCATCTTGAACAGCCGGGATATGTGCATGATCGACCATATCCCGGAGCTGCTTGACATTGGGGTGGATTCCCTGAAAATCGAGGGGCGGGCGAAAAGCGCCTACTACGCCGCCATGACTACCGCGGCCTACCGCCATGCCGTGGACGCGGCGGCGGAGGGGCGTCCGCTGGAAAACGTGTGGCGGGATGAGGTGGACAAGGTGAGCCACCGGCATTACTCTACCGGCTTCTGGTTCGGCCAGCCGGGGCAGTACACCGAGTCTGCCCGGTATGTCCGGGACTGGCAGGTGCTGGCGGTGGTCGCCGCCTGCGACGGGCTGGGCGGCGCGGTGCTGTCACTGCGCAACAAATTCGCCGCCGGGGACAGGATCGAGGTGGTGGGGCCGGATGTGCCCGCCTTTGCCATGGAGGCCCCGGTGATGCGGGACATGGACGGCTTTGAACTGCGGGAGCCCCGGCATCCCCAAATGCAGTTCCGCATGAAGCTGCCCCGCCAAGTGCCGCCGCTGTCCATCGTGCGGGCGTGCCGGCCCAGCTCATAGCGCGAATCGGCAATCTGCCTGGGCGCCCGCCCAGGCAGATTGCTATATGCCCCCGGTTGGGCATACTATAGGAAGCGATTGAAAAACCGTTTGTGAAAGGGGGCGTGTCCCATGCTGGACGCAATCCTGCGCCGCTTTATTCCCCGGTACCAGGACGCCGGCGACCCCGCGGTGCGGGAGCGGTACGGCCTGCTGGCGGGCGGGTTCGGGCTGGCGCTGAACCTGCTGCTCTTTGCCGTTAAGCTGTTCGCCGGGCTGCTCACCGGGGCCATTTCGGTGACGGCGGACGCCTTCAACAACCTGTCCGACGCCGCCGGGTCGGCGGTGACGCTGGCGGGGTTCAAGCTGGCCGCCCAGAGGGCGGACGAGCGCCATCCCTTTGGCCACGGCCGGATCGAGTACCTGGCGGGGCTGGCGGTGTCCCTGCTGATCCTGCTGGTGGGGGTGGAGCTGGGCCGGGGGTCTGTTGAAAAAATCCTCCGGCCCGCGCCTTCCGCCCCCAGCGCCCTGGCGGTAGGGCTGCTGGCCTTTTCCATCCTGGTGAAAGTGTGGATGGGCTGGTTTTATGGGGCCCTGGGCCGGCGCGCCCAGTCCCCCGCCCTGGCCGCCGCCGCAGTCGATTCCCGGTCCGATGTGCTGGCCACGTCGGCAGTGCTGGCGGGGCTGGCCGTTTCCAGCCTGTTCCGCGTCCAGCTGGACGGCTGGCTGGGCTTGCTGGTGGCGGCGCTGATCCTGCGTGCGGGCTGGGAGGCCGCCCGGGACACCTTGGACCCCCTGCTGGGCACGCCCCCCGACCCCGCCATGGTGGCGGATATTGAGAAGCTCATCCTCAGCGACCCGCAGATTTTGGGGGTCCACGACCTGGTCGTCCACGACTACGGCCCTGGGCGGCGGATGATGAGCGTCCACGCCGAGGTGTCCGCCCAGTGCGCCCTGCTGGACATACACGCCGTCATCGACCGCATCGAGCGGGAGCTGGCGGGTCAGTTCCAGCTGGAGGCGGTGATCCACATCGACCCGGTGCAGCCCGGCGACCCCCGTACCCGGCGGCTGCTGGCCCTGGTGGAAGGGCTGGCCCAGGAGCTGGACGCCGCCGCCACCGTCCACGACCTGCGCTGCGGCCCCGAGGGCGAGGTGTCCTTCGACGTGGTAGTGCCCTACGACGTGCCCCTTACCGACGGGGAGGTGCGAGAGGCGATGGAACGGAAGGTGCGGGAGCGGGAACCTGGGTGCGTCCCGGTGATTGGGGTGGACCGGAGCCATGTGTTGTAAGCCGGGACGGTTTATTCACAAAAAATTGTAGAAATTTCCCGCCGTTTGTCCTATAATAATACCATGTTGCTACGCTGCGCCTGTTCACAGCGCGCGGCTTCGCGCCGACTCGGACAAAACCGGCTCCGGCCGCGCGCGGCGGAGCTTTTGCCCCCGCTCCGTTCCATCCGCGCTGCTGACGACAGCTTCGCGCATATACACAGAAAGGGTGTGTCAAAATGCCCCGCACAATCCTGATTGTGGAGGACGACAAGAATATCGCCGACCTGCTCCGTCTCTATCTGGAGAAGGAGGAAATGGCCTGCCACGTGGCCGGGGACGGCCTGGCAGGCCTGGAGAAATTCCAGCAGGTGCAGCCGGATCTGGTGCTGCTGGACATCATGCTGCCCGGGATGGACGGCTGGTCCGTGTGCCGGAAGATCCGGGAGACCTCCAAAACCCCCATCATCATGCTCACCGCCAAGGGCGAGCTGGAGGACAAGGTGTCCGGGCTGGAGATGGGGGCGGACGACTACATCACCAAGCCCTTTGAGGCCAAAGAGGTGGTGGCCCGGATACACGCCGTGCTGCGCCGCTTTGGGGAGGAGGAGCAGCTGGAAAAACGCCTCAGCTTCGACAAGCTGGTGGTCAATCTGGACTCCTATGAGCTGCTGGTGGACGGCAGGCGGGTGGACACCCCGCCCAAGGAGCTGGAGCTGCTTTACCACCTGGCGGCGGCCCCCAACCGGGTGTTTACCCGGAACCAGCTGCTGGACGAGGTGTGGGGCTTTGACTATTTTGGCGACAGCCGCACGGTGGACGTGCACATCAAGCGCCTGCGGGAGAAGCTGGAGGGCGTGTCCGACCAGTGGAGCCTGAAAACCGTCTGGGGCGTGGGCTACAAGTTCGAGGTCACTGCCTGATGAAAACCATGTATGGGCGGCAGTTTGCCACGATGGTGGGCATGGTGCTGCTGTCCTTCCTGATGCTGGGGGCGTCCTTCGCCACGCTGAGCTACCAGTACACCATTCGGGAGAAAAAGGACACCCTGGAGCGCAACGCGAAGTACATCGCCGACTTCACCTCCAACGCCGTCAAGAACGGCGGAGAGCTGGTGTGGCAGGGCGATTCCTTCCAAAGCTATCTGGCTTCGGTGGCCCGGGTGTCCGACTCCCATGTGCTGGTGGCCACGCCGGAGGGGATCATCCTCTGCGCCACCAGCGGCGAGCGCAAGCTGCCCGGCTTACAGTACGCTCCCCTTTCCCAGGAGATGGTGGACGAGGTGGCGGCAGGCTCTTTTGTGGGCATGACCGACCTGGACGGGCTGTACCCGGAGGCCCGGTATTTGGTGGGCCTGCCCGCCACCAGCGACACCGGCCATGTGCAGGGGCTGGTGCTGGTGTCCTGCCCGGCGTCCAACATCAGCGGGATGTGGCGGGATCTGTCCGCCATTCTGATGGTAACCGCTTTGGCGGTAATACTCATTGCCGCCATTATCTGCTCCGTGACCAGTATGCACCAGTCCCAGCCCATCAAGGAGATCGCCGCGGCCGCCCGGCAGTTTGGCCTGGGCGAGTTCAGCGTGCGGGTGGACGTGGGCAGCCGCCGGGACGAGGTGGGAGAGCTGGCCGAGGCGTTTAACGCCATGGCCGAGTCCCTGTCCACCAGCGAGCAGCGGCGCACCGAGTTTATCGCCAACGTCTCCCATGAGCTCAAGACCCCCATGACCACCATTGCCGGGTTTGCCGACGGCATCCTGGACGGCACCATCCCGCCGGAGGAGGAGCGGCACTACCTGGAGATCATCTCCTCGGAGACCCGGCGGCTGTCCCGGCTGGTACGGTCCATGCTGGACCTGTCCCGACTCCAGTCCGACGAGCGGGCCGCCCAGCAGCAGTTTGACATCTGTGAGACACTGCTGCGCACCCTGGTGGCCCTGGAGGGTAAGGTGAACGGGAAAAACCTGGAGGTGGACGCCCAGCTCCCCGATGAGCCGGTGCCGGTCTGGGGGGATCAGGACGCCATCACCCAGGTATGCTATAACCTGCTGGATAACGCCATCAAGTTCTCCCGGGAGGGGGGCGTGCTGGGCATCGGGGTGAGCGTCAAGGGGCCCAAAGCCACCGTCTCCGTCAGCAACGAGGGGGACACGATCCCCCCGGAGGAGCTGTCCATGGTGTTCGACCGGTTCCACAAGACGGACCACTCCCGCAGCGCGGACCGGGACGGCGTGGGGCTGGGGCTGTATATCGTCAAAACGATCCTCAACAGCCACAAGGAAAATATTACGTGTACCAGCGAGGACGGCGTGACCAAATTTGCGTTTACGCTGACGCGGGCGTGATGTGCCCGACGCCGCGGTGATATTTTCCGGGCTCCGCGCATCTGCCGCTTTTATCGTAAGGAGGTTCCACTATGGACAATTATCTCTCCTCCCGCTGGCCCAAGGGGCCCGGCATCCAGCCGCCCCCGGTGCCCTCCGGACGGCCGGGCGCGGCCCCGGCGGAGCGGAAAAAACGCCCTGCCCGGCGGTGGCTGGCCGGGGTGGCGTGCATCGTTCTGGGACTGGTCCTGCTGGGCGGGGTCAGCTTTTGGGCGGTGAGTGCGCTGGCCGAGGCGTTGGCCGGGGCGGAGTTCCCGGACAGCGAGTTTGGGGAGCCGCCCTCCTGGCCCAACCGCGACCTGCTCCGGAACCCGGACTGGTCGCCGGAGGACCTGCCCTGGGGGGAGCCGGATCCGTCGGTGCAGCTGGCGGTGGAGCCCGCGGGGGACGCCCTGTCCGGGAGGGAGATCCACCAGTCGGCCCTGCCCAGTATGGTGTATGTGGAGGCGCAGCAGCGGGGCCGCCTGGGCATCAGCACCCACGCGGGCACCGGCATCATCGTCACCCGCACCGGCTACGTGCTCACCAACTACCATGTCATCGATGAGTCGGACACGGTGCAGGTCATGCTGCTGTCCGACCGGGGCAATACTTACTACGACGCGAAGGTGGTCGGGTTTGACGAGGAATTTGACGTAGCTGTGCTGAAATTTGAGGGCGAGGGGCTCACCCCCGCCCCCCTGGGGGATTCCGACGCGCTGGCGGTGGGGGACCGGGTATACGCCGAGGGGAACCCCATGGGCTACCTGCTGGGCAGCATGACGGACGGCATCGTGTCTGCCCTGGACCGGGACGATGAGGTGGACGGGAACGGCCTGGGCCTGATCCAGACCTCCGCCGCCCTCAATCCGGGGAACTCCGGCGGCGCGCTGCTCAACGAGGCGGGCCAGGTAGTGGGCATTACCTCGGCCAAGATCACCGGCCTTGTGAGCGACGACGGCGAACCCATTGAGGAGGCCGCCGTCATTGAGGGGATTGGGCTGGCCATCCCCATTTCGGACATACTCCCCTTTGTCAACCGCATCCTGGCCACAGGGAAAAGCTGGCGGCCCTCCATCGGCATCACCTGCTTTGAGACTACGGTGGACGGTCGGAGCGGGATCCAGGTGGCCTCGGTGGAGGAGGATGTACCCGCAGGGGAAGCGGGACTGTCGGAGGGCGACCTGATTGTGGCGGCCAATGGGGTGGAGGTTTCCTCCCTGGCGGGGCTGCGGCGGGTGCTGTACCGCACGGGGGTGGACGGCATGGTGTCGTGCACGGTGGTGCGGGAAGGGGCGGAGCTGGAGATATCGTTTGCCCTGGTCGACCGGCTGGAGGAGCAGGGATAACAGGACATGGCGGCCCGCGCCCCAGGAGGGCGCGGGCCGCCCCAACAGGAGGGGACGGGTATGGAGCGGGAACAGGTGGCGGCGCTGCTGGCCGGGGCGGAGGGATATCTCTCCGGCGAGGAGATGAGCCGCGCGCTGGGGGTGACGCGGGCGGCGGTGTGGAAGGAGATCGAGGCCCTGCGGGAGGCGGGCTGGCCCATCCAGTCCTCCACCCGGAAAGGGTACCGACTGGCCGGGCCGCCCCCGGTGCTGTCGGCGGCGTATATCTCCGCCATGCTGCCTCCGGGCAACCTGTTTGCCGGCAAGGTGCTGGTGGAGCCGCTGGTAGACTCCACCAATACCCGGCTGAAAACCATGGCGGCGGCGGGCGCGCCCACAGGCGCCGCCCTGCTGGCCGAGGAGCAGAGCGGGGGCCGGGGCACCCATGGGCGGTCATTCCAGTCCCCCAAGGGGGATGGGTTGTACCTTTCGGTGCTCCTGCGGCCCGGATTGACCCGGCTACAGGATCTGCTTACCCTGACGGGCTGGGTGGGCGTGGCCGCCCGGGAGGCTGTGGAGGAGGCCAGCGGGGCCCCGGTGGACATCAAATGGCTCAACGACCTGTATCTGAACGGTAAAAAGTTGTGCGGCATTCTCACAGAGCTGTCTTTTTTGGGGGAGAGCGGCGAACCGGATTACGTGGTGGCCGGGATGGGGGTCAACATGAGCCAGACTGCCGAGACCTTCCGGGCCCAGGGGCTGGGAGATATCGCCACCTCCCTGGCCCTGGAGGGCTGGCCCGTGGAGCGGAATCACCTGGCCGTCTGCCTTCTGAAGGCGCTGGACAGGCTCAGCCGGGGGTTTCCCGCCGAGCGGACGGACTATCTGGCCCGGTACAGGGCCCGCTGCATCACCCTGGGGCGGCGGGTGTCCTTTGAGGCGGCGGGCGGCGTGCTCACCGGCACGGCCCGGGGGGTGGACGACGCTTTTGCCTTGCAGGTGACAGGGGAGGACGGCGGGGAGTACGCCGTGTCCTCCGGCACCGTGACGATGCTGTGAAGGGGGGAGGGCCGTGAAGGTACTGCTGGTGGAGGATGAACCGCGGTTGGCCGAGGCGCTGGCCCAGTTGCTCCGGGACGGGGGCTGGCAGGCCGATACGGCCGCCGACGGCCCGTCGGGGTTGGAGCTGGCCCGTTCGGGGGGGTACGCCGCGGCGGTGCTGGACGTGATGCTGCCCGGACTGGATGGGTTCCGGCTTTGCCGCACCCTCCGGGAGGAGGGGAACAGCCTGCCCATCCTGATGCTCACCGCCCGATCAGACCTGGCGGACAAGGTGGCGGGGCTGGACTGCGGCGCGGACGACTATATGACCAAGCCCTTCGCGCCGGAGGAGCTGATGGCCCGGCTGCGGGCCCTGGTGCGGCGGCAGGGGGAGCCTCCCGCCCAGGGGCTTGCTTTTGCCGACCTGCGGCTGGACCCCACCACCCATGCCCTGAGCCGAGGGGAGAAGTCGGTGCAGCTGTCCCCCAAGGAATTCGGGCTGCTGCGGCTGCTGATGGCCAAAGGGGGGGCGGTGTGCCCCAAGGGGGCCATTCTGGAGCAGCTCTGGAATGGCGCGGAGGACAACAACGTGGAGGCGTATATTTCTTTTTTGCGGAAAAAATTTTTCTATCTGGGTTCTCGGGCGTCCATCGCCACCTTGCGGAAGGTGGGCTACCGGCTGGAGGATCCGGAGGAGGGTGCGGCGAGCGGGAAATGAGGGAAAACAAATGGCGGTAAACTGCGACCCCCTGATCTATTCGGTGGTCAGGCAGGAGCATATGGCGCACAACGATTTCTTCCTGCGGTATCTGGAATTTGATGGGGAGGAGGTTCCCCAGACGCTGACCTTTACCTGCGTGGCGCAGGGCAGGGAGTGCCGCCGGGTGGAGTACGGCCCGGAGGAAATTGCCTCGCGGCTGGCCTACAGCCGGGAGGAGCTGCCCCGCTACCGGGACAGCAGCCTGGGCCGGATCTTGGGGCTGGCCCGCCGGCCGGAGAAGGCGTTTCTCCATGAGCACTTTTCGTTTTTCGCGTCCGGGACGGTGGAGCGGCTCCTCATCCGGGCGGAATTCGGCGGCCGGGCGGAGGAAGCGGAGATCCGGATTGTACCCTATGAGAGCCCCAACCATTACCGGTTCCCGCTGGAGGGCACGGTGTTGGTGACGGACACCTACCCCTGTATCAACTCCCACCGGTGGTGCCGCAACAGCGAGTTCGCGTTTGACGCCGGGGCGTTTGACGAGACGCTGGCCCGCGCCACCATTGGGGGCAGGCCGGTGCTGGCTGCCTGCGGCGGCGTGGTGGAGGAGGCCTTTGACGGCCTGAACGACACGGATGACGGCACCGACCTGGCGGAGATCGAGAGGAGGCACGGCGAGCATGCCCGGATTGACGGAAACCATGTGCTGCTGCGCCACCCCCACGGCGAACTGTCCCTCTATGCCCATCTGGCAAAGGGGAGCGTCCGCGTCCGGGCGGGGGAGGCCGTCCGGACAGGGCAGGAATTGGGGCTGGTGGGGAGCAGCGGATCCAGCTGGGCGCCGCACCTGCATTTCCACGTGATGCGGGACGGCATTGGCGGGCCGGGCGTGCCTGTGCGGTTCCAAAATCTGACCACTGTCCTGGGGGAGCCCTGCGCTTTGGAGGACGGGGTGAACCTTGTACGAGCGGAATAAAAAAGCGGAGGAAGCGCGTGCGCGCTTCCTCCGTGTGTTTTTATGACTTGGGAGACGACTTCTGGGCTTTTGCCGCCTGGATCAGGCAGCCCATCAGTTCCTCCGGCCTGTCCTCCTCCGGCAGGGAGTTCCCGCGCTGAAAGGTGAGGACTTCGATCCGCTTAGTTTTCACGTAGACCCGGAGATCCGACCTGGGGTAGTATGGGATGCTCCACGCCAGTACCTTGACCACCCCGTGGTCGACGCCCCAGAACCCTTTTGTGCCGAAGTATGCCTGGATGCCCTGGTATAGGGTGATCCCATCCGCGATCTCAATGCCGCGGGCGGCCAGGATCCTCCGGTCCATCCATATGTTGTCGGCGACCTTGAAGATGGAGATGCCCACCGAAACCAGGGCCATCAAGCCGAGTACGGACACCAGGATGATTTCCTCCCGGGTCCATTGAGCCATTCCAAACATTCCGCGTCTTACCTCCCCCGCGCCCGGTGTGTCTGCTTCCCCGCTGCGGCCGTAGCTTAGCCCCGTTCCGCCAAGGGCACGAAGGAGCGCTTGGGCATGACCGCCTTGTAGGCGGGGCGGATAATCCGGCCGTAAGGGTTGTAAACCTCCTCCACCCGGTGGGCGCACCAGCCCACGATACGGGCGATGGCAAACAGGGGGGTATACAGCTCGGAGGGGATGCCCATCATTTTGTACACCAGCCCCGAGTACATATCCACGTTGGCGCACATGGCCTTGTCCTGGCCGGTGACGGCGTGGAACAGGTCGGGGGTGAGGCGCTCCACTGCCTCGAACAGCTCGAATTCGTCCAGCATCCCCTTTTTCGCCGCCACCCTCTTGGCAAACTGCTTGAGGATGACCGCCCGGGGGTCGGAAACGGTGTAGATGGCGTGGCCCATGCCGTAGATCAGGCCGGAGCCGTCCCCGGCCTCTTTTTTGAGGATTTTGGTTAAGTAGGCCGCCACCTCGCCGTCGTCCTTCCAGTCTTTTACGTTGGCCTCAATGTCGCTGAACATTTTCATGACCCGCGTGTTGGCGCCGCCGTGCCGCGGGCCCTTCAGCGAGCCCACCGCCGCGGCGATGGCGGAATAGATATCCGTGCCGGAGGAGGACAGCACCCGGCAGGCGAAGGCGGAGTTGTTGCCGCCGCCGTGCTCCATGTGGAGCACCAGGCACAGGTCCAGAAGGCGGGCCTCCTCCTCGGAAAACTGGTTGTCGTGGCGGACGGAGTACAGGAAGTTTTCCGCCACGGAAAGCTCCGGCTGAGGCCGGTGCAGGTAGAGGGAATCCTTGTCAAAGTAATGCTTTTTGGCGGCAAAGGCATGGGCCACGATCACCGGGAACCGGGCGATGAGGCGCAGGGCCTGGAGCATTTCAATGGGAAGGGTGTTGTTGTCCGGGTCGGGGTCGTAGGAGTACAGCGCCAGCACCGAGCGGGCCA
Source organism: uncultured Oscillospiraceae bacterium (assembly GCA_910587205.1). Taxonomy (GTDB): domain Bacteria; phylum Bacillota; class Clostridia; order Oscillospirales; family Oscillospiraceae; genus Enterenecus. The sequence goes on from CAJULZ010000009.1 coordinate 25,233, forward strand.
GCTTGTTCATCACGTCGTGGCTGGGGGCGGTGAGGATCATATCCTCGGTAAATTTGGGGGGCAGCTCCCGGAAAAAGGCCAGGGTGCTCCGGAACTGGGCAAGCTCCTCCGTTGTGGGCAGGCCGCCGAACATCAGCAGGTATGCGGTCTCCTCATAGCCGAAGCGGCCTTCGAGGGTAAAGCCGTCGATCAGCTCCTGGATGTTGATGCCCCGGTAGTAGAGTTCGCCGGGGATGGGGACCTTTTCGCCGTCCTGCATGACATAGCCCCGGACGTTGCCGATGAGGGTGACGCCGGCCATGACGCCGGTGCCGTCCTGGTTGCGCAGGCCCCGCTTCACGTCATACTTCTCGTAGTACTTGGGGGAGATCTGGGTATATCTCTCAAATTCCCCGCATATCCCTTGGATAAAGTCCACTGAGGCGTTATACTGCTCAATGGCCTTCCGCTGTGCTTCGATCAAGGTCTCATAAATGGTAGGGCCCATGACGACCAGCCTCCTTTTCGCGTGCGGTTGTGGTTGGCTTCCGGGTGGGTCATAAGTGTGCTAAAGAATATTATAACGAAATTTCCCAATTCAGTCAATGCAAATTTGTTATGAGGCGTCCTTGAAAACTCTGGTGTTTTTCCGGCCATTCTCCCGAATTTTGAATAATTGAGGTGTTAAACTTGCGAAATTTTACGCTGTGGCGGGGGGCGCGCCGCCCGCTTGTCACCGGGCTGGCGCTGGGGCTGGCCGTGATGCTCCTGCCGCTGGCCGCCCTGGGGGACGACCCGGGGGCGGAGATGCCCGTTCTCCCGCCCAGCCCCACCCCGGTGGCGGAGCCCACCCCGAGCCCGGGGGAGTGGGACGGAGGGAGGACGCTGCGCGTGCTGCAAACGGACGGCACGGCGGCGGACATGGCCCTGGCGGATTACCTGTGGGGCGTGGTGGCGGCGGAAATGCCCGCCTCTTTCCATCCGGAAGCCCTCCGGGCCCAGGCGGTATGCGCCAGGACGTACAGCCTATGGAAGCTCCGGGCGGGCAGCCACGGGGAGGATGGGGCGGATATCTGCACGGATTCCTCCTGCTGCCAGGCGTATATTTCCCCGGAGGACGCGGCCCAGCGCTGGGCGGACGACGCCCAGGCGTTTTCCAGTAAAATTGCCGCGGCGGTGGCGGACACCGACGGGCAGGTGCTGACCTGGGAAGGCGCGCCCATCCAGGCGGTGTTTTTCTCCTCCGCAGCGGGGTATACCGCAGACGCGGAGGAGGTGTGGGGGCGGTCGCTGCCCTACCTGGTGCCGGTGGACAGCCCCGAGGGGGAGGAGGTGCCAAACTATCACTCCACCGTCACCCTCACGGCGGACGAGGTGCGCAAGCTGGCGGAGGGCGCGGGCCTGGGTGCGGACCTGTCCGGAGAGCCCTCCACCTGGTTCCAAAACCTCACCCGCACCGCATCGGGGAGGGTGGCAAGCGTAGAGCTGGGAGGCGCGGCGCTGTCGGGGGGCGCGGCGCGGGGGCTGTTCTCGCTGCGCTCGGCGTGCTTTGACGTGACGGAGGCGGACGGGTCGTTTACCTTTTCCGTCACCGGCTACGGCCACGGGGTGGGCATGAGCCAGTACGGGGCCAATGCCATGGCCAAGGCGGGCAGCGGCTGGCGGGAGATCCTGGAGCACTATTACACCGGTGCGCAGCTTCAGACCGGGGCATGAAACCGTACAATTTCTTGAGTATCTTTTAAATTTCGGCGGGGACGTTGCAATCCCCGCCCTCCTATGGTATGATGAATGACACCTTGGCAGGGGCATAAAAGGGCGGCCTGCCGCCCTTTTATGCGCCGTCTACTCTTGATGCGCGGGCGGGCTCCGGCGCCCTCCCGGCAGGCATTCACCATAGGAAGTGACCGTTGATGAACCAGTCCTATTCCGGATACACCGGCCGGCGGAACGTGGGCGGGCCGCTGCTGTCCACGCTGTTTTTCCCCGCCGCCGTCCTCTATCATGAGCTGCTGCTCCGGGCTTTTGACCGGAGCACCCCCTTTTTTGACCTGGCGCTGCTGAATATTTTGCTGTTTTCCGCCGCGGCGGGGCTGACAATCGGCCTGGTGCTGGATCTGCTGCCCTGGAAAACCGCCGCCCGCATTGCCGGGGGGGTGCTCCTTGGGCTGGGGGCGGTGCTGTTCTGCGTGGAGCGCGGGTGCCGGGCCACGTTTAACCTCTACTACGGCGTCACCTTCATGGGCGGGATGGCCGGGAATGTGGCGGGGGATTTCGGCTCCACCGTGGTACAGGTGGTGCTGGGGCTGATCCCCTTTATCCTGCTGTCCTTTGTGCCGCTGGCGGCGTTTATCCCCCTGCGCCGCGGCGTGGTGCCCGACGAGGGGAAGGAGGCCCCCATCCGCATCATCCTCGCCGCCGTGCTGGTGGCGTGCCAGCTGGCCGCCTATCTGCTGTCCACGCTGGGCCCGGCGAAAAGCTACTATACCTATGAGTTCACCGCCAACACCGCCATCCCCCAATTCGGCGTGCTGACCTCCCTCCGGCTGGAGCTGGAATACGCCGTGGCCGGCGTGCCCACGCCCCCGCTGGGCGAGCTGATCGACGACCCGGTGGACACGCCCGCCATCGGCCCGTCGGAGAGCGGTGAACCCTCGGCGGCCCCCTCCGGAGACCCGGAGCCGGGGAATTCCGGCCGCCCGGCCCCCACAGGCCCCAACGCCCTGGACATTGACTTCGCGGCACTGGCGGAGGAAGAGAGCAATGAGACCATCCAAAGCATCCACCAATATATGGCCAGCGTCATCCCCTCGGAGAAAAATGAGTATACCGGGATGTTCGAGGGCAAAAACCTGATCCTCCTCACCGCCGAGGCGTTTTCCACCTATGCCGTCGACGAGGAGCTCACCCCCACCCTGTACAAGCTTACCCACGGGGGATTTGTGTTTAATAACTTCTACCAGCCGGACTGGACGCTGTCCACCATCGGCGGGGAGTTCTCCGTCACCACGGGAGTCATCCCCAACTGGATCGGCAGCAGTTCCTCCCCGGTGGTCAGCGCGGAGCGCTCCATGCCCATCACCCTGCCCCGCCTGATGGCCCCCTTGGGATACAGCACCCCCGCCTGGCACGACCATACCTTCGACTATTACCCCCGGGACAAATACCTCCCTAATTTCGGCTACGACTATAAGGGCATCGGCAGCGGCCTGGAGATGGCCGAGAGCGTGGCCAACAAATGGTGGCCGGAGTCCGACCTGGAGATGATGGAGGAGACGGTGGGCAGCTACATTGACGCCTACATGAAGGACGGCACCCCCTTCCACGCATACTATATGACCGTCAGCGGCCACGGGCTGTACTCCTGGAGCGGAAACGATATGTCCGCCAAGCACCGCCAGGCGGTGGAGGCCAAGTACCCTGATCTGTCCGAGGCGTCCCAGGCGTATATCGCCTGCAACATGGAGCTGGATTTGGCGCTGGGATACCTGGTGGACAAGCTGGAGGAGGCGGGCATTGCCGACGATACCCTTATCGTCATGGCCGCCGACCACTACCCCTATCTCCTGGTGGACGAGAAGAACGGCGCCGACTACTACAACGAGCTGCGGGGCTTCGAGGATCAGGAAGGGGATACCTCCCGCTACAAGAGCACCCTGCTCATGTGGTCCGGGTGCATTGAGGAGCCCATTGAAGTGGATACCCCCTGTTCCTCTGTGGACATAGTACCCACCCTGTGCAATCTGTTCGGGCTGGAGTACGACTCCCGGCTCTACTCCGGACGGGATATCTTCGCGGAGAACTACCAGGCGGATCAGTATTCCAACTGTATGCCGCTGGTGGTATTCGCCAACAATATGAGCCGGGGCAACAGCTGGATCACCGCCGCGGGCGCCTACGAAGCCAACACCAAGACCTTTACCCCCAATGAGGGAATTGAGGTGGATGAGGACTACGTGAAGCGGGTTCACCGGCTGGTGGCCGCCAAGGTGAACTACTCCAAGCTCATCATCCAAGAGGATTATTACGCCCACGTACCGCTGCCTGAATAAACGGCGCGGCCCGGAGCTTCCGCTCCGGGCCGCATCCATTTCATCCGTCAAATCCCGGCCCCAGGCGGTTTTTGCTCCGCTCCGGCCTTAGTCCCCTGCTCCCGGGTGCTCCGCGCTTCCACATTGTCACGCTGCGCACCCTCCGCGACGGGACCTAAGTCCTCCGACTGCGCAAAAATCGCATAGGGCCTGCGGCCCTTCCCGATTTTTGCTCCGCTCTGGCCTTAGTCCCCTGCTCCCGGATGCTCCGCGCTTCCTCCGCAGGCGATTGTCAGCGCCCGGGGCAGGTTTTTCACCGTGGTGACCTCTTGCTCCCCGCCAAACTCGCCGTCCACGGTCCAGGCCACGGGCTGGGTGCAGGTAAAGGTAACTTCCCCGGCGGAGAAGCCGGTGACCGCGCCGCCCTCCACCAGCTCCAGGTTGGTGAGGGCGGTCAAGATGGACTGCCAGTCCTTCCCGCTCTCCGGCCGGCGGATCAGGATGACCTCAAACTGGCCGTCGTCCAGCAGGACCTTGTCCCGCGGCAGGTTTACCAGCCCACCCACGGAGACGGTGTTGCCCACCATGCCGTAGATGAAGTCGCCCTCGGCCTCCGGGCCGTCCGGGGTGGAGACGGTCATATGATAGCTGGGGATATTGCCCAGCTTGCCCGCGCCCTCCAGCACGTAGGCAAAATGGCCCAGGAGGTTTTTGTTCAGCTGGGGGGTGGAGTAAGACACGTCGGTGAAAAGGCCGAAGGCGGCCACATAGGTAAACAGCCGCCCGCCCGCCTCGCCCACGTCGATGGGCCGGGGTGCGCCTGCGCCCGCCACCTCGGCCAGTTCGGCCATGGTCTTGGGAAGCTCCAGCGTGCGGGAAAAGTCGTTGGTGGTGCCGGCGGGAATGTAGCCCAGAGCGGGGCGGCGGTTCTTCGGCAGGGCCAGCAGGCCGCACACCGTCTCATTCAGCGTGCCGTCCCCGCCGCAGCACACCACCCGGTCGTAGCAGCCGCCCTGCTGGATGACGGTATCGGTGGCGTCCCCCCGTTCCAGGGTGGGGTGGACGGTGATCTCGTAGCCCTGGCGGGCGAAGACCTCCAGCACCCCGGACAGGATTTCCTTGGCCTTGTGCCGCCCGGCGGCGGGGTTATAGATGTACAAAAGGCGTTTCAAGCAGATCACTCCATATGGCGCCCGCCGGGGCGGCGGGATGATATCGGGGAGTATTATACCCAAAATGCCGGGGGAATACAATGAACAATCTGTAAAACCCGGCCCTTGCCAGAGGGGATGGTTGACGGTATAATAATACTGTCAAACAGCACGTTTTCCGTGCTTTACGCGAGGATGTGAGTCCAATGGATCAAAAAACGCTGGCTGCGGCCTTTCCGCACACCGCCCCTGTGCTGATGGGATATCTGTCCATCGGCGTGGTATTTGGCTGGATGATGTCCGCGGCGGGGTTTGTGCCGCTGTGGTCGGCGGCCATGTCCGTGACCATCTACGCCGGGAGCGGGCAGTATCTGGGGGTGGATCTGCTGGCGAACGCCAGCCCGCTGGCGGACGCGGCCTTCCTCACCCTTGTCATAAACTTCCGCCACCTGGTGTACGGCCTGTCCATGCTGGAGAAATTTCAGGGGATGGGCTGGCGGAAGCTGTACATGATTTTCTCCCTCACGGACGAGACCTACGCCCTGCTGGCCGGGGTGAAGGCCCCGGAGGGGGTGGACGAAAAAAGGTTTTACTTCACCATTGCCGTGCTGGACCACCTGTATTGGATCGCCGGGTCGCTGCTGGGCGCGGTGGCGGGGGCGCTGATCACCATCAACACCGAGGGGATCGACTTTGCCATGACCGCGCTGTTTTTGGTGATTGCGGTGGAGCAGTGGCAGTCCGGCGCAAAGCGCGCGCCGGTATATCTGGGCGCGGCGGGGACGCTGGCGTGCCTGCTGGTGTTCGGGCCGCAGGGCGGGCGGTTCCTGATCCCGGCGCTGGTGATCCTGGTGGCGGGGCTGCTGCTGCTCCGCCCCCGGCTGGAAGGGGGCGGGATGCAGTGACCACGATGGAGATCGCGGCCCTGGTGGCCGTCATGGCGGCGGTGACGTTCCTCACCCGGGCGCTGCCCTTCCTGCTGTTCGGCCGGGGAGGAGAGCCGCCGAAGGTGGTGCTGTACCTGGGGAAATTCCTGCCCCCCGCCGTCATCGCCATGCTGATTGTGTACTGCTACCGCAATGTGAGCTTTGCCGCGGCGGATGGCTGGGCCCCGGCGTTCATCGCGGGGCTGGCGGTGGTGCTGCTCCATGTGTGGAAGAAGAACAACATGCTGTCCATTGTGGGAGGCACGGTCCTCTACATGGTTCTCGTCCAGCTGGTCTTTTGACATGCGCCCCCAGCCGGGCGGCGAACCGGAGGAACGAACAGACAAGGCCCACGGCTTACGCCGTGGGCCTGAGCTGTTGTTCGGGAATACCGCCCGCGCCGTTACGGGGCGGGCTCCAACAGCCGCCCGCTCTCCGCGAACAGCGTTTTCGCGGCGGCCTGGATCTGCTCCGCCGGGAGGCCGGGGACCTCCCAAGCGTCCGCCCCCAGCAGCCCGGACAGCCCGTCCATGATCCGCTGGGCCGCGGCGGCGTGGCCGTTGCGCCGGTCGCCGCCGTCCGCCTCCCGGGCGAACCGCTCCGCCAGGTTCCGCCGGCTGGAATAGATCAGCTCCACCAGCTTGGCCCGGTACTCCAAATCCTCGGACGGCAGGTCCGGTTTGACGGCCAAGTCCATAGCGTGCTGTGCCTCGTGCTTCAGCAGGGACACCTGGAAGGCCTCGCTGTCCAGGTCATAGGCGGAACGCACGCAGTTGATGACCCCGTCCGCCCCGATCCAGCCCCCGGTACCTGTCTCCCCAAAGGAGAGGTAGTCCAGCCAGCTCCGGCTGACAAAGCCGTCCAGGAGGTTCACGGTGTACTCCCGCACGCCGCCGGGCAGCTCCACCCGGTAGGTTTTTACCTCGGTGGCTGTCCAGATATAAGGGCCGTACCAGCCCCCGGTACGCCCGCCCAGGAAGCGGTAGCCCCGCTGCCGGAACGCCTCCGCCACCGGGCCCTGCTCCAGCTCTTTTAGGGGGAGGCCCTCCCCGCCGGGGAGCGCCTCCGCCAGCCCCGCCCGGAGCCGCTCCTCCGCCTCCTCCCGGCTGAGGCGGAGGTAAAACGCGTCCCGGTAGTAGCGCTGGTAGCACAGCAGGAGTTGATTGCACAGCCCGTTCCCGGCGGGGGCGTCGTACGCCTCCCGGACAAAGCGGGCCTGGAATTTTTCGTGGAGCGGGGCCTGTTCCGGGAACCGGGCCAGGTAGGCCATGGCCCCAGGCAGGTCGCCCTTTAACAGATAGCCGCGGTAGACGCTTGCCTGGAACTGCATAGCCTTCGATCCTTTCTGCGGATGAGCTCAGCCCGCGGTCAGCGCCTCCATCTCGTCGATGAGGGAGCCGAACAGGTCCAGCGCGTCCTGGATGGGCTTGGGGGAGGCCATGTCCACCCCCGCGCCCCGGAGCAGGTCGATGGGGTCCTGGGAGCAGCCGCCGGACAGGAAGCCCAGCATGTCCTTTACGGCGGGCTCGCCCTCCTTCAAAATCCGGCGGGACAGGGCAATGGCGGCGGAGTAGCCGGTGGCGTACTGGTAGACGTAGTAATTGTAATAGAAGTGGGGGATGCGGGCCCACTCCAGGGCGATGCGGCCGTCCGCCGCCATGTCCGGGCCAAAGTATTTGGCGTTGAGGGCCTTATACTCGGCGCACAGCAGGTCCGCGGTCAACGGCGTGCCCTGGGCGTTGAGCTCGCCCATGCGCAGCTCGAACTCGGCAAACATGGTCTGGCGGTACAGTGTGCCCTTGAACTGCTCCAGGAAGTGGTTGAGCAGCCAGGCCCGCTCCTTCTTGTCGGTGGTGCGGGCCAGCAGGTGCTCCATGAGCAGGGCCTCGTTGCAGGTGGAGGCCACCTCCGCCACGAAGATCACGTAGTCCCGGTAGACGATGGGCTGGGTCTTGTTGGACAGGTAGGAGTGCACCGCGTGGCCCAGCTCATGGGCCAGGGTGAACATGCCGTCCAGGTCGTCCTTGTAGTTGAGCAGGATATAGGGGTGGACCACTACGCCGGACATATAGCCCCCGGAGCGCTTGCCCACGTTCTCGTACACGTCGATCCAGCGGTTGTCCAGCCCCTCCCGGATGATGGCCCGGTATTCCTCTCCCATGGGGGCCAGGGCGTCGTACACCGTGGCCTTGGCCTCCTCGAAGGGGATGGACTTGGATACGCCGGACACCATGGGGGCGTAGATGTCGTACATGTGCAGCTCATCCACCCCCAGCAGCTTTTTCCGCAGGCGGACGTAGCGGTGCAGCTTGTCCAGGTTGGCGTTCACCGTGTCCACCAGGTTGCGGTACACCGCGGGGGGGACGCGGTTGGACGCCACGGCGGCGGCCAGGGGGGAAGCGTACTTCCGGGCGGAGGAGAAAAAGGTCCGCTTTTTGGCCTCCGCGTCCAGCAGGGCGGCGGCAGTGTTGCGGAAGCCGCCCAGGGTGTCGTAATAGGTCTCATAGGCGGAGCGGCGCAGGGCCCGGTCCTCGCTCATCTCGTAGGAGACAAAGGAGGCGTTGGACAGGGGCAGGGAGCTGCCCTGGCCGTCCATCGCGTCGGGGAAGGTGAGGTCGGCGTTGGAGAACTTGGAGAAGATCTCATCGGGGGCCTGGGCCATCTCCCCGGCGGCGGCCAGCAGCTTTTCCTCCCCATCAGATAGAATATGCTCCTTTTTGTCCTGGAGGACGGCGAAGAACCGGCGGTACAGCTCCAGCCCCGGCTCGTCGGCGTAAAACCCCTCCAGCGCCTCCGGGGTGATTTTCAGCAGCTCCGGCGTGTCGAAAGCGGTGGCGGAGCTCAGCTCCACCCACAAGCTCGCGGCCTTGCCCGCCAGGGCCTGGTACTGGGCGGCCCGGGTGTCCTCGTCCTGGCGCAGGCTGGCGTACTGGTGGAGCCGGGTCACCTGCTCCACCGTCCGGTCGCACAGGGTGAGGTAGCCGTAGAGGGTCTGGGCGCTCTCGGCCAACCGCCCGGCATAGCCCGCCAGAATGGGGATCTGGGCCCGGACGGCCCCAAGCTCCTGCTCCCACGCCTCATCGCTGGGGTAGAGGTCGGCGGTATTCCAGGTGTATTCCACCGGGACCTCGCCGCGCTGGGGGATTTTTTTTGATTCTGCCATGATCTGCGGCCTCCTGTCAATCAAAGTGGGCCTATTATATCACGGGCACGGGGGTTTTACAAGGGAAAGGGACGCCCCGCCTGGGAAAGCGGGGCGCTCTTCAATCAACGCGCGTAATAGGCGCACAGCTCGTCCAGGGAGCCGAAGGTATAGCCCTGGGCGCGGCACTCCTCAATAAACTGGCCCAGAATCTGGGCGGAGGTGGAGGATGTATTGTGGATCAGGATGACGGAGCCGCCCTGGGAGAATGTAGTCAGGGTGTTGAGGGCCTCCTCCGCGGTGGGCTGGTCGTCGGGGTCCCAGTCATTATAGTTGCCCGCCCCCACGTTCCAGAACAGGGTGGTATACCCCATCTTTTCGTTCCACCGCAGCACCTGCCGGCTGAACCGGCCCTCCGGCGGGCGGCAGTATTTGTCCAGCGGCTTGCCGGTGATCTGTTCATAGAGGGTTTCCACCTGGACGAGCTGCTCCTCCCACTCGCGGAAGCTGTGGATATCCTCCGGGTCCGGGTGGTTCAGGGTGTGGTTGCCGATGATGTGGCCGCTGTTCGCCAGGGCCTGGACCGCTTCCGGGTTGTTTTTCAGGATGGCCCCGGCCAGGAAGAAGGCCGCCGGAACGTCGTATTCCTCCAGCGTATTCAAGATTGCCTGGGTGTTGCCGTTTTCATAGCCGCAGTCAATGGTGAGGTACAGCATGGAGGGGTCGCCGGTGTAGTAGGCGTGGTACTTGGCGGCGGACTCGGGGGACAACGGGCCGCTGATGACGCCCCCGGCGTAGGAAAGGGCCCAGTCGTGGACGGCGGTATACCGCCGCCATAGCAGCGAGCCCGCAAGCAGGACACACACCAGGACCAGGATGGCGTCAATGCCGAATTTCTTCCAGAAGCCGGCGGACTGGTTGTTCCCCACGGAGGATTCCGGTGTTGCCGATGAATTTTTTACGTGTTTGCTCATACCTGATCACCTGATGAAAAGGATTGGTCTGCATTTTGCAAAGGGGGGATGAGGCGCGCTTCACGCGCCGGCGGCCCATGGGTTGCTGATGGAGAAAGTGCGATTGCACGTTCTCAAGCCTGTTTACCGCATTATAGCATCGACGGTTTTCCGCTGTCAAGCACGGGCCGGAAGGAACAGCCGCCCCGCCGGGAGGGGGAACCTCCCGGCGGGGCAGCTGTTTTGGGGGGCGGGCAGACCGGGCAGTCCGCCCGCTGTCCCCGGCCGATCCGTAAAGGCCTGTTGTGGCCACGTTCCGCGCTGCTTGCGACGGCTACGCGTTTTCTCTGGGCATGATTAGGGCGGCAATAATATAAACCCACAGAGACAGGCCCGCAAAGGCAACCAGTAAAACAGTCGCCAGGCGCACGAGCGTGGGATCGACGTTGAGGTAGCGGGCGATGCCCCCGCACACGCCGCACAGCATGGCGTCGGGACCGGAGGTCCGGCAAAGGTGTTTCATCATCAATCGCTCCTTTCCAATTATCGGTACAGCAGGTTGGGGGAATTGCCGGGGCACGCGCCCAGTACGGGCAGGCACCCGCCGGTCACGTGCCGGGCGGCGGGGTCGGCGCACAGGCGGTCTATCTCGGCGCAGCGGCGGTTCCGGCTGGAGCCCAGCAGACCCCAGGCAAGGCGGACATCGGGGGAAAACGTATGTTTCACGTGAAACGCCTCCTTGGTTAATGGCGGCCCAGCGACACGTCGCCGCTGATGGTGGTGATGGAGTAGCAGGGGCCGTCGCCGCCGCCGTAGACGAACGTGCCGTTGATATAGTTCATGGGGAAGGCGGAGTCAAACTCGCCGCTGGTGGTCTTCATCCGCAGCAGGAAGGGCCCCGCGTCCGGGAGGAGGGCCTCGCAGTCGCCGGATTTGGAGGACAGCTCCAGCACTTCCGGCAGGACGGGCGTGGACACACGCAGGTCGCCGCTGATGGCCTTGGCCCGGAGCCGGCGCACCGGGCCGTTCAGCTCGATGTCGCCGCTGGCGGTGTGCAGGGAGGCGTCCTCCAAGTCTGTGCCGAGGGTGAGGTCGCCGCTCATGGTCTCGGCGATGAGGCTGCCGCAGGGACCCTTCACCTCCAGGTCGCCGCTGGCGGACTTGAAGCTCAGCACCCGGCAGTAGTTCAGGCGGGCGCTCAGGCTGCCGCTGGCGGTGGTGACGGTGAGGTGGTCGATGTCCAGCCCGTCCCGGTCGATGTCCACGTCGCCGCTGGCGGTGGTGACGGAGATCATGTCCCAATGGCGGCGGGGGAGGAACAGCTCCACATCGGCAGAGCAGAAGCCCCGGCGGGAGAAGAAGGAGGAGGAGGCGGTGCGGCCCTCCCGGATGGTGAGCACCCCGTCGGCGGAGCAGGTCACGTCCAGGTCGTCCACGTCGCCGTCGATGATCACCCCAGCGTCGGGGGCCTCGCTGACGTGGATGGCCACGTCCCCGGCGGTGGTGACGACCTCAATGCCCCGCAGGTCCTTCAGGGCGGTGACGGAATAGGAGCCGTCGTCATTGGCGGACATCCCGGCGTCGTGGCCGGAGAAGTGGGGGCCCTCCCCGCCGTGGCTGCCCTGGTACTCGCCCCACTGGGCGAAGAAGCCGCCCTTGGCCTTGTCGTAGCCAAAGCCGTACACCACGTCCTTGCGCTCCTTGGGGCCCGCCCCGGCAAAGAAGCGGCCCGCGTCGGAATCAAGCTCGGCCTCGAACTCCCAGCCCGTCCCCTCGGGGGGCGTGGGGGGCTCAGGCGGCTGGGGGGGTTCGGGCTGGGGAGGTGCGGGGGGCTCAGGCGGGGCAGGGGGCGTGGGGTCATCCGGCCCGGCGTTGAAGTGCACCCGCACATGGCCGCTGTCCTTTTCCACGGTGGTGCGGCGCTGGAGGGCCTCTTTGGCCTGCTTAATGGCGTTCTTGGCCTGGTCGATGGCGAGGTTGCACACCTCGCTGACGTTGGCCAGGATGGCGTCCAGGTCGTTTTGCGCGGAGGACTGCCCATCGGCGCCATACCGGTAGCTGTGGTGGGCGCCGCCCTGCTGCTCCGGCTCGCCCTGGGGCGGGGCCTCGCCGGTCCCGGTGCTGGCGGCAATCGGATCGCAGTCAGGGTTGCTGATGGTGACGGTCTGGCCGCCCTGGGTGGTGATCCGGGTCTGGCCGTTCTCCGTTTTGGTTTGGGTCCGGCTGTCCCCGCTGTTAATGACCACGTCGGGCCCGACGGCGGGCTCCACACCCAGATATGCCAGCAGCTCGTCCACGTCCCCCAGATCGTCCATGGCCCGGGCGAACGCCTCGTCCTCGGGCACCCCCGCGCCGTTCATCTCCAAAAACCGGCGGTACAGGTTGTCGGACAGCTCCTCGATGAGCTCGTCCTTCTCCTTGGAATTGGGGGCGGCGCCCAGGCGGGCAGCCACCGACTGGCTCAGCTTCAGCTTCATATCATCCATTGTTTAGTCCTCCTCCACAGAAATCAGCGCGTCCAGCAGCGCCCTTGTGTTTTCCCATTCCTGGCGGCTCTCCGCCCAGCGGGCACGGCCCTCGTCCGTGATGGCGTAGTACCGCCGCCGCGCCCCGGGGCCGTCGTCCCCCCAGTAGGAGGCGATCAGACCCGCCTGCTCCAGCCGCTTGAAGGCGGTGTATAGCGTGGCCTCCTTGAGACCATACTCCCCTTGGGTGAGCTGCTGGATGTTTTTATTGATTTCATAACCGTAGTTGTCCCCGCGCATGAGTTGTGCTAAAATAATGGTGTCGGTGTGTCCGCGCAGGGTGTCCGCAGAAATTGACATGGCGTCCTCCCTTCTTGGTACCGGTTGATTTCCGGGCATCTGAGATACCCGGCACTACAAGATACCTCATAAGCCGAAGTAACTTTGTGAGCTCACTATACCACGAGATACCTCGCCTGTCAAGGTATTTTCAAAAAATTTTTCCCAGAGGCATTTTATGCCCCTGGGAGGCAAAGGAGATCTATGAAATGAGCGAGTGCACCCATGACTGCTCCTCCTGCGGCGAGAGCTGCGGGGAGCGCACCCAGCCCCAGGATCTGCGCAAGCCCGCCAACGCCCTGTCCAGCATCAAAAAGGTGATTGCCGTGGTCAGCGGCAAAGGGGGTGTGGGCAAGTCCGCCGTCACCTGTACCCTGGCCGCCGCCATGGCGGCGCGGGGGAAGAAGGTGGGCATCCTGGACGCGGACATCACCGGGCCGTCGGTGCCCCGGGCGTTCGGCATCCACCGCCGGGCCGAGGGCAGCGAGGTGGGGATCTACCCCGCCGTCACCGAGGGCGGCATCGAGCTGATGAGCCTGAACCTGCTCATGGAGCGGGAGACCGACCCGGTAGTGTGGCGGGGGCCCGTCATCGCCGGGGCGGTAGAGCAGTTCTGGACCGACGTGGTGTGGGGAGAGCTGGACTACCTGTTTGTGGATATGCCCCCCGGGACGGGGGATGTGCCGCTGACGGTGTTCCAGTCCCTGCCGGTGGACGGCGTGATTGTGGTGTCCGCGCCCCAGACGCTGGTGGGCATGATTGTCACCAAGGCGGTGCGTATGGCGGAGATGATGGATATCCCTGTCCTGGGGCTGGTGGAGAATTACTCGTTCTTCCGCTGCCCCGGCTGCGGCCAGGAGCACCCCGTGTTTGGCGAGAGCACCATCGATATCCTGGGGGCGCAGCTGTCCCTGCCGGTGCTGGCCAAGCTGCCCATCGACCCGGCGCTGGCCAGGGCGGTGGATTCCGGCAAGGTGGAACGCTACGAGCCCAACCCCATGACGGCGGTGGCGGAGCTGCTGGACAAGGGGTAAAAGAGAAACGGCCCGGGATTATCCCGGGCCGTTTTTTGCGTCCTGTTCCCTTTCGTTTAATACGGCCTTGTACCCGTTTGCCTGGTCGCCGGTGATCGTGATAAAGTAGGATTCGCCAAAACGGGCGTCCCATGCGATGGGGGCATCGGCATATTTGGTGATGCCGTCCGGATAGATATTTTCATAGTTGGGGTCTACGTATTCTGTGATGATCCTGAATTGTATGGATAACGCCACAGTATCGGCGGAACATTGCAGGGTTTCTTTCGTCCAAACGTTAATCAGCCGTTCATCATGCTTCATCAACGATTTATCCGCATTCGACATCCCCCCGCTCTGGTTAGAGCCGTTCGCGCTATAATCAAACACCAATAGGCCGATATCCTCTTTGGTGTCCAATTGGATATACAGCGCGATTTCATCATCGGCGGGCGCATAGCCGCCGGGGATCGTTTGATTGTGCAGGAAAAAAGCCAATCCCAACACCGCCGCGATTGCGAGAGCGGCGCCGATCCTTTTTTTGCTCATGTTAGAAAAGCCCCCTCTGTTTTGCGGTTTTGCGCCGCTTTATTTTTTCTTCCGGGTTAAGAAAATTCCAATCATCGCGCCAAGGAAGAGAACCGGCGCTGCCCGGACAAACAGCCATTCCAATGAGTGAAACGCCACCCCGAGGACGGCGGTTTCAGGGTCGCTATAATCCCAACCCAGGTAGGGACTTTTGAGCGCCAATAATAAGATTGCAAAAATTACCGCGATACCTGCGCATACTGAGATCAAAAGCCAGTGCAGAACCCGGGTCCCCGTGGTTTTCCTCCGTGCGAGCTGTAGGTTTATCACCTCCAGCTTTGCGGAAATCGCCTTTAAATCGTCCGCTTCCGAGTCGGTGACAGTTTCTCCAAGCAATGTGCTCACGGGTGTTTCAAGCGCTTCCGATATGGAGATCAACAGATCGGAATCGGGGACGGACAACCCCTGCTCCCATTTAGAAATTGTTTGCCGCACCACGTTCAGCTTGACGGCAAGTTCCTGCTGGGAAAGCCCTTTAGATTTCCGGATTGCTTTGATGTTTTCATTGAGCATGGGGGACAGCCTTCTTTCTTCTTTCTTTCCGTTGCTGACGCTATAGCCGATTGTCAACTGCGCGGACTATATTATAAGGCAAAACCGCCCGTTGCCGCAAGCAACGCAGAGTAACATCTCCTGCCGCCCCTTGCCAAGGGGCGCGGGTTCTGATACAATGTGGAAGATTAAAATTTCGACAAAATCCGACACAACCTGACAAGCCCGGCCCGCCCATGGCAGCCATTCCCAGGGGATGGGGACGGGAATCTGCATAGGATAGAAGGAGAAGGGTGCAGGAAAGGGGGCGGTAGGCATGGACTGGGATGGATTGGACCGGGGCGCGGCCCGGACGGCGGCGGAGCTGCGCATCCAGCTTGCCCAGATGACGGCGGCCAGCCAGATGCTGGAGCGCAACGCCTGGGACGAGAAGGGCCGGGGCTACCTTTTGGCGCTGAACCAGAGCATCTGCCGGATGCTGCGCATTGTGGGGCGGCTGGAACTGTGCGAGCGGCTGGGCCGGGAGGACGCCGTACCGGTGTCCGGGCCGGTGGACCTGGCTGAGCTGGCCGCCGACCTGGGCAGCCGGATGGAGGGCCTGCTGGAGCGGGCGGGGGTGGCGCTCACTGTGCGCTGTCCGGAGCGCCTGCCTGTCTGGGCGGACCGTGCGTTGGTAGAGCAGCTCCTGCTGGAGCTGACGGCCAACGGGGCCAAAGCGGGAAGGCGGGTAACGCTGACCCTGGAACAGGCGGGTGACGCCGCGGTGTTTACCGTGGAGGACGACGGACCCGGCGTCCCCCCCGAGCGGGTGGCGGAGCTGTTCCCCGGCGGGGAGGGGGGGAGGCTCCCCGATTGGCGCCAGGCCGGAAACGGCATCGCCATCGCCCAGCGCATCGCCCGGCTCCACGGCGGCGCACTGGTGGCGGGCTGTGCCCCGGGCCGGGGGCTGCGGGTGAGCGCGTCCATCCCCCTGGGCGTCGGGCGGGGGGATGGCTTGGCGTGCCCCGGCCCCGGCTTTGACGAGGGGGGGTTTGACAGCGCGCTGGTGGGGCTGAGCCACTTGCTGCCAGCGGAGGTGTTCCGGCCGGAGGATTACGAGTGAGGGTCTCCGGGAGAGGAAAAAGAAACGAAAGAGAAATCTGATTCGTTGCCCCGTCCTCGCCGGCAGCCAAGCGCCGATAAGCAGCGCCGAGGCCCCCGGCTTCCGCCGGGGGCCTCGGCGTGTCAAAAAAGCCTTTTCGCCACGCTGAGCGCGGCTTTTTTGAACCAAGGGTGTTCAAAAAAGCCGT
>CAJULZ010000010.1 GCA_910587205.1 uncultured Oscillospiraceae bacterium
AAAATTAGCTTGCTGGCCCCTTTCGGGTGCCTGCAAACTAATCATAGGGGGTGCCTTCCTCTGTTAACCTCCCCGTTTTCCCTTGCATTTTCCTCTGAAACCATATATAATGAAATGGCCTCCTTGTAGGGGGCCATTTCGTTATACGCAAGATATGGTAGGAGGTATCCCCTTGAAACGAATCCTCAGCCTGGTCCTGGCCGCCGCGCTGCTGCTGTGCTCCGGGGTCCATGCGGCATGGGCGGCCGAGCCTATGGCAAGCAACGGCAGGCCCTATTTCATCATGGTCAACCGCGCCCAGAGCACCGTTACCGTCTATGAGCTGGACGAGGACGGCTACTACACCGTTCCCGTAAAGGCCATGATCTGCTCCACCGGGCGGGAGGGCCACGCCACCCCCGCCGGGACCTACGGGATCGGCGGCCGCTGGCCCTGGCTGCACATGATCGACGGCTCCTACGGCCAGTATGCCACCCAGATCTCCGGGAATATCCTGTTCCATTCGGTGTGTTACACCGAGCGCGCCCCCTCTACCCTGATGACGGAGGAGTACAACGGCCTGGGCGCCCCCGCCTCCCTGGGGTGTGTCCGGCTCCAGACCGTCGATGCCAAGTGGATTTACGACAACTGCGCCCGAGGCACCAAGGTCGTCATCTATGACAACGCCGATGATCCCGGTCCGCTGGGTAAGCCGGACCGGGCGGTGGATTACATTTCAGAAGAGGACGCCAACGGCTGGGACCCCACCGATCCCCGGGAGGAAAATCCCTGGCGGGAGATTTTGTCCGTCGGGGAGGATCCCGCGCCGGAAGAACCTGCCGAGCCGGAACCGGAAGAGTCCGCGCCGGAGCCCCTTGAGACGGAGACGCCCGCGCCGGAGGAACCCACCCCTGATGAATCCGAGCCTCCCTCGGTGGATCAGGCGGTGTCCTACGCCGACGCGGCCCAGGCGCTGTACCAGCTGTCCGGGGAGGGAAAGTTGACCACCCCCGCTCAGATGGTAGCCTGGGCGATCAACAACCGCTTGTGGGCGGGCATGATGGGCCGGGACTTCCGCTGTTCCGCTCCCGTCACCCGGCAGGATCTGATCACCATGCTGTACCGGTATGAGACGCGGTATCTCCGGCACACGCTCCAGGACTGCGGCCCCCTGTCCCGCTTTGCCGACGGGGAGCAGGTACAAGACTATGCCAAGGACGCCATGTGCTGGGCGGTGGAAGCGGGCCTCATCCAGAGCGCCTCGGATAATACCCTCCACCCCACCCAATGCGTCAGCCGCGCCCAATTAGACATCATTCTGGGACGGTACAGCGAACTTTGACCACGAAAAGCGCCCCGCTATGCGGGGCGCTTTCGTTATGCAGTTTTCCGCTCCACTTTCTGCGTCCTCCCCGCTTCCGGCACAGATGGGCGGGCTGGTCTCACTGTTTAAACCGCAGATCGTCCCCGTAGAACGTCAGCTCCTGGTATAGCCCCCCGATGCGGGAAGTAAGCTGGGGACTGTACCGCTGGGCGATGTGATCCATGGACAGGTTGGTGGAGATGATGGTGTGCCGCCCCGCTTGGAGGCGGCCGTTCACCACCTCATACAGGGTGGCCTGGGCCAAGGGGCCGGTAAACTCGCTGCCCAAATCGTCCAGGATCAGCAGGTCACAGGCCAGATAGCGCCGCACGTCATCCCGGGCCTGCCGCCCCTCCCCGGCATCCCGGGCAAATCGACGCGCCTCGAAAGCGGCGAACAGGCTCCCCGCGGTGTCGTACACCACGGAGAACCCCCGGCGGGACACCTCCCGGGCGATACAGCCGGACAAAAAGGTCTTGCCCAGCCCGGTGCCGCCGGACAGCAGCAGGTTTTTCAGCGGGTAGTGGGGAAACTGCCGGGCAAACCCCTCGCACACGGCTACCACCCGGTGCATCTGCTCCCGGGGGGAACGGCTCTGCCCCTGCCAGGGCTGGTCGCTGTAAACGTCCAGGCGCAGACGGTCGAAATCCTGCTCGTCGGTGAGGTTGAGCAGGGCGGTGAGGGCGGATAGCTGCTCCTGGGCGCACAGCCCTTTGAGGCAGACGCACATCTGCCCGTCCACCCAACCCGTATCCCCGCACCGGGGGCAGGCGGGGGTATCGTCCAGGGCATCCGCCTCATAGCCCAGCCCAGCCAGCAGGCCGGCGCGCTCCCTTTGCAGCTCCTCAACCCGCGCCCGGATAGAGGAAATTTCCGGGCCGTCCGCCGCCACGGGCCTGCCGCCCACGGCCAGCTCCGCCAGCTCCGCCATGGTTCTGCGCAGGGCGGCGTCTGCCTGGCCCAGGCGGGGCTCCTCGGCGTACAGCTTCCGCTCCAGCTCAAAGCGGCGGCGCTCCCGATGGTCCCGGCGGCGCTCCAGCCGGGCCAGGGCCCGGCGCATTACGGTGGGCTCGTAGGACATCTTATCCCCCGCCTTTCCTCTGCTTCTCTAAAAATTGATCCAGCCAGTCGGCGTTTTTCTGGATGCGCTCCTGGCTGGGCTGGTAGTCCTTGGGCTGGCCCTGGGCGGGCCGCGCGGGGCGTTTGGGGGGCTTGTCCCCCGCCTCCACCTGGGCCGGGGTTTTCCAGCCCGCTTGGTGCCAGGATTGGAGGATTTTGTTCATGTACGGCCAATTCATGGTTTTTTTCTGGTAGACGGTGCGCTCATAGGCCATGCGGATCAGCTCGTCGCTCACCCCCAGCTCCACCCAGGCGGCGATAAACTCCCGCTCTTTTTCCACGGCGGGGCGGCGCTCTGTCACCCCCACGGCCTGGAGGATGGCCCACTCCCGGCCGTCCACCGCCTCCTGGCGGCGGAGGTAGTCCTGCGCCCGCTCCAGGGTGTCCAGCCCCAGGCGCTTCCATTTAAATGCCTCCCGCTGCACCTGCGGCATCCGGGGGCAGGCGGCGGGGTTGTTTTTCTGCCGCCGTTCCCGGCGGACGGCCCAGCCGGTGAGCTCCATGATCACCTCGGCGGGCAGGCCCAGGTGATCGTACATGGTGTAGAGGCACCGCAGGTCGTTATCGGTGAACACCCGGCCCAACATCCCCTCCAACTCCCGGCATAGCCCCTGGAACACCGGCTCCCGCTCCATGGCGGCGGCGATTTCGCCCCGGCCGTACTCGGGCAGGCGGTCGTCCTGCTTAGGGGGCGGCGGGGGGGCGGGGGTTTTGTTCGGGGCCTGGGCCAGCCCCAGGGCGGCCAGCCGCTCCCAGGCGGGGCGCAAGCGGGCGTCCGGCCAGCCCAAACGGGCGGAGGCTCTGTCCCCGTCCCCGCCGCACTCCAGCAGG
Organism: uncultured Oscillospiraceae bacterium; assembly: GCA_910587205.1. Classification (GTDB taxonomy): domain Bacteria; phylum Bacillota; class Clostridia; order Oscillospirales; family Oscillospiraceae; genus Enterenecus. Next base: position 3,293 of record CAJULZ010000010.1, read on the forward strand.
GCCAGGTAGAGCAGCGCCCCGTCCCCGTCCCCGGAGTCAAGGAGCAGCCGGGCGGCCTGGGCGGACATGGACAGGATCTCGTTTGGCAGCAGCAGCGCAGACACGGCGGCGCCCCCCTTTCTTACGTTGATTGCCTCGATTACCTCCGGTTTAAAAAGAAAAAAGGAACTTTAATCCGCTGACCACCAGATTGCGCACCGTTCCAGTTCTGCACGACAACCAACTGAGGCGGATGAATAAACAGGGGTTGATAACATAGCAACTTTGAAACACCCCCTGTTAAAAAGACGCGGATATGGGGCCACTATGGGGGATTTTATGGAGAGAACGTTGAAAGGTCTTTCTTTTTGCATCTTTTTCTTTCTACAGAAAGAAAAAGATGGCCCTTAGCCGGACTTCTATTTTACCTGATTTCGGCAAAAAAATCAACCGCCCCCAGGCGGTTGATTTTACCCTCAGCTTTTCAGTTTGTCCACATCCCCCAAATAGATAGATACCTCGCCGCAGTTCGGACAGATCGCCACCTTGGGCTTCCCGATCCGCCCGCTGAACAGCTTGTTTTCCTCAGTGGACAGCACCACGCCGTAGCCCGCGCCCTCCACCTTCACCGTGCAGCCCTCCTGCATCTCCGTGCCGCACCTGAGACAGTTCCGCATGAGTTGACCTCCTTTCCTTATCCCTATTACATGGTTGAACCGGGCTTGGACAGTTTCAGGCAGGTCCAGGCGTACGCCGACTGCCCCACGCCCCAGATGATGCACACCGCCAGGGCGGGCAGGAAGCCCCAGCTGAAGAACATCCCGCCCAGGGCGAACACCACCCACAGCGCCATGCAGGCGGCGGTCATGGCCCGGTAGGCCTGGAAGGCGCACTGGCCGATGATGAGGCGCTCCGCCTCGTCGCAGCTCTGATACCACTTTTTCTGGAACTTGGTGTCGTACACCGAGCCCCGCTTCTCCGGGTAGAGCCGCTTGGTCAAGTCCACCAGCTTCTGCTGGAGCACCATGGGGGCGAACAGGTCCACCAGGAAGGCCGCCAGGCCGCCGAAAAACAGCGCCGCAGGCATCATCCGAGGCGTCCCCGCGTTGTGCACGAACCCGGCGAACATGGCCGAGAGCAGGAAGAAGGCCAGCACTGTGGCAAGCCCGGTGATCCAGATGCACACCGACAGCTTGGTCTCGATCTCATTGCCGGCGGCCTCATCCTCCCCATCCCAGGCGGAAAGCTGCTTTTTCGCGCTGAAATAGATGGGCAGACACACGGCGAACTCTGCCACCGGCAGGGCGATGATTGACCACGGCGCCGCGTAGTTGGTGAAGAACAGCCCCGCCGCGTCTAAGTTCTCCTGAAAGCCCTCCAAATTCAGAGACACCAGGGAAAAGCCCAGGATGCCGCCGAACGCCAGGCTGAGCGCCACGATGAGGATGAATTTGGGCAGGGCCTTTTTGTTCTCCTGCTTCACAGGATCGTTATTGTTTTTCATCATTCTCCCCCTCCAGGCTGAAGATGTCTTCCACCGTCACGCCGCAGATTTTCGCCAGCGTGAGGGCCAGCGTCACCGACGGGGAGTAGTCCCCCCGCTCGATGAGGCTGATAGTCTGCCGGGACACCCCGGCCAGCCGCCCCAGCTCCTGCTGGTTCACCCCCAAGGCGGCGCGGCGCTCCTTCAAGCGGTTTTTCAGCATAGCCGCGCCCCCCTGTCACTCAACCGTCCCGTTCTCCGAGATAAAGCCGTCCCACAGTTGCCGGATCCGGCCCTTTTCCCCGTTCATGCGGGTGTGGGCCTCCTGGATGCCGTTGCGCACCGCCCACTTGATGACGAAATACAGCGCAGCCAGCACGATCAGCGCCGTGCCGCCGCTCACGCCCAGTTCGTTCCAAATCATGGCAAAATCCTCCTGACATGTATTTTTGTCGTTCTGACAAGTCCCTTTGCCTTTATGACAATATTGATTGTCATTCTGACAATTTTATTTGTCATTCAAAGAATACCACATCCCAGAGCCCCTGTCAAGGGTATTTCGCAAATTTTTCAAAAGTGTAAAATCTTTCCCGGGGGTTGCCATAAGGCGTCGAATTTTGTAAAATGGAGGTCAACAGAACACACACGCCCCCCGGAGAAAAGGAGAACCCATGAAAAAACGTTTGGCAGTCCCCCTCCTGGCCGTCCTGATGGCGGTCACACTCAGCCCGTCCGCCCAGGCCGTCCCGGATCTGGGATCCCCCTTTGCCGACCTGCCCGAGGCCCACTGGTCGTACCAATACGTGCTCCCGCTGTACGAGCAGGAGGTGGTGAACGGCTACCCGGACGGCACGTTCCGCCCCGCCGGGGACGTCACCTGGGGGGAATCCTTCAAGCTGCTCCTGCTGGCCACCGGCTGCGAACAGCCCGAGCCGGAGGAGGGCAAGCATTGGGCCTACCCCTACATACAGCCCGCCCTGGACAACCAGCTGGTCTACCGCTACGACGAGGAGGCGCTGGACGACATCCCCACCCGGCTGGAGGTGGCCCGGATGACCGCCAGGGCCTTGGATCTCACCGATATCTCAGGGCAGAGCCCCTATAACGACTGCGACGACGGCTACGTCACCGAGCTGTTCGAGAAGGGGATCATGGACGGCTTCCTCAATGAAGACGGCAGCCGCTCCTTCCAGCCGGGAAAAACCATCTCCCGGGAGGAGCTGTCCACCATCGTGTGGCGGGTGATGAACGTGGACGTGAGCCAGGGGATGTTCCGCTTCCGGGACAACTACTGGCTGGACGTGCTGGATACGGTGGCCCCCGTCCCCTTTGTCCCGGAGCAGTTTGTCCGGGATGAGGAGACCCGGCGGATTTCCTACACCGGCGGCTACTTCGCCCGCGGCATCGACGTGTCCGGCCACAAGCGGGACATCGACTGGCCCGCGGTGGCGGCGGACGGCATCGACTTTGCCATCGTCCGGGCGGGCAACCGGCTGTATGGGAAGGACAGCACCGCCGAGATCTTTGAGGACTCCTATTTCCACACCAACATGCAGGGGGCCATCGACGCGGGGCTGGACGTGGGGGCCTATTTCTTCTCCGCCGCCGTCACGGTGGAGGAGGCCATTGAGGAAGCGGACAAGCTGCTGGAAATGGTGGAGCCCTACCGGGAGCACATTACCTACCCGGTGGTGTGCGACTGGGAGTACCTGGGCGGCAAGGAGTCCCGGGCCTACGGCGTGGACGCCAAGACCATCACCGACTGTATCCTGGCCTTTTGCCGCCGGGTGGCGGACGCGGGCTACACCCCCATGGTCTACTTCAACGAGTACTGCGGCTATTTGAAGATGGATCTGAGCCGCCTGACCGAATTCCCGTTCTGGTACGCGGAGTACGCCGACACCCCCAAGTGCATCTACAACTTCCAGATGTGGCAGTACTCCTCCAAAGGGGAGGTGGCGGGCATCGAGTCCGCGGTGGATATGAACCTGTGCTTTGTGCCCTACCCCGAGGGGGCGGTCCCCTATCCCAACGCGGCGCAGACCCCCGCTCCTTCAGACCCGGCGGCCACAGGCTCGCCGGAGCCCGTGCCCACGGAATCCCTGGAGCCGGACCCTGGGGCCTCCCAGCCCGTGGAATCGGGGCCGTTGTTCTACGACCCCGTCCCCATGTGACGGCGTGAAAACGCCCTCCCCCGCTGCGCGGGGGAGGGCGTTGATTTTACCCGATAAATTCATGGATCAGCGAGTCCGGCGGCGCCAGCTTGGGGTCGATGGGCTCGAACCGGTCGAAGGCGGCCACCAGGTTGAGCAGCTCGTGGCGGCGCTGGTTCTCTGCGGGCACCGCCGCCATGATGGGCTTGGCGTAGGCCGCCATCACCGACGTCTCGTAGGGCAGGGCCGAGTCGAACTTGATGTGGGCGGTGTCCTTATAGGGGGAGATGTACAGCTTTTCTCCCCGGCGGACGTTGGCCCACATATCCAGGGTGCCGCTGATGTCGGTGCCCCGGAAGTTGTAGTCCCGCACCGCCCGGCGGGTGAGGCGCAGCCAGGTGCGCTTGAACACCACCTTGCCGTCGTCGTCCTTGATGTCGCTGCGGGCGGAGATGTACAGGCGGGTGGCGTCGGGATGGCGGTTCGTGAGCTGGGTGTTCAGGGCGTGGATTCCCTCGAAGATTGCCACCTCGTCTTTGGACAGCTTCAAGGGGGTGCCCCGGCTGTCGTTGCGCATCTGCCGGGAAAATTCGAACTTGGGCACCAGGATCCATTCCCCCCGGGTGAGCTTGGCGAAGTGCTCGTCCAACAGCTCCAGATCCATCATCTCCGGGGACTCATAGTCGATGGCCCCATCGGGGGTGCGGGGCATATGGGCGGGGTCCCGGCGGATGAAATAGTCGTCCATGGAAACCGCGTGGGTGCGCACCCCCCGGCGGCCCAGCTCCTGGCTGAGTTTTTCCGCCGTGGTGGTCTTGCCCGACCCGGACGGCCCGGACAGCAGCACCACCGGGCTTTTCTTCATGTTCTCGCAGATCTTCTCCGCCGCCTTCGCGACCTTGTCCTGATACCGCCGGTCGCATTCCTCCATAAACGCCACCGGGTCCTGCCGCACGGCGGCGTTGATCTCAGACAGTTTGTATGCCATAGTGGTGCCTCCTCATAAAAATTCGATGCGGACTGTGAAAAATACGCGCGGAACTGCACTGTTTGGTGGGTGGACTCTCCTTCCGCTGCCGGCTATAATGGAAGGGTAACGTCGAAAGGAGTGGTAACGCATGAGTTTGGGTAACAGCCTGTACCGTGCCCGAAAGAACACCGGGCTGTCTCAGGAGGCGGTGGCGGAAAAGTTGGGGGTGAGCCGGCAGACCATCTCCAAGTGGGAAACGGACGAAACCCTGCCCGACATCCGCCAGTCCAAGCGGCTGGCGGGGCTGTACAAGGTGTCGCTGGACGAACTGATCGACTTTGACCTGGACGTGCAGGAGGTGCAGCAGGCTATCCAGCGCACCAGCGACGCGGTGACGGAGAAGATCGACTGGACGAAGGCCTGGGGGAAGAAATACCCGGTGCTGCTGGCCTACCCGGAGCGGGTGGACCCCGCCCCCTACGTCTATGGCCTCACCGCCCTGCTGGACCGCCTCAAGGGGGAGTACGGCTATGATGAGCTGGACGCGTTTTTGGTGCTCAAGGACATTTTGGCCAAGGTGTGGCAGGCGCGGAAGAAGGGGTGAGGGGGGGCCTGCCTCACAGCCGGAATTCCATCTGCACGTCGCAGGGCTCCTCCGCCGCGTGCCGGGGGTCGGCCTCCTCCGCCTCCACGCAGCCCAGGGCCCAATAGGCCGCCATGACCTCCGCCGCGGAGTGGGCGGAGATATACAGCTTTTCCGCCCCCATCTCCCGGGCGGCGGCGCAGGCCATGCGGAACAGCGCCCCGCCGATCCCCCGGCCCCGGAAGGGCTCCGACACATAGAACAGGAGCAGGTCGGCGTACTGCCCCCGGCTGCCCAGCCGCCGGCCGGAAAGGGCGGCAAAGCCCGCCGCCTCCCCCTGGGCGAAGGCCCCGAAGGCGGCCCCGCCGCCGGTTATGGCGTCCAGCACCTGGGCCGCCATGTCCCGGCGTTCCTCTAAGCTCCAATCCTCAATGTATTCCACAGGGCGCAGTTCCAGCGCCCTGTGGACCCGCCGCCAGCACTGGGTGACATGCTGGCGGCGGATAAATTTGTCCAGGGAGCGCGGGGTAAAGTTTTCCGCCGTCAGCGGGGCGAAGCTGATCCCGTCCATGCCGCCGTCACAGCGGGAACCGGATGCTCACGCCGTCCAGCTTCGCCAGTTCCTCCGCCAGCCAGTAGGTGTGCTCCGCGCCGAAAATCACCAGGATCTTTTTCCCCTCGTTCTCCCTAACCGCCGCCGCGATGTTTTTCACAATCTCCCGGTTGCGCTGGTTCCAGACAATCTCGCTGATCTCAGGGGCATATTGATACTGGAACGCCTGCTTTTTCCGGGCCACTTCATTAAACTCAGCGGAGTTGAACGGCGGGGTTGCGCTGCCTCCCACGGCAAAAAAGTTCTGCACAATCTGTCCAAACTCCTTTTCGGCCTCGTCGGGCGCCTCAATGGGCCGACGGGCCAGCTCCACGTCCTCGTCCCGGAAAAAATCGCAGGGGACGAAGGGGATGCCCCGCTCCTGGCAGTAGCGGAAGATGTACCGCCGGTACTCGCTGGGGCCCTGGTAATCCGCGTTGTTCTCGTAATCCGACCGGCGCACCTCGCCGCACACCAGGTCGGGCCGGAAGCGGTCGAACAGCGCGATGGACTTGCCGTCGTCCCAGCCGAATTTTTTCTGCATCTCGTCCCCGTGGAGGGAGCCGAACAGTCCAATGGTTGTCATAGCGGTCTTCCTTTCCCGTATCCTCACGCCCGTTTAAACTGCTTTTCCAGCTGTTTTTTGGTCATCTCAATGGCCACCGGCCTGCCGTGGGGGCAGTACTTCACCGACCCGGACATCACCAGCCGGGCCACCTCCTCCAGCTCCTCCGCCCCGCTGCGCCAGCCGCCCTTGATGGCGGCCTTGCAGGCCATGGTGTGCAGCAGCTCGTCCCGGGCGGAGGCGGGGTCGGCGGTGCCGGTGAGGCGCAGGCGGCGGGCCAGCTCCAGCAGGGCGGGCTCGATGTCCCCCGCGTCCAGGTAGTCCGGGGCGGAGCGCACCGCCAGGGCCGTAGATCCAAACTCCTCCACCTCGAAGCCAAACCGGGCCAGCAATTCCGCCTGGTCCAGCAGGGCCGCCCGCTCCTCGGGGGCGGGGGAGAAGGCGATGGGGGAGAGCAATTCCTGTGCCATGGGCCGGTAGTCCGCCGCCTTGAGCCGGTCGAAATTGGCCCGCTCATGGGCGGCGTGCTTGTCGATGAGCAGCACTTTGTCCCCCTGCTCCACCATCACGTAGGTACGGAACAGTTCCCCCCGGATGATCCAGGGCTCCTCCTCCGGGGCGGGCTTCCCTTGGGGCTGGGGCGCGTCCGGGGGCGCGGGGATTCCCTGGGGAATGTTCACCCGGACGGGGGCGGCTACCCTATCCTGGGCGGGCGCGGCGGCTTCCGCTGGGACGGCCTCCGGCGCAGGCCCCGCCTCCTTCGCCGGGGCGGAGGCTGGTTTTTCCTCCGTCTCCGGGGCCGCAGCCGGCTTTTCCCCCTCCGGGAGAACGTCCACCCACCGGAAAGGGGATTTTTTCCGCTCCGGCGCGGACGGCGGGGCCGCGGGCGTTTGATCCGTCTTTGGCTTGGCGGAGGGCGCGGCTATGGGCTGGAACCGGGCGGAGGGCATAAACCGCGTCCCGGCCAGCGCCGCCGCGCCATCCCGGAGGGGCAGGCTGGTCTGGCTGTCCGTCACCCTGTCCTCCGCCTTGACGCCGGGCATCACCGCCTGGGGGCGGGTATGGTCCCGCCCCAGGGCGGACAGCACCGCGTGGTAAACTGTGGTAAACACCGCCTGCTCCCGCTGGAACTTCACCTCGGTCTTGGTGGGGTGTACGTTTACGTCCATCTCATTGGGCTTTACCGTGAGGTGGATGACACAGCCGGGAAACTTTCCCACCATCTTCTGGTTTTTATAGGCCTCCTCCACCGCCGCCGTCATAATCCGGCTCTTGATATACCGGCCGTTGACAAAAAAGTGCTGGTACCCCCGGCTCCCCCGGCAGCAGGCGGGCAATGAGGCGAAACCTTCGGCGGACATACCGTCGCCGGAACCCTTCACCGGCAGGAAGCCCAGGGCGATATCCCGGCCCATGACGGCATAGACGGCGCTTTTCAGCTGGCCGTCGCCGGGGGTGAGCAGCTCCTGCTTCCCGTCCCGGAGGAATTTCACGCTCAGCTCTGGATGGGAGAGGGCTGTGCGCTGCACCACGGCAAAGACGGCGGCGCCCTCGGCGGAGTCCTTTTTCATGAACTTCAGCCGGGCCGGGGTGTTGAAGAACAGCTCCCGCACGGTCATCGTCGTGCCCTGGGGACAGCCCGCCTCCTCCTGGGCGGCGACCACCCCGGCCTCCACGGTGAGGGCGGTCCCCAGGTCCGCGTCCTGGGTGCGGGTGAGCAGCTCCACCCGGGACACAGCAGAGATCGCCGCCAACGCCTCCCCCCGGAACCCCAGGGTGCCGATGGCCTCCAGGTCATATTCCGTGGAGATTTTGGAGGTGGCGTGGCGGAGGAAGGCGGTGGCGGCCTGCCCGGCGGGGATGCCGCAGCCATCGTCCGTCACCCGGATCAGGGACATACCGCCGTGGGCAATCTCCACGGTGACGGCGGACGCCCCGGCGTCGATGGCGTTTTCCATCAGCTCCTTGACCACGCTGGCGGGCCGCTCGACGACTTCCCCTGCGGCGATGAGATCCGCCACGTGGGGATCTAATTGTTTTATTACAGCCATATTATACCTCGAGTAAAATCGTGATGGGGCCGTCGTTCTGGGAGAACACCTGCATCTCCGCCCCGAACTCCCCGTGCTCCACCCGGAAGCCCCTCTCCCGGCACGCCGCCATAAACCGCTCATACAGCGGAATGGCCAAGTCCGGCTTGGCCGCATGGGAAAACCCCGGACGGCGGGAGGAGGTGTCGGCGTACAGGGTGAACTGGCTCACTACCAGCAGGCCGCCCCCCACCGCCGCCAGGTTCAGGTTCATCTTGCCGTTCTCGTCGTCAAACACCCGCAGGCCGCACACCTTGTCCGCCAGCTTATCCGCCGCGGCCCCGGTGTCCTCCGGGCCTACCCCCAGCAGCACCAGGAAGCCCGTGTCAATGGCCCCGTTGATCCTCCCTTCAATCTCCACGCGGGCGTTTTTCACCCGCGTCACTACCGCGCGCATAGCAACCCCTCCTAATCCACGCGGGTGAGAAATTCCAGCACCCGCCCGTTAAAATCCCTGGCCTCCTCATAGGCCCCGTGGCCCAGTTCCGGGTAGAGATACAGTTCGCTGCCGGGAATTGCCCCCGCCAGCTCCGACGACACGTCCCCCACCACCCGGTCCCGCGCCCCGCCGATGACCAGCGTGGGACAGCGGATCTTACCCAGTTCCCCCCGGGCGTCGTGGCCAAGGCACGCCTGGGCCTGGATAAGAAAACGGCGCAGACTCTTGGGCTTGCCCACCCGGCCCAGGATGGGGTACATGGGCCGGTACCGCCGCAGGGTGCGCTCCGAGTACATTTTTTCGGCGGTGTCGGTGACGATGCGCTTGTAATCCCCCGCCTCCGCCCAGTCCGCCCATTGGCCCGCCACGGCCTGCACCGTGGGGTTGGCCCATCCCGCCGTCACCGCCAGTGCCAGCCGGCCCACCGCCTCCGGATGGGCCGCCGCCAGGTGCTGGGCGATCATGCCGCCCTGGGACACGCCCAGCACGTCCGCCCGGGATATTCCCAGCGCGTCCATGGCCCCCTTCAAGTCCTCCGCCATGTCCCGGATGGAAAACCCCTCGGGCAGGTCGTCTCTCCGGCTGAACACGTACACCCGGTAGGCTTTGGCGTACTCACGGTATAGCCAGGAGAAGGACAGGGCCATCCCCTTCACGGTGCGCAAGCCGTCCCCCAGGCCGGGGATCATCGCCAGCGCCCGGGCTCCCGCGCCGAAGCAGGCGTAGTCCATCCCATTGACCGTTCCATTTTTCGCGCCGTACGGCATGGCGTCTTCCTCCTGTCGTCTGTGTCTGTCCCCGTTAAAGGTCTCCTCCAGCGCCCGCATGGGCCGTCTTTGCCCATTATACACCGAAAAAGGGCCGGTGTCATGCTTTATTTCCCCACGCAGAACCGCTCAAAGATCCGCGCCGTCACGTCCTCCCGCACGGTGCGGCCCGTCAGCTCGCCCAGGGCGGCCATGGCCTCCTCCACGTCGGCCACCACCGCGTCGGGGGGCATCCCGGCCCCCAGCGCCCCCGCCCCCCGCTCCAGGGCGGCCCGGGCGCGGCCCGCCGCCTCCGCCTGCCGGGCGTTGGTGAGCATGGCCCCGGCCTGTCCGGCAGGGGGCGCGGGGAACAGCGCCGCCACCGCCCGCTCCAATTCGCCCATACCCTCCCCGGTTTGGGCGGACAGGGACACCGACGCGGCGGGGGGCGCCCCCGCCCAGCCCCCGCCCCACAGGGCGGACGGCCCGGTCAGGTCCCGCTTGCTCATGACCCAGATCCAGGGTTTTCCGGCTGCCGCCGCCAGCTCCAGCGCCTCCCGGTCCTCCTGGGTGAAGTCCGCCGCCCCGTCCGTCACCGCCAAAATCAGCTCTGAACGCCCAATGGCATCCCTGGACCGCTCCACCCCCAGCTGTTCCACCGCGTCCCCGGTATCCCGCAGGCCCGCCGTGTCGATGAGCCGCAGCAGCACCCCGCCGAGGTTCACCCGCTCTTCCACGGTATCCCGGGTGGTGCCGGGTATGTCGGTAACGATGGCCCGGTCATAGCCCAGAAGGGCGTTGAACAGGGTGGATTTCCCCGCGTTGGGCCGCCCCACAATGGCGCAGGGCACGCCCTCGTTCAGCAGCCGCCCCCGCTGGTATGTCGCCGCGAGTTTGTCCAGCTCCGCTGCGGCCCGCTCCAGCGCGTCCGCCAGCTCCGCGGCCTCAAAAGGCTGGATGTCCTCGTCGGGATAGTCCAGCACAGCGTGGAAATGGGCGCACAGGTCGGAGAGCCCGTCGTACACGCCGCCCACCGCCCGCTCCAGCGCGCCCCCCAGCTGGCCCGCGGCGTGGCGCACGGCGGCGGGGGTCTCGGCGTGGATGAGGTCGGCCACCGCCTCGGTGCGGGTCAGGTCCAATTTCCCGTTGAGGAAGGCCCGCCGCGTGAATTCGCCGGGCCCCGCTTGCCGCGCCCCGGCGGCGAACAGCGCCTCCAGCCCCAGGGCCAGCGCCGTGGGGGAGCCGTGGCATTGCAGCTCGGCGGTATCCTCCCCGGTGTAGCTGCGGGGGGCGCGGGAGAGGGTGCATAGGCAGTGGTCGATGACCCCGCCCTCCCGGTCATGGAGGGCGCCGTATACCAGCGTCCGGTCGGCGCGCTGCGCCATGGGCCCGCCGGAGAAGGGGGCAAACACCCGGTCGACGGCGGATATGGCCCCCGGCCCGGACAGGCGGAGAATGCCGACGGCGGAGGGGGCCAGGGGGGTGGCGATAGCGGCGATGGTGTCGTTCATAGCGGTTCACCTCAAAATAGTCTGCTGCTATCTTAGCACAGCCGAGCGGCCATTTCAACGCGAGGTTGCGTGGGCGGGGCGGTTTGTGGTATACTATACCAAATTCGTTGATTTGGAGGTACTGCCATGGCAGCGCTGCATATGCTCTCCTATAAGCTCCAGGACCTACAATTTTTCAACAAGCTGGAAACCCCCGGCCAGATCCAGCTGGAAAACAGCTTTTCCTTCTCGGTGAACTACAACAAGGACAACACCCGCTGCATGGCCAAGCTGTACCAGTGCGTGAAGGACAAGACGGACAGCCCCGACCACCGTTTTTTTGTCTCAGTGGAAATTTTGGGCGTATTTGAGGTCGCTGGCCCCCTCACGGACGAGGACAAACAAGATTTCCATGTGGCGTGCTACCAGCAGCTGTTCCCTTACGGGGAACTCCTGGTCAAGCAGGTGTGCGCCGCGGGGGGAATGCCGGGCTTTGCGCTGCTGCGGCAGAAGATGGACCGGGACAGCGTGGTGGTGAACCGCCCCGCCCAGGGGTGAAAAAAGCGCCCCCCGCCGCGGCGGGGGGCGCGTGGTTTGACGGGCGGCGGAGGTTTACTCCGCCAACGCCGCGGTGATAATCGCCATGGAGCAGCTCCCCATGGGCACCGCCCATAGGGGCCCCGGTAATTGAACTGCTCGGCGGAAGTGAATTCCGCCTGCGCGGGCCCGCATTCGCGGGCGGGGGGTCTACTCCATGGCTGCGGTAAGGTTACTCCGCCAATGCCGCGGTGATAATCGCCATGGAGTAGACCTCCAGGGCGTTGCAGCCGCGGGACAGGTCGTTGATGGGGGCGTTCAGGCCCAGCAGGATGGGGCCGTAGGCGTCGAAATTACCCATGCGCTGGGCGATCTTGTAGCCGATGTTGCCGGAGGTGATCTCCGGGAAGATGAAGGTGTTGGCGTAGCCCGCCACCGGAGAGCCGGGGAACTTCAGCTGGCCCACGGAGGGATTGACGGCCGCGTCGAACTGCATCTCGCCGTCCACGGGGAAGTCCAGCATCATGTCCTGGAGGCGGCGGGTGGCGTTGCGCATCTTGTCCACCGCGGGACCTTTGCCGGAACCGTTGGTGGAGTAGGACAGCATGGCCACCTTGGGGTCCACGCCGAAAATGCGGGCGCACTTGGCCACTTCCTGGGTGATCTCGATCAATTCGTCCTCGGTGGGGTCGATGTTGATAGCGCAGTCGCCCATGGCCAGCACCTGGTTGCCGCCGGTGGCGAAGGGGCGCACCAGAATGAAGCAGGAGGACACGATTTTATTGCCCGGCTTGGTCTTGACCAGCTGGAGCGCGGGGCGCACGGTGTCGGCGGTGGAGTAAGTAGCGCCGCCCAGCAGACAGTCCGCCTTGCCCATCGCCACCAGCATGGTGCCGAAATAGTTGGCTTTCTGAAGGGCCTCCCGGCACTGCTCCGGGGTCATCTTGCCCTTGCGGAGCTCCACCATCTTCTCCACCATCTCGTCCATGCCCTCATATGTAGTGGGGTCCAGTACCTGGACGTTCTGTACGTTGAGGCACTCCCGTTCCGCCGCGGCCAGGACCTCATCCCGGTTGCCGATGAGGATGGGGGTGAGGAAGGTGCCGGACAGCAGACGGGCGGACGCCTCCAAGATGCGGGGGTCGGCGCCCTCGGTAAAGACGATGCTTTTGGGGTTGTGCTTCAGCTTTTGGATGAGTTTTCGAAACATAAATTGACTACCTCCGATGTGTCGGCCCGGGATCAGGCCAAATTTTCCCTGCCGCGGCCAAAGCCGCCATACATATAATGTACCACCCGGCCCCCGCTTTTTCAAGAGCGACATGAGGAAAACCACGAACCACGCCCCGTCTTTTTTGGCGCTCCCGGACAAGACGCTCTTTACAAACCGTTTTGGGCTGGTTATACTATACCTGCTGTGTTGAGACGCCGCCCGGGGAGCCGGGCGGACCCTTGACGAGAACTTACTAAAGGGGGAAATACTTAGAGATGACGAACCCGGATTTTGCGCGAACCCTGTCCCTGCTGCGGCAGGAACGGGGCATTTCCCAGCGGCAGGCCGCCAAGGCGCTGGGGATTTCCCAGGCATTGCTCTCCCATTATGAAAATGGCACCCGCGAGCCTGGCTTGGTCTTTGTGGTCAAGGCCTGCGATTTTTATAACGTGTCCGCCGATTTCCTGCTGGGCCGCACCCTCAGCCGGGACGGCACCACCATTCTGGACGCGGACACCCTGTACGACGTATCCGACGAACGGGACAACGTGCTGCGCGGCTCGGTGCTGGCCACGCTGTCCAAAAAGCTGGTGGTGAACTCGGTGGGGCTCCTGTTCGACCTGCTCAGCCAGCTGGGTAATAAAAAGGCCATCCGGGCCGCGGCCAACTGCCTGTCCACCACGATATATATCCTGTTCCGGCATCTCCACCGGGCCAGCCCCAACGGCGGGGAGGACATCTTTTCCGTGCCCGACGAGTGGTTCCTTGCGGGGCTGCCCCGGGCGGATATGGTGATGAGTGAAGCGGAATACGCCCACGCCCTGGCCGATCCGGGCAGGGACGCCAAGTTTCCGCCCCTGGATCACAACTCCATGAAAGCGGCCTACCCGGGTACGTACCAGTCCCTGCTCCAGATCGCCCACACCTGCGGCGAACGCATCAACGGCGAAATGTCCGGCCACATGGACAGCACCCGTTAAGAAGAAGCGCGGAGCCGTTGTGAGCAGCGCGGATGGAGCGGAGCAAGGGGAAAGCCCAGACGCCGCGCTGCGGCGGCGGGTTTTGCCCAAGACGGAGCGAAGCCGCGCGTCGCGAACAGGCGAAGCGTGACAAAAAGAGGAAATACTATGAACGTACAAAGCCATCTGTTCGTGCTGGGTTACCTGCCCCTGGTACTGGCGCTGTGGCGGGCGCTGAACGCCCGGGCCGGGGGGATTGCGCCCCGGGTTTTCCTGCTGGGCGCGGGGGTGGTGTTCTGCGCCTGGGGGTCGCCCTGGTCCCTGCTGGTGCTGGCCGGGGAGGGAGCGGCGAGCTACCTCCTGGGCCGCCGCATCGCCCAAGACCGCGCCCGGGGGCTGCCCCTGCTGTGGGCGGGATCCGCGCTGCTGCTGGCCGTGCTGGGCTTTTTCAAGTACACCGGCTTCGTGCTCTCGCTTACCCCGCTGGAGGGGATGTTCGCGCCCCCGGCCTGGCTGGCCCCCTTAGGGCTGTCCTTCGCCACCTTCCAGCAGATTTTCTGGCTGCGGGACTGCTATGATGGGGAGACGGGGGGGGACGTGTCCCCCCTGGACTTCGCCTGCTGCCTCACCTTTTTCGCCACCGCCACCTGCGGGCCCATCACCCGGGTGGGGGAGCTGGCCCCTCAGCTGCGCAAGCCCGCCCCCTTCTCCTGGGAGGATCTGGCGGCGGGGCTGTACTGCTTCTCCTTGGGGCTGGCCAAAAAAGTGCTGGTGGCCACGGTGTTCGCCAACGGCGCGGATTTCGGCTTCACCAATGCCGGCAGCCTCGCCCCCATGGACGCGGCCCTCACCATCCTGTGCTATACCCTGCAGATCTACTTCGATTTCTCCGGGTACTGTGACATGGCCTCCGGCATGGCCCGGATGATGGGCGTGGAGCTGCCGGTGAACTTTAACAGCCCCTATCAGGCCCTGTCGGTAAAGGACTTCTGGGGCCGGTGGCACATCACCCTGTCCCGTTTTTTCCGTCAGTGCGTGTACATCCCCCTGGGGGGCAACCGGCGGGGGACGGCCGCCGCCTGCCGCAACATCATGGTGATCTTCCTGCTGTCCGGCCTGTGGCACGGGGCGGGGTGGGGCTTTCTCGTCTGGGGCGCCCTCCACGGCGCCGCCCAGGTTTTGGAGCGGCTGCTCAAGGGGAAGGCGTCCCTGCCAAAACCCTTGGCCTGGGCCCTCACCTTCCTGTTTGTCAACATCGCCTGGGTGTTCTTCCGGGCGGGCAGCCTGGGTCAGGCCGTTGCCCTGCTGGGCGGGCTGTTCCAGTCCAATTGGGGCCTGCCCACCAAGGAGTTTGCCGCCGCGCTGTCCATGCCGGTGGTGTCCTCCGCCCTGGGATGGCTGCAAGACGCGCTCCAGCCCGGCGGCCGGGTGCTGATCTACTGGGCGCCGCTGATGCTAATCCCGGCGGGGCTGGCCCTGCTGGCCTGCCCGAACCCCACCGCGCAGCTGAAGGGCTTCCGCCCCCGGGTGTGGAAGGCGGCGCTGGCGGTGCTGTGCGTAGTGGTGTCGGTGCTCTTTTTCTCCGGGGTGGAGACGTTTATCTACGCAAATTTCTAAGAGAAGGGGGCGCGCGGCTTGAAGGCAAAAACCTTTTTCATCGCGGTGCTGGCGGGTATCCTGGCGTGTTTTGGCGCGCTGACCCTCCTGCTGTCGGCGGAAGACCCCTTCTTTGTGCTGGGCGGCATCGGGGAGGGGGAGACCGCCCTGTTCGACAACCAGCGCTACCAGATGGCGGGGCTCATCCGCCACCAGGACTATTCCGCCGTGGTCATGGGCACCTCGCTGGTGGCCAACTACCACGCGTCCTGGTTCACCGGCGACACCGGGGAGGAGACGCTGAAAATCACCTTCCCCGACGGGTGGATCTCCGAGTTTGACACGGCCCTGCGCCTGGCGTTCCGCACCCATCCCAAGCTGGACCGGGTCTTTTTCTGCCTGGACCCCAACATCCTGGTGCGGCCGGACAGCCAGCGCACTGTGGAGCTGCCGCATTACCTCTATAATCTGAACCCGCTGGACGATGTGGAATACCTGTTCAACGCCGACACGTACCAGGCCGCCCTGCGCACCTGGATGCACCGGAGGCTGGGCCGGGCGGTGGCGCTGGACGACGCCTATATCTGGGACGACGGCTATGTATTCAACCGGGAGACCGCTCTGCGGTGCTACCCGCGGCCGGAGGAGAGCCCTTCGGCGCTGCCTGGGGACGCTTACCTGGACGCTGCCCGGGAAAACCTGGACGTTGTATGCGCCTGGATCGAGGGGCACCCCGGCGTGCGCTTCAACATCTGGTTCCCCCCGTACAGCATCCTGTATTGGGACAAGATGACCCGGGAGGGGACCGCAGACGCCATCCTTACGGCGGTGGAGTATGCGGCCGGGCGGCTGCTGGAATACGACAACGTGTCGGTGCATTGTTTCCTGGGAGCCACGGAATACATCACCAACCTGGACAACTACACCGATCACGTCCACTGCTCCGGTGCCGTCACCCGATGGGTGGCCTATACCGTGATCCAGGACGGCTGGCAGTATACCAAGGAAAACTACCGCACGCAGCTGGGCTATCTGCGGGCCTATATCATGGGCTATGACTACGAGTCCATCTTTTCTTGAGCGGGGACCCCATTTGGCATGGAGGGGAAGGTTTAGTCTATGACAGATCAATCGAAAATCAGAAATTTTTCCATCATCGCCCATATTGATCACGGGAAATCCACCCTGTCCGACCGGATGATCGAGATCTGCGGCGCGGTGGAGCAGCGGCAAATGGAGTCCCAGCTGCTGGACAACATGGACCTGGAGCGGGAGCGGGGAATCACTATCAAGGCCCGGGCCGTGCGCATGGACTACAAGGCCCAGGATGGCGAGACCTACTGCCTCAACCTTATCGACACCCCGGGCCACGTGGACTTCAACTACGAGGTGAGCCGTTCCCTGGCCGCCTGCGAGGGCGCTGTCTTAGTGGTGGACGCCGCCCAGGGGGTGGAGGCCCAGACGCTGGCCAACACCTACCTGGCCCTGGACCACGATCTGGAGATCCGCCCGGTGCTCAACAAGATCGACCTGCCCGCCGCCGACCCGGAGCGGGTGAAGCACGAGATTGAGGACATCATCGGCCTGCCCGCCCTGGACGCGCCGGAGATCTCCGCCAAGCAGGGGATCAACATCCCTGCGGTGCTGGAGGACATCGTGCGCAACATCCCCGCCCCCGCCGGAGATCCCGGCGCGCCGCTCAAGGCGCTGATCTTCGACAGCCAGTACGACCCCTATTTGGGCGTCATCGTCTACTTCCGCGTCATGGAGGGCTCCATCCGGCCGGGAATGCCCGTAAAGCTCATGGCCTCCGGGGCCCGGTACACCGTGCTGGACTGCGGCTACCTGCGTCCCCTGGGCATGGAGAGCGCCGCGAAGCTGTCCGCAGGGGAGGTGGGCTGGTTCACCGCGTCCATCAAGAACGTGAAGGATACCCGGGTGGGCGACACCATCACTGGTGTGGAGCGCCCCACCGATGAGCCCCTCCCCGGCTACCGTCCCGCCCAGCCCATGGTGTACTGCGGCGTCTACACCGAAGACGGCTCCAAATACCCCGACCTGCGGGACGCCCTGGAAAAGCTCCAGCTCAACGACGCGGCGCTGTCCTTTGAACCGGAGTCGTCCATCGCCTTGGGGTTCGGGTTCCGCTGCGGCTTTTTGGGGATGCTCCATATGGAGATCATCCAGGAGCGGCTGGAGCGGGAGTTTGATCTGGACCTGATCACCACATTACCTTCCGTTATATATGAGGTGACTAAAACGGACGGTACCGTGGTGCGGGTGGACAATCCCCATAACTACCCTGACCCCGGTTCCATCAAGCAGGCCATGGAGCCCTATGCCGCCGTGTCCATCATCACCCCGCCGGACTATGTGGGCAATATCATGCCCCTGTGCCAGGACCGCCGGGGGGAATACAAAAATATGCAGTATCTGGACACCAACCTGGTGGAAATCAAGTACCTCATGCCGCTCAACGAGATTATCTACGACTTTTTCGACACGCTGAAGGCCAAAACCCGGGGGTACGCCTCCCTGGATTACGAGCTGGACGAATACCGTCCGTCGGATCTGGTCAAGGTAGACCTGCTTTTAAACGGCGACCAAGTGGACGCGCTGAGCTTCATCGCCCACCGGGAAAAGGCGTACAAGCGGGCGCGGCGGATCTGCGAAAAGCTGAAAGAGAACATTCCCCGCCAGATGTTTGAGGTGCCCATCCAGGCGGCCATCGGCGGCAAAGTCATCGCCCGGGAAACACTGAAGGCCCTGCGCAAGGACGTGCTGGCCAAGTGCTACGGCGGCGACATCACCCGGAAGAAGAAGCTGCTGGAGAAGCAAAAAGAGGGCAAGAAGAAGATGCGCTCTCTGGGTACGGTGCAGATGCCTACCGAGGCGTTTATGGCTGTTTTGAAAATTGATGACGAGGGATAAGCCATCCCCCCCTTGGGGGAAGGCTTATCCCTCCCGGATCACGGGAAAAGGAGCAATGTTATGGCAAACGCGGAAGCCATGCAGTATTATCAGGCGGCTTTGAAGCAGGGCCAGCGGGAATACCGAAGCTGCGTCCACCGGGGGCAGTATCCCTATATCCAGTCCTTGCAGCAGATGCGCCAGGCGCACCTGTCCCAGCTCGCCCTGGGGCCCATGGAAATTCCGATCTATCTCGTTGTGGGCTCCACCCAGGATGCCCGCTGCAACAGCTTTTCGCCGGGGTTTTATCCCCTGCTGGGGGCGGACACAGAGTTCGCCACCAAATGGACCAACCTTTGCAGGGCCCAGCTGACTGAGGGAATCCACGACCCCATCAAGTGCTATGAGTACCTGGGCCGGTTCTATGTAGAGGAGGGCAACAAGCGGGTGAGCGTGCTCAAATTCCTGGGCTCGGCCACCGTGCGGGCGGAGGTCATCCGGCTGATGCCGGAGGCGTCGGACAGCCTCACCGTCAAAATCTATATGGAGTTTTTGGAATTTTACCGTTGTTCCAAGTGCTGGGGTGTCCACTTCAGCGAACTGGGGGGCTATGCCGGCCTCCACGCCGCATTCGGCTTCCATCCCGGCCAGGAGTGGCCGGAGGACTTCCAGAAAAAATTCCGCCGGCACTACTTCGAGTTCCGGGACAGCTTTTACCGCCTGGGCGGCGGCGGGCTGGGCTTGACCACGGGGGACGCTCTGCTGCGCTGGCTGAGCTTCCACTCCGGGGCGGACTTTTTGTCTATGGAGACGGACGGTTACCGCCAGACCCTCACCGCCGTGTGGAAGGAGCTGTGCGTATCCACCGAGCCGGAGCCCATCGCCGTCAGCTTGGCCCCCATGGGGGAGGGCGGCGATCGGCGTGTGGGCGCGTCGGGCCTCCTGCCCTTTACGAAAAAGAAGCTGCGCTGCGCGTTCCTGTTCCAAAAAAATCCGGAGACCAGCGCCTGGACCGCTTCCCATGACCGGGGCCGGACCTATCTGGAGGAGGTTCTGGGGGACAGCGTGAGCACCAAAGCCTATTACGACGTGGACCCGCAGAAGGCGGACGCCGTCATTGAGTCGGCGGTGGCCGACGGCGCGGAACTTATTTTCACCACCGCCGTGGGGCTTATCGACGCCACGCTGCGGGTGGCGGTGAAATATCCCAAGGTGCGGTTTATGAACTGCTCCATCGATCAGCCTTACGTGAACGTCAAGGCGTATTACTGCCGGGTGTACGAGGCCAAGTTCATCACCGGGGCCATTGCCGGCGCGCTGTGCAAGACCGGGAAAATCGGTTACGTGGGCAGCTACCCCATCCTGGGCGTGCCCGCCAGCATCAACGCCTTTGCCCTGGGGGCCGCCCTCACTAACCCGGCCGCCCGCATCGACCTGCGCTGGCACTGCCTGCCCGGGGACTATATGGCTCAGTTCCGGGAGCAGGGCATCCAGCTGGTGAGCGACCGGGACTATATCGCCGAACAGCCTGAGGGCGCTTATGGCCTGGCCCGGTTCGGCGCCGACGGGAAGCTGACGCTGCTGGCCTCTCCCAGCTGGCTGTGGGGCGAGTTTTATGTGCGCATCGTCCGGGAGCTGCTCCAAGACCCCAAGCGCATTCCCCTGGCGGAGGACAGCAACCGGGCCATCAACTATTGGTGGGGGATGAACAGCGGCGTGGTAGACCTGCATTTCAGCCCCGACCTCCCCGAGGGCGTGCACACCTTGGCCCAAATCCTCCAGGGAGGTATCCGCTCCGGCGCGCTGCAGCCCTTCCGCCGATTAATCCGGGCCCAGGACGGCCGTGTGGTGAACGACGGCAGCCGCAGCCTCACCATGGAGGAGATTTTGAAAATGGACTGGCTGTGCGACCGGGTGGACGGCCGCCTCCCCGCCTATGGGGAGCTGCTGCCCGCGGCCCGGCCCACTGTCCGCCGGCTGGGGGTCAACCGTAAGCTGATCCCCCCCGAGGAGGCGAGCGTTTGAAACTGCTGGCTATTTCAGACGCCGCGGACCCCGGCCTCTGGGACTTCTTCAGCAAGGAAAAGCTGGCCGGGGTGGACGCTATCCTGTCCTGCGGCGACCTGCCCGCCAGCTACCTGAGCTTCCTGGTGACAATGGGGAACATCCCAGTGTTTTACGTCCACGGGAACCACGACACCCGGTACGACGAACACCCCCCGGAGGGGTGCGACTGCATCGACGGGGAGGTGGTCACATTCCGGGGCTACCGCATCCTGGGACTGGGGGGCTGCATCGAATATAACAGGGGCCCCCACCAATACACGGAGGGGGCCATGCGCCGGCGCATCGCCAAGCTTGCCCCCGCCCTGCGGCGGGGCGGGGTGGATATCCTGGTCACCCATGCCCCCGCCCGGGGCCTTGGGGATCTGGACGACGGCTGCCACCGGGGCTTTGAGTGTTTTCGGGCGCTGCTGGACCGGTACAGCCCCGCCTACCACTGTTATGGGCATGTCCACCTGCAATACGTGCCCACCCAGCCCCGCACCCGGCAGTATGGGGCCACCACCATGATAAACGCCTCGGGGAAATATCTCATCGAGCTGCCCGACCGGGAAGAAAAGCCGAAAAAGTGGTGGCAGCGCAGAACATAGCCGTCTATCAGTACGTTCGAGAAAAGGCCCCCCTTTCAAACGCTTCTCCGGCCCGTTTTGCGCTGTCTGCGGCAGGACGGAAACCCTTTGGGACCGCCGCCCGGCCACGGGGTGTTTGTATTTTATATCTTGCATTGTATATAATATAAGAAGGGCGCGCCCCATGGCGCGCCCTTTTCCGTTACTTCTCCCCGGCCCCGACCGCCTCCGCGGCCTCCCGCTGGATGTCTGGGAAGTTGGACAGCATGGGCTCCACGTCCTTCCCCCGGAGCTTGCGGTCCACGTAGTTTTTTGTGATGGCAATGACCACCGGGGACAGCGCCAGTACCCCCACCAGGTTGGGCAGCATCATCATGCCGTTGAGGGTGTCGGCGATCTCCCAGGCCAGGTTTTCTCCCATCACCGCGCCGCCGAAGGTGGCCAGCACGAAAATCGCCTGATACACCTTTGTAATTTTCTCTCCAAATAAAAACTCGCAGGCCTTACTCCCGTAGTGGCTCCAGCCCAGGCAGGTGGAGAAGGCAAACAGCATCACCGAAACAGCCACAAACGCCGCTCCGGCAAAGCCGAAGTGCATGGAGAACACAGTGCTCACCAGGTTGGCCTTGGTGAGTTCCACGCCGTTGTAGGCGGCCAAGGCAGCCCCCGTCTCCAAGTCCACCAGCCCGGAGGACAGCACAGAGAACGCGGTGAGGGTACACACGATGATGGTGTCGGCGAACACCTCAAAAATGCCCCACATGCCCTGACGCACCGGCTCCTTCACGTTGGAGCTGGAATGCACCATGACGGAGGAGCCCAGGCCCGCTTCGTTGGAGAACACGCCCCGCTTCATGCCCTGCTCGATGGCCAGCTTGACGCCGTAGCCCACCACGCCGCCGCCTGCGGCCTGGAGGGCAAAGGCCCCGTTGAAAATCGCGGCAAACACCGGGCCCACCATGGAGATATTGGAGCAGAAGATGACGATGGAGCCCACCATGTACAGGATAACCATGAAGGGCACGATTTTCTCCGTGACGGAAGCGATGCGCTTCAGGCCGCCCAGCACCACCAGCCCTGCCAAAATGACGATAACGATGCCGGTGGCCCAGGTGGGGATGCCGAACACATCCTGCATGTTGCCGGATATGGAATTGATCTGGGTCATGTTGCCGATGCCGAAGGAGGCCAGAAAGCAGAACCCGGAGAACAGCACCGCCAGTACCGTCCCGATGGTCTTGCAGCCCTTCTTGGCGCCCAGGCCGTCCCGCAGGTAGTACATGGCGCCGCCGGACCATTCCCCGGCGGAATTCTTCCGGCGGTAAAAAATACCCAGCACATTCTCGGAGTAGTTGGTCATCATGCCGAAGAAGGCGATGAGCCACATCCAGAACACGGCCCCGGGGCCGCCCACCATGATGGCGCCGGCCACGCCCACGATGTTGCCGGTGCCCACGGTGGCGGCCAAGGCAGTGCACAGGGACTGGAACTGGGAGATGGATTTGTCCCCGGTGTGGCTGGACACATCCTTACGGAAGATAGCGCCGATGGTCTCTTTCAGCCAGTGGCCAAAGTGGCTGACCTGGAAGAACTTCGTGCGGCAGGTCATGAAAATCCCCACAAAAGACAGCAGGATCAGCGCCGGCCAGCCCCAGACGATGTTGTTCAGCGCGCTGTTCACGGCCCCCACGAGCTCCAGCGCCTGATCCGTCAGGCTGGGGACCAGGTCGGGCCGGGGGGCGGGCTGCGCGGCCCCCGCAATGGGAAGTATCTGGAAGATTTGGAGCATAGCAATCCCCTCTTTTCTCTTTTCCTGTCTGCCAGTATATAGCAGGAGGGAGGGAATTGCAAGAAAAAGTCTTTCCTTTTCATTTTCTTCGGAGCTTCTCCCAAAAAAGCGGCGTATTTCAAGGGGCTTCCCCTGGCGCTTTGCGAAAAAACGCAGCCGGGCCGCCGCCCGCTTGCGTTTCCGTGTTTGCCGCCCCGCGGCCGCGCACCTCTTGTAAAACCGCCGCCTGCTATGTTATAATAGGCGAAAAACGGCCGCGCAGGGAAGGAGCGGATGACAGGATGGCGGACGAGAGGAACAGCGGGGCCCAGCCCGACGGGCAGGGCACGTTTATGGTCTATATTGACCCGGAACTGATCCAGAGCATGGCGGACGTGTCGGCGAAAAAGGAGCAGGGGTTCCGGGAACTGCTGGACGCCGCCGGGGAGGGCGACTTGGACGCCCAATACCGGGCGGGCATCAGCTATTGCAACGGCACCGGCGGGGCCGCCCGGGACGAGGGGCTGGCCTTCCAGTGGTTCACCCGGGCGGCGGAGGGGGAGCATATCGCCGCGGTATACAGCCTGGGGCTCTGCTATGCCCGGGGTATCGGCACGGAGAAGGACCCCGTGCGGGCCGCCCAGCTCTTGGCCCAGGCGGCGGAGCAGGGCTATCCCCCCGCCCAGTGCGAACTGGGGCTGTGCTACGAGATGGGCAGCGGCGTGGAACTGGATAAGCTGCGGGCGGCGGAGCTGTACCGCGAGGCGGCGGATCAGGAGTATCCCCCCGCCCAGTGCAACCTGGGGTTTTTCTATTACCGGGGGATCGGGCTGGAGCAGGATTATCAGGAGGCGGCGGCGTGGTTCGCCAAGGCGGCCCAGCAGGGCCATCCCCGCGCCCAAACTCTGCTGGGCGAGTGCTTCGAGCATGGCTACGGCGTGGAGCAGGATGCGAAAAGGGCGGTGGCGCTCTACCAGGCCGCCCATGAACAGGGCTATGACGCGGCCACCTGCGCCCTGGGTCTGTGCCGGGAGCTGGGCGTGGGCGTGGAGCAGGATTTGGAGGAGGCCGTGCGGCTGTACCGCCAGTGCGCCGGCCAGGAGTACCCCAGGGGGCGGTTCCTGCTGGGCCAGTGCTATGAGAACGGCGTGGGCGTGGAGCAGGACGAGGCCAAGGCGGCGGAGCTCTACCGCCAAGCCGGGGAGGACGACTACCCGCCCGCCGACTGTGCCCTGGGGCTGTGCTACGAGCTGGGCACCGGGGTGGAGCAGGATCTTCCCCAGGCGGTGGAGTACTACCGCCGGGCGGCGGAGGCGGGCTATGTCCCGGCCCAATGCAACCTGGGCTTCTGCTACTACCGGGGCATCGGCACGGAGATGGACGACAAGCAGGCGGTGCGCTGGTTTGAACTGGCCGCGGAGGAGGGCTATCCCCGGGCCCTGGGCCTGCTGGGGGACTGCTACGACTACGGCTACGGCGTGGAGCAGGACGTCACAAAGGCCGCGCAGCTCTACCGGGCCGCCCATGAGGGGGACTATCCCCCGGGAACCTGTTCCCTGGGGCTGTGCTATGAACTGGGCCGCGGGGTGGAGCAGGACCTGGCCCGGGCCGTGGAGCTGTACACCCAGGCCGCCGAGGCCGGGGACGCCCGCGCCCAGTGCAACCTGGGCTATTGCTGGTACCGGGGGATCGGCGTGAAGGAGGACAATGATCAGGCCTTCTACTGGTTCGACCAGGCCGCGCGGCAGGGGCACGGCAGGGCGCTGTACCTGCTGGGCCAGTGCTATGAGTGCGGCTACGGCGTGACGGCTGACCTGGACCGAGCCGCCCGGCTGTACGCCCAGTCGGACGAGAAGGCCCACCCGGCCGGGACGTGCGCCCTGGGGCTGTGCTATGAGCTGGGCCGCGGCGTGGAGATGGACAAGGGCAGGGCCGCGGAGCTGTACCGGAAGGCCGCCGAGGCCGGGGACGCCCGCGCCCAGTGCAACCTGGGCTACTTTTACTACCAGGGGATCTGCGTGGAGCAGGACGACAAGGAGGCGTTCCGCTGGTTCGCCCGGGCCGCGGAACAGGGCTACCCCAGGGCACAGCAGCTGCTGGGCGAATGCTATGACAACGGCTACGGTGTGGAGCAGGACGAGGCCAAGGCGTACGAACTCTACTTGAAGTCCCACGAGGCGGGATACCCCGCCGGCACCTGTTCCCTTGGGCTGTGCTACGAGCTGGGCTCCGGCGTGGAGCGCGACCAGCCCCGGGCGGTGGAGCTGTACCGCCGGGCGGCGGAGGCGGGATATGTCCGCGCCCAGTGCAATCTGGGCTTCTGCTACTACCGGGGGATCGGCGTAAAAGAGGACAACGACGAGGCGGTCAAATGGTTTGCCCAGGCCGCCCAGGCGGGCCAGCCCAGGGCGCAGCAGCTGCTGGGCGAGTGCTATGAGAACGGCTACGGCGTGGAAAAGGATCTGGAAAAGGCCGTGGAGCTGTACCGCCGGGCCCATGAGCAGCACTATCCCGCCGCAACATGCTCGCTGGGCGTGTGCTATGAGTTTGGCCAGGGCGTAGAGGCGGACAAGGCCCGGGCCGCCCAGCTGTACAAGGAGGCCGCCGAGCAGGGCAGCCCGTGGGCCCAGTGCAATTACGGCTTCTGCCTCTATCAGGGCATCGGGGTGGAGCCGGACGCCGCCGGGGCGGCCGAGTGGTTCCGCAAGTCCGCGGAGCAGGGCAGCGGCCGGGCCTGGTTCCTTTTGGGCGAGTGCTATGAGCGCGGCGCGGGCGTGGCGCAGGATCTGGCGCAGGCCAGGACGGCGTACCGGAGGGCGGCGGATATGGGCTACAAGGGCGCCGCGGAAGCCCTGGAGCGGCTGGACGCCCCCAAGGGGGCGGCGCTGGTGGCGGAGCCCCCGGCAGCGCCCAAGGCGCGGCGCGGCTGGTGGCCGTTCGGGAAGAAGAAGTAGCAGGGGTACATCATTCGGTCACGGGGAGGAGGACGGCGCCGTGGAACTGATACAAAAACAGGTCCAGCTTCTGGACCAGCGGCAGATCCAGCGCCTGGAGGTGCTCCAGATGAGCGCGCTGGAGCTGCGGGACTATTTGCAGGAGCTGTCCCAGGAAAACCCGGTGGTGGACCTGAACGAGCCCGCCGCCCCCGCCGAGCCCGAGCGGGAGGACGAGCAGCTCCAGCACCTGCGCTGGCTGGCGGATAACGACCGGCAGAACCGCTACTACCAGGGGCTGTGGGATTACGACTCCGACCCCATCGCCCGGATCGGGGTGTCCGGCGGGCTGGAGGAGACCCTGTCCCAATTCATCGGCCGGCAGATAGACCGCCTGCGCCTGGACGGGGAAACCGCCCGGACGGTGGGCCTGCTGGCCGCCTGCCTGGACGGGGACGGGTATTTCCGGCTGGACCTGGACGAGCTGGCCCAAGACACGGGCATCCCCCGGGATTGCCTGGGCCGGGCGCTGGAGGTTCTGCGCACCCTGGAGCCCGCCGGGGTGGGGGCGCGGGATCTGTCCCAGTGCCTGGCGCTCCAGCTGGAGCGGGCGGGGGTGGGCGGTCCGGCGCTGGCCATTGTCCGGGATTACCTGGAGCCTCTGGCCCGGCGGCATTACCGCCTCATCGCCGACCAGCTGAAAATCCCCCTGGACGAGGTGCTGGCCGCCCAGAAAACCATCCGGGAGCTGGACCCCCGGCCCGGCGCGGTGTTTGAGCAGCCGGGGCAGACGCCCTATGTCTACCCGGACGTGTTTGTGGAGGAACAGGACGGGCGCTTTGTGGCCCGCACCCGGGGCGGGGAGCGCCCCGCTTTCCGGATTAACGGCTATTACCGGGCGCTGCTGGACCTGTCCCAGCAGAAAGAGGTGCGGGAATATCTGCGCAAAAAGGTGCAGTCCGCCCAAGATGTGCTCCAGGCCATCGCCCAGCGGGAGGACACCCTGGTGCGGTGCGCCCAGGCCATTGTGGACCGGCAGGGGGACTTTTTCCGGGAAGGCGAACAGGCCCTGCGCCCCCTGCGCATGGCGGACGTGGCCGATATGGTGGGAATACATGAATCCACCGTCAGCCGGGCGGTGCGGGAAAAGTACCTGCAATGCCAGCGGGGGGTGTACCCCCTGGGCTGGTTTTTCTCCCGGGGGGCCGCCGGGGGCGAGGTGGGGGGCGCGGGGGCCCGGGCGCTGCTCCGCCGCCTCATCGATGGGGAGGACAAGGCCCGCCCCCTGTCCGACCAGAAGCTGTGCGAGGCGCTGGCCAGGCAGGGCTGCCCCATCTCCCGGCGCACGGTGGCCAAGTACCGGGACGAACTGAATATCCCCGGGGCGTCGGGCCGGAAGGCCCGAGGCTGATGGGGACAGGAAAAGGGACGCGCACAAGCGCGTCCCTTTTGGCTGCTTTGAAGGGTCAGTACCGCCGCACCACGGCCACCACCCGCCCCAGGATGGAGCAGCCCTCGCCGTCGATGGGCTGGTACTCCGGGCTGGAGTTCTCCGGGTAGAGCCAGATGTGGCCGTCGCTCTCCCGGCGGAAGGTTTTGACCGTGGCCTCGTCCTCGAACAGGGCCACCACGATGTCCCCGTTGCGGGCCAGGGGCTGCTGGTGAACCACCACCAGGTCGTCGGGCAGTATGCCCGCCTCAATCATGGATTCCCCCCGTACCTTCAGGGCGAAATGCTCGCCGGACAGCCCGCCTGTGTCAAAGGTGAGGTACTCCTCAATGTTCTCCTGGGCCAGGATCGGGGAACCCGCCGCCACATAGCCCACCAGGGGCACCTGGTCCCGCCGGGTCCGGGCGGCGTCGTTGATGGTAATGGCCCGGGTCTTGCCCTCGGCCTGGGTGAT
This sequence comes from uncultured Oscillospiraceae bacterium, assembly GCA_910587205.1. Lineage (GTDB taxonomy): Bacteria > Bacillota > Clostridia > Oscillospirales > Oscillospiraceae > Enterenecus. Next base: position 30,836 of record CAJULZ010000010.1, read on the forward strand.
GAGCCCCGCTTCCCGCAGGCCCTTCATATGGAAGTGGACGGTGGCGGGGGATTTCAGGTTTACCGCCGCGGCAATCTCCCGCACAGAGGGGGGATAGCCGTGCTCCTCGGCAAAGGCGAGGATGTAGTCATAGATCTGCTGCTGTTTTGGGGTCAGTTTGACCATAGCGCAAGCTCCTTCCAAGAATAGGTCCGCCACAGGGGCGGGTCCGCGCGGCGGGCCGTCCGGCAACCAGGATACGCCGTGCCGCCGCAGGCCGTGGAGCGCCTGCCAATAGTATACCACACCACGTTCGAAATGTCAAACGTTCGTTCTAAGAATTTTTCACAAATCGGCAAGGGCGGGAACCGGGAATTTTTTCTGGTCCCGCCCTTGACTTTTTCCATGGGGATGGTAAAATAAAAAGCGTGCTAATTATTAGCATACGAATTATTTAGGAGGGATCTTCATGGGCGAACAGACCGGCATCCTGCTCCAGCAGCTCATGCGCGCCCACCACAACGCCTGTATGGCGGCCCTGGCCCGGCGCGGCGTGCGGGACGTGGGCTCCCCCCGGCTGTTATGGGAGCTGTCTACCTACCCGGACGACCCCGAGCGGGCCCCCACCCAGAAGGAGCTTGCCGACAAGCTGCACAGCGCGCCGCCCACGGTGGCCGCGTCGCTGAAGGTGCTGGAGCGCCAGGGGTACGTGGAGCGCCGCACCGACCAGCGGGACACCCGCCGGAACCGCATCTCCATCACCCAAAAAGGGCGGGACACCATCGCCCAGAGTATGGACGCCTTCCGGCAGGTGGAGGGGCACATGTACTCCGGCTTTTCCCCCCAGGAGCGGGAGACCGCCGACGGCCTATTGTCCCGGATGCTGGCAAACCTGTATCAGATCGGCGGGGACAAGCGGCAGGACCCGCCCCCCGACCCCCTGGGCCCGCCGCCCCCGGCCCCGACGGCAGGGCTCCCCAAGAACCCCATCTGAAAGGAAGTGTGACCATTGTTAAAACGCCTTGCCTCTTACCTGAGGGGCTACGAATGGTACGCCGTGGCCTCCCCGCTGCTGGTGGTAGTGGAGACGCTGTGCGAGCTGGTCCTCCCGCTGCTCATGGCCCGGATCATCAACCAGGGCATCGAGGGGAACAACATGACGGTGATCTGGCAGTCCGGCGCGTTGATGGCGCTGGTGGCGGTAGTGGCCACGGTGGTGGGCGGGTTTGCCGCCCGCTGCGCCACCTACGCCGCCCAGGGCCTGGGCGCCAACCTGCGCCAGGCGGAGTTTGAGAAAATCGCCTCCTTCTCCTTCGCGGACATCGACCGGTTTTCCTCCTCCTCCCTCATCACCCGCCTCACCAACGACCTGACCAATGTGCAGAACGTTGCCATCATGTGCCTGCGCATTCTCATCCGGGGCGTCACCATGACCATCGCCAGCGTGATCCTCACCTTGACCCTCAGCCCCAAGCTGGCCCTGGTGGTGTGCGTCGTGCTGCCCTTCATGGTGGCGGCGCTGGGCCTGCTGATGAAGGTGTGCTTCCCGCTGTTTGAGAAAATGCAGAAAGCCCTGGACCACCTGAACGAGACGGTGCAGGAAAACCTGGTGGCCGTGCGGGTGGTGAAATCCTACGTCCGGGAGGACCGGGAGCGGGCCAAATTCATCGACGCCAACGACGGCTTTACCACCGCCGGGCTGAACGCGGTGCTGCGTATGGTGGCCATCCAGCCGGTGATGATGATCTGCTTCTCGGTGGCCACGGTGCTGGTGCTGTACAACGGCGGCAATATGGTGCTGGGGGGCGAGCTGGAGATCGGCTACCTCCAGACCGTCACCGGTTACATCATGCAAATCCTCATGTCCGCCATGATGATCGGCATGGCGGTGCTGCAATACACCCGGGCCCAGGCGTCTATCCGCCGTGTGTTTGAGGTGCTGGACACCCAGAGCGCCATCCAGGACGGCGGTGAGGCCGCCCTTCCCGCCCCCCGGGGCCGGGTGGAGTTCCGGGACGTGTCCTTCCGGTACCAGACCGAGGGCGCGGGGGAGGACGTGCTGAAAAACGTCAGCCTGACGGTGGCGCCCGGGGAATTTGTCGCCATTGTGGGCGGCACCGGCACCGGCAAATCCTCCCTGGTGAACCTGATCCCCCGGTTCTACGACGTCCACCGCGGCAACGTGCTTGTGGACGGGCTGGACGTGCGGGACTATCCCCTGGACGGACTGCGGGGCCGGATCGGCATGGTGCTGCAAAACAACGTGCTCTTTTCCGGCACAATCCGGGAAAACCTGCTCTGGGGCAACGGCAACGCCACCGAGGAGGAGCTTATCCAGGCCGCCAAGGACGCCCAGGCGTATGACTTCATCATGTCCTTCCCCGACGGCTTCGACACCTATCTGGAACAGGGCGGCGTGAACGTGTCCGGCGGGCAGAAGCAGCGTTTGTGCATCGCCCGCGCCATGGTGAGAAAGCCCGCGGTGCTGATTCTGGACGACTCCACCTCCGCCGTGGACTCCGCCACCGAGGGCCGCATCCGGGAATCCTTCCGGGAGAACCTGAAGGGCACCACCGTCATCATCATCGCCCAGCGCATCAGCTCGGTGCAGTACGCGGACAAGATCGTGGTGCTGGACGAGGGCACGGTGGCCGACGTGGGCAGCCACGATGAGTTGATGAAAGCCAGCAGGATTTACCGCGAGATTTACGATTCCCAGCAGGAAGGCGGGGACGGCAATGGCTGAGAACAGACGGCCCCACGGCCCGGGGGGCGGCCCCCATGGACCCGGCGGCCCCCGGGGCAGGGGCGGGTACGGCAAGCCCAAGGACCTGCGCCGTACCGCCCTGCGGACGGTAAAGTATATCGCCAGCCGTCCCGTCCTGCTGGCCGCGGCGTTGGTGTGTGTGGCCATATCCGCCCTTCTGGGGGTGGCGGCCACCTATATGCAGAAACCCATCATCGACAGCATCAGCGTTGCCTTTAAGCAGGGCCAGACCGAGCTGCCCACCCTGCTGACCAGCTGCCTCCAGCTCGTCGGCATCTATCTGCTGGCGGCGGTATGCTCTTACGTCCAAGCCAACCTCATGGCCCAGCTGGCCCAGAAGGGCTGCAACCGTATGAGGAAGGAGCTGTTCGACAAGCTCCAGGAGCTTCCCCTCAGCTTTTTCGACGCCCACACCCATGGCGAACTCATGAGCCGCTTCACCAATGATGCGGACAACGTGCAGATGGCCTTGGAGCAGTCGGTGGTGCAACTAATCTCCAGCGTCATCACCTTTGTCGGCGTGGTGGTGATGATGGTGTCCCTGTCGCCCCTGCTGTTCCTGGCCACGGTGGTGATGCTGGCGGCGGTGCTGGCGGTGTTCACCGTGTTCGGCAAGCGCAGCCGGAAGTACTATGCCCGGCAGCAGGCTGCCCTGGGCGCGGTGAACGGCAACATCCAGGAGATGATCGAGGGGATGAAGGTGGTCAAGGCCTTCAACCACGAGGCGCAGGCCAAGGCCCAGTTCAACGGTCTCAACGAGGAGTACCGCGCGGCGGCCAGCGAGGCCGGGTTCTACTCCTCCGCCATCATGCCTGTAGCCTCCAACCTCACCAACATCGGCTACGCGGCCACCGCCGTGCTGGGCGGCCTGCTGGCCATGGGCGGCGGGGCGGCCGGCTTCACCCTGGGCTCCCTGGTGATCTATTTGCAGTACAACCGGCAGGTCACACAGCCGGTAAACCAGATCTCTATGCAGATGACCTCCCTGCTGTCCGCCATGGCGGGGGCGGAGCGCATCTTTGCCGTCATGGACGCCCAGCCCGAGGTGGACCGGGGCCAGGTCACGCTGGTGCCGGTGGAGAAGGACGCCAACGGCTCCCTGTCCAAGTTCGGCGGCCAGGGGCGGCCCAAGAACTGGGCCTGGAAGGTGCCCCGCGCCTGCGGGCTGACGCTGGTGCCCGTGCTGGTGGGGCCGGACGAGGCCCTGTCCGAGCTGGGCCAGGCGGACGAGGAGGACGGCGCTCTCAAGCTGCTGCCCCCCAACCAGGACTCCAAGACCGGGCTGTGGGTGCGCGTGGGGGACGACGGCTCCCTCACCCCCCTCACCCTGGAGGAGATGGCGGGCCACGGCTGGGCGTGGAAGTACCCCGGCCCGGACGGCCGGATGGGCCTGCATCTGATCCGCGGTGCGGTGCGCAACGTCCCCGGCGAGGAGTTCTGCTATACGGAGCTGCGGGGGGCGGTGCGTCTGAACCGGGTGGACTTCTCTTATGTGGAGGGCAAGCGGGTCCTCAAAGAAGTGACCGTCTACGCGAATCCGGGCCAGAAGATCGCCTTTGTGGGCTCCACCGGTGCGGGGAAAACCACCGTCACCAACCTGATCAACCGGTTCTATGAGATCCAGGGCGGCGTCATCACCTGCGACGGCATCGACGTGAAGGACATCGAGAAGGATTCCCTGCGCATGAGCCAGGGCGCGGTGCTCCAGGATACCCATCTGTTCACCGGCACGGTGATGGACAACATCCGCTACGGCCGGCTGGACGCCACCGATGAGGATTGCATTCAGGCCGCCAAAACCGCGAACGCGGACGGCTTCATCCGCCGTCTGCCGGAGGGCTACCAGACCATGCTGACGGGGGACGGGGCCAACTTGTCCCAGGGCCAGCGGCAGCTTTTGTCCATCGCCCGGGCGGCGGTGAAGGACCCGCCTATCATGGTGCTGGACGAGGCCACGTCCTCCATCGACACCCGCACCGAGCAGCATATCCAGCAGGGCATGGACGCCTTGATGGAGGGCCGCACCGTGTTTGTCATCGCCCACCGCCTGTCCACCGTGCGCAACTCGGACTGCATTGTAGTCATCGAGCATGGCGAGATCATGGAGAAGGGCAGCCACGCCGAGCTGATGGAAAAGCAGGGGCGGTACTACCAGCTCTACACGGGGCAGTTTGAGCTGGATTAGAAGCGCGGAGAAGCGGACAGTGAGGGAGCTTGGAGCGGGGTGAGGGCGCGAAAGCCCGGCCGCCGCGGAGCGGGGGCTGGTTTTGCCCGAATCGCAGCGAAAGCGACCGAGCGCCCTGGCCGCTTCGCAGCGTGACAACGCCGCGAACATGAGGAAGGGGAGGCCCCGTGGGGCTTCCCCTTTTTCGTTTTGTGTGGTATGATAGAAAAAACCGCAAATACGCGCCCAGCCTTCCCCCTGCCAGGGGGAAGGCGATGACGGATGAGGGTGCGGAAAGGGGCGCGCCTGACGTCCGCCCCCTCACCCGGCCCCCTTCGGGGGGCGCCCTCCCCCCCCTGGGGGTGGAGGGCTTTTACCCGGAACCACGAGAAAGGGGGAACCGCCCATGTCCGTGGTCACGCGGCAATTTCAGATGGTCTACCTCCTGCTGGAGAAGGGCCGCATGACCGCCGGGGAGCTGGCCCGGCGGCTGGAGGTATCCCAGCGCACGGTACTGCGGGATGTGGACGCGCTGTCCGCGGCCGGGGTGCCGGTCTACACCACCCAGGGGGCCGGGGGCGGCGTGGCCCTCCTGGACGGGTACGTGCTGGACCGGGCCGCCTTTACCGACGAGGAGCAGCGTCAGCTTTTGCTGGCCCTGCAAAGTCTGCCTGGGCAGGAGGGGGCCGGGGCGCGGGCAAAGCTGTCCGCCCTGTTCCGCCGGGGGCAGGAGGACTGGCTCCAAGTAGACCTCACCCGCTGGGGCGCGGGGGAGGCGGACAATGAAAAGTTTCAGCTTTTGAAGCAGGCGGCGCTGGGGCGGCAGGTCCTGGCGTTCCGCTACGCCAGTTCCTACGGCTCCACCCGCGGGCGCAAAGTGCTCCCCGCCCGGCTGGTGTTCAAGGGCCAGGGATGGTACCTCCAGGCCTTTGACCTGGAGCGGGAAGCCTACCGCACGTTCCGGCTGTCCCGCATCCTATCCCCGGCCCCCACCGGGGAGGTGTTCCACCGCCGCCTGGAACCGCCGGAGGCGGACTATTCCGGCGAGATCCCGCCCCTGTTCCGGGCGGAGGTGCGCCTGCGGTTCGCCCCCTCCTTGGCCTACCGGGTGTACGACGAGTTCGACCAGAGCTGCGTGTCCGTCCGGCCAGACGGGGCGCTGGTGGTGGAGGCGGTGCTGCCGGAGGACCAGTGGCTGTACGGCTACCTGCTCAGCTTCGGCACGGGGGTGGAGGTACTTTCCCCCGCCCTCCTGCGCCGGCGGCTGGCGGCCCTGGGCCGGGAAATTTATTTTGCCCACGTATCGGAACCTGACACACCCTGTCAGGTTTCCGGCAGTACAATGGAGCCATCCACAACAAAGGAGGTTCCAGCGATGGAAAACTACAAAGACATGAAATTCTGCCAATCCTGCGGGATGCCCCTCATGCCCGGCACGGAGACGGGCACCGAGGCGGACGGTTCCCCCAGCGCCGACTACTGCTCCTACTGCTACAAAGGGGGGCGGTTTGTGGGGGAGATGACCATGGACGAGATGATCGACTTCTGCGCCCCCATGATGGCCCAGGCCAACCCGGGCATGACCCAGGAGCAGGCCAAGGCCCAAATGCACCAATTCTTCCCCATGCTGAAGCGCTGGCGGAAGTGAGCCGCGTGAGGGCGGCGCCGTCAGAGGCCCGGCAGCGCCGCCCTTTCTCCCGGCGCGGCCCTGGAAGGGTCTGCCCCTTGACTTTTCCCCCGGCGGGTGATATACTGCCCCTGTCAAAATGGCGCCGACGGAGAAGAAACCGCAGGCTGCGCACAGAGAGGGGCCCGTTTGGTGGAAGGGTCCTGCGCGGGGCGGCGGTTGGTACCACTCCCGAGCCGCCCGTGAGGAATGGGCCGGGCCCTCCCGTTACAGAGGAAGCGCGAAGCCGTTGGGAGCGGCGCGGATGAAGCCAAGCGAGGGTGGGCGGAGGGCCGCATAGCGGCCCAAGACCAGCCCGCGCCGGAGGGAAGCCGCGCGTTGCCGGCAAGCGGAGCGTGACAAAGCGACGTTTCTTGATTTGCAGAAACGTAAGCAGGGTGGAACCGTGGGATTTCCAATCTCACCCCTGATTCACATTCAGGGGTGGGATTTTTTCTTGCCCCGATCAAAACAGGAGGTCATAAACATGTCCGGAGAAAAGCTGTACACCTTTGAAAACGAGGCATACAAAAAAACCTACTGGCACACCTGCTCCCACGTGATGGCCCAGGCGGTCAAGCGCCTGTGGCCGGAGGTGAAGCTGGCCATCGGCCCGTCCATCGACGAAGGCTGGTATTACGACATGGACGCGCCCTTCGCCTTTACCCCCGAGCACCTGGAGCAGATCGAGGCCGAGATGCGTAAAATCTGCAAGGAAAAGCTGAAGCTGGAACGGTTTGAGCTGCCCCGGGCCGAGGCGCTGGCGTTCATGGAGGAAAAGGACGAACCCTTCAAGGTGGAGCTCATCAACGACCTGCCCGAGGACGCCGCCATCAGCTTCTACAAGCAGGGCGAGTTTACCGACCTGTGCGCCGGCCCCCACCTGGATTCCACCGGCCGCATCAAGGGCAACGCCATCAAGCTCACCGCCTGCAACGCCGCCTACTGGCGGGGGG
>CAJULZ010000011.1 GCA_910587205.1 uncultured Oscillospiraceae bacterium
ACCGGTCCTACCGGGGCCACCGGGGCTACCGGGCCCAACGGCCCCAACCCCACGGCGACGGCAGGCTTCGCCGCCAACACGGCGGGCACCAGCCTCACCGTGGCCTTGGGCGGCACGCCCATCCCCCTGCCCAGCGCCCAGTTGTTTTCGGCGGACATTACCCCCAATGCGGGAAACACAGTATTCACTGTGGCCACTGCAGGGCGCTACCGCATCTCCTACCACGTGAACACCACGGCGGCCCTGCTGATGGGCAGCCGCCTGGTCATCAACGGGGGAAACAACACGGCGTCTACTGTCGCGCCGGTGTTGTCCGTCTCCAGCTACGAGAACGAGATTGAGGTCAGCCTGCCTGCCAACTCTACCATCGCCCTCCAGCTCTATCCCATCGCGCTGGCTGGGGTGGCGGTGCTGCGCAACGGCGGCGCGGGCGCTTCCCTGATGATCGTCCGGCTGAGCTGACCGGAAAGCCCTCGGCTCCATTGGGGGGCGCCCTTTCCAGGGCGCCCCCCCGCAGTCTCGAATCGTTGAGGAGGATATTTATGATCACAGTCAGCTTGTGCATGATCGTAAAAAACGAGGAGGACGTGTTGGCCCGCTGCCTGGAGAGCGTGTCAGGCTTGGTGGACGAGATCGTTGTCGTAGACACCGGCTCCACCGACCGGACGCGGGAGATCGCAGAACGGTTCACCGGCCGGGTGTACGATTTCATCTGGATTAACGACTTTGCGGCGGCCCGGAACTATGCCTTCTCCCTGGCGGAAAAGGACTATTGTATGTGGCTGGACGCGGATGACGTGATCCTGGACGGGGATCGGGCGGCGTTTCAAACGCTGAAAGAGACGCTGGATCCCGAGGTCAATGTGGTCATGGCCAAATATAATACGGGGTTTGACGAGGACGGGAACGTAACGTTTTCTTACTTCCGGGAGCGGCTCATCAAAAACCACGCCGGGATGCGGTGGGAGGGGGCCGTGCATGAGGCGGTCACGCCGGTGGGCCGGGTGGTATACAACGGGTTCGCCGTCACCCACCGCAAGCTGCGCCCCTCCGACCCGGACAGAAACCTGCGCATCTATGAAAGCCAGCTGGCGCGGGGGGTGGAGCTGGAGCCCCGCCAGCAGTTCTATTACGGGCGGGAGCTGTACTACCACCGGCGCTATGGGGAGGCCATTCAGATCTTTGAGCACTTTTTGGACGAAGGGCAGGGCTGGGTGGAGAACAACATCGACGCCTGCTGCCACTGCGCCTACTGCTATGAGCGGCTGGAGCAGCCGGGGCAGGCGCTGCAATCGCTGCTGCGTAGCTTTGCCTATGACCGGCCCCGCGCCGAGGCGTGCTGCGAACTGGGCCGTTGGTTTTTCCAGCGGGAACAATTCTCCCTGGCCGCCTACTGGTATTCGCTGGCCCTGACCTGTCCCCGGGATGACAGCCGGGGCGGCTTTATCTCCCTCGACTGCTACGGTTATCTGCCCTCTATCCAGTTGTGCGTGTGCTACAGCCGCCTGGGGGATCTAGAGCGGGCAGAGCGGATGAACGAGCTGGCGGCATCCTTCAAACCAAATGCTGCCCCAGTTCTGCACAATCGGAACTTTTTCCAGAGCTTAAAAACGGAAAAATAACACGTGCCTGCATCAGCGATTAACCCATATCATTTGGCCCGCTATCCAGACATGCGGCTGGCAACTCATAACGTCCGGAGGTCAATATGGCACAGAGCCTCCCGAAAAAGCGATTTCGCCACATTGCGCCAACTAAATGAGGGTAGGAGTATTAACCAGTTTAACGGGGCTGGTCAATACTCCTACCCTTGTTTTAAGACAAAAGATGTAGACTTGCAGCCGCTGCGCCATAACGATTTTTGGAGTTGATCTCTTTTCTTTTTTTAAGCAGGCGGCGCGGTTTCGAACCCTCGGCCTGCCGCGCTTCGGGCGCTACGCCAGTACCGTTAGATAGGGACATTCATTTTGGCGCATTTGTTCTGCTTTTTGCTTTGCAGATCAGCTGAGTCATGGTGCCCATGGGACAGTAAACACACCAGCTGCGGGGCTTGAACATTATCATCGTGATCATCCCCAATATGGTGGAGGTCAGCATCACGCTGTAAAACCCGAAAGCAAACTGGGCGACGCCAGGGGAAAAAATTGTCCCATGATAGGCCCAGTGCCAGGGAAGCTTAAAGGTCCACAGCAGCGTCACTACCTGCCGCAGATCCTGAACACCGGCAAAGACCAGATAAGTATTCCATAGCATTTGGAAGAACATGATAAAGAAGAAAATCAGAAAACCATAGCGGAACCATTTGCTTTTCATCCACTTAGGGATGTCCTTTTCCCGGGACAGACCAAAGCGCTCACCCAGCAGGCTAAACAATTGCCCCCGGCCACAATAGCGGTTGCAGTATCCCTTTGTACCCCAGACAATGGAGATAATCAGCGGGATGCAGAAGAACAACATGCCTAACCATGCGAACAGGATATTAAAAAACCCCAACAACATATAAGTTAGTTCCACGATCCACAGGTAGTCATACCAACGTTTCTTCATGCCTGTACCTCCTGCACTTCAATGACGGAAGCGGGGCATTCCTTTGCGCATTTTCCACAGCCCACGCACCGTTCCGGATCAACTTCCGCCCAAATCCCGCGCCATATACGGATAGCGGATAAGGGGCATATCTTCACGCAGCATCCGCAGGCTACGCAGACTGTTCCGTTCACAACCGCCCGCCGCTTTTTCTTTGTTCCCATACTGTGCCCTCCCAATTTGATGATAAAAATTATATCAAGATCAATCCGTAAGTACCGTGATAAAATCACACAACACGAAAAGGTCCTACGAGACTTACAGATTGATATGGAAATCGGGCCTCGGCTATGGTATAATGTGATTATATCGTGCCGAAGCTCTTTTCACAGAAAGGAGCATAGACGTGAGCGAAAAGCGACGTGACAGCAAGAACCGCATTTTTCGCAGCGGAGAGAGCCAACGCAAAGACGGACGATATGCGTATAAATACATCGACGCCACCGGCAAATCCCAGTTTGTTTACAGATGGAAGCTGAAAGCCGCGGACAGCACGCCCCAAGGGAACCGGGCCGGGCTTTCCCTTTGGGAAGACGCGCAGACGGAGCTGAGACAGGTCGTCGGCGGTGGGTAATAAAATGGGAGAAGCCCCCTTGATTTACTACCTTTCCTACTACTTTCGGGGTCAAAGCTGTGCCGCTTTATGCCGGGATATACCAGGAGAGTGGGCGGAAGAAAATGCCGCAAATCACCTGCAAGGCCCAGAATATCAATATGTTCAAGAGGTTTCAGGATATGACAAGAATACTTTTCGTCTGCCACGGCAATATCTGCCGCAGCCCCATGGCCGAGTTCGTGATGAAAGACCTGGTGAAGAAAGCCGGACTGGAGAGCCAATTCCATATCGAGTCCGCCGCCACCAGCACGGAGGAGATCGGCAACCCGGTCTATCCCCTGGCCCGGCGCAAGCTGGCCGAGCACGGCATCGACTGTGCGGGCAAAACCGCCCGGCAGCTCAGGAACAGTGACTACGACAACTTTGACCTGCTGATCGGGATGGATCGGGCTAACCTGCGGAATATGCACTGCATCTGCGGCGGCGACTTTGCCGGGAAATTGCACCTGCTGATGGACTATACCGACCGCCCCGGCGATGTGGCAGATCCGTGGTACACGGATGATTTTGAAACCACCTGGCAGGACGTGCTGGCGGGGTGCCGGGGGCTGTTGGCCGCGTGTCAGGAGGGGAACCCGTGATGTTTGGCAGACGGAAAAAGGTGGTTGTGTCTTCCTATGACAAAAGCGGGAAGATCCCCGTCATCCGCTCCAGCATCTGCACCGGCGAACAAGTGGCGGGTTTCAAGGATGCCATCAGCGGAAAATTTGAGGAATTGATGCTGCTGCGCGACGATAAGGATTTCGCGGAATTCCTCCAGTGCTACCAGGTGGAGGAGAGCGAGATCAAACGGGAGTGGTAAAGGCATATCCCAAATATTTTATAGCAGGAGGCAAATCCATATGAACGTTTTGATGCTTAACGGCAGTCCTCGCCCCCAGGGGAATACATCCATTGCCCTGCGGGAGATGGAGCAGATCTTCCATGCGGAGGGCGTGGAGACCGAGCTGGTGCAAGTCGGGAACCGGGATATCCGCGGCTGTGTGGCCTGCGGTGGCTGTGCCAAGCTGGGGCGGTGTGTGTTTGACGATATCGTCAATGAGCTGGCCCCAAAATTTGAGGCCAGTGACGGCCTGGTAATCGGCAGCCCGGTATATTACGCTTCGGCCAACGCCACCCTGGTGGCGCTGCTCACCCGGCTGTTTTACAGCACTCCCTTCGACAAATCCATGAAGGTGGGCGCCAGCGTGGTAGTGGCCCGCCGGGGCGGGCTGTCCGCCACCTTCGACGAGCTGAACAAGTTTTTCACCATCTCCGGGATGCCGGTGGCCTCCAGCCAGTACTGGAACAGCGTCCACGGCCGTCTGCCCGGGGAAGCCGCCCAGGATGCGGAGGGTCTCCAGACCATGCGCGCCCTGGCCCGGAATATGACGTTCCTGATGCGGAGCATCGCCCTGGGCAAAGAAAAATATGGCCTGCCGGAGCAGGAACCCCGCCAAGCCACCAATTTTATTCGATAGCGGAGGGAACACATCATGCGGAAAAACTTTGGAGCGAAGCCCTACACCTACCCCCAGCCTGTGTTCATCGTGGCCGCCTACGGCCCGGACGGGACTCCCAACGCCATGAACGCCGCCTGGGGCGGCATCAGCGATACCACCGAGCTGTCCCTGTGCCTGAGCGCGGGGCACAAGACCACCCAGAACATCCTGGCGCTCAAGGCGTTCACCGTCAGCATGGCGGACGCCGTCCATGTGACGCAGTGCGACTACCTGGGCGTGGTGTCCGCCAACGATGTGCCCGACAAGCTGGCGCGGGCCGGGTTCCACACCACGAAAAGCGAGTTTGTGGACGCGCCCCTGATCGACGAGCTGGCCATGGCGGTGGAATGCCGGCTGGTGAGCTACGACCCGGACACCGGGCGCCTGGTGGGTGAGATCGTCAACGTCAGCGTGGACGAGTCCGTCCTCACCCCGGACGGCAAGGTGGATTTGGACAAGCTGGATCCCATCACCTTCGACCCCGTCAACAACGTCTACCACAAGCTGGGCGAGAAGGTTGGGAATGCCTTCGCGGATGGGCTGAAGCTGAAATGACGGACTATGGAACGCTGAACGCCCAGCTCTCGGCGCTGGTCAGGGGTGTGCCCCACCGTATCGCCAACCTGGCCAACGCCGCGGCGCTGCTCTACCACACCCTGGACGGGCTCAACTGGGCTGGGTTCTATCTGCTGGAGGGGGACGCGCTGGTGCTGGGCCCCTTCCAGGGCAGGCCCTCCTGCATTGAGATCCCGGTGGGCCGGGGGGTGTGCGGGACCACCGTAGCGGAGGGCAGAACCCAATTAGTCCCGGATGTCCACCAGTTCCCCGGGCACATCGCCTGCGACAGCGCATCCAACTCTGAGATCGTTGTACCCATCCGTGTGGGCGGCGAAATTGTGGGGGTGCTGGACTTGGACAGCCCCCACATTGGGCGCTTCACAGAGGAGGATCAAGCGGGGCTGGAAGGGTTTGTGCGCATCCTGGAAATGGAAGGGTGGCAGGCAGGGTGACAAAGGAGCAGACAGCCAGGAAGCGCAAACGCCTGTGGATCATACTGGAGGTGCTCCTCGCGTCCATTCTGCTGGTGTGCGCCGGGTTTGCCGTTTACGTGGGCGACTACTACCATGCGGACGAGACAGCGGTGCAGGCGATGGCAGTCTCAGATGAAATCGCGGTGAGCAAAACGGGTGGGGACGATCTCGTGTTTGCGCCGCCCGAGCCAAGAGCCGGTTTGATCTTCTATCCGGGCGGGAAGGTGGAGTACACCGCCTATGCGCCGCTGATGCGGGCATGCGCCGAACGGGGCATCCTGTGCGTGCTGGTGAAAATGCCCTGCAACCTGGCGGTGCTGGACAGGAACGCGGCGGACGGGATCGCGGAACAGTACCCAGACATCGACACTTGGTATATCGGCGGGCACTCCCTGGGCGGGGCCATGGCGGCAGCCTATGCGGCAGATCACAGTGGGGAGCTGGATGGGCTGATCCTGCTGGCGGCCTATTCCACCAAGGATCTAAACGGTTCCGGCCTGGAGGTGCTCTCGGTGTATGGATCCGAGGATCAGGTGCTGAACCGGGAAAAGTACGAAGGGTACCGGGGGAACCTTCCGTCCGGGGCGACCGAGATCGTCATAGAGGGCGGCTGCCATGCGGGCTTCGGGAGCTACGGGCCGCAGCAGGGCGATGGGACGCCGATGATTGCCAGCGCAGAATAGGTCATGAAAACTGTCTGTGAAATTGCGGATATTGTGCTGGGCGCAGAAGGCTAAGCCTGAAAAGCGTTGTGCCGCAACGCTTTCCGAAAAAGCGGTTTTGCCACATTGAGCCAAATCGGGGCAAGCTATATATCGCTTGCTCCGGCGTTTTTTTGCAAAAACGCCGGAGTCGGCTCATTCCGTTGCTTTGCCGCTCCCCACAAAGCCAGAAGGACGGCTTTGCCGGGGCTCCATTGGGGCGGGCACTTAGCGTCTGCGCCTTTTGTCGGCACAACACATGATGAGTTGACAAGAGCCGTGGGAAAAGATGACCATATTTAGGAGTTTAATAAATTTTTGCGCTTATTAGAGCGATAAAAGCATCAGAAAAATACATGCAGGGACTTGATTCCCTCCTCATTATGGATAGCCGCTTAGATTTGGCACAGCTTTTGAGCGGTGCCTTTTTATTTGCAGTTGAAATCTGGAAAGGAATATGTTATTGGAACTCCCTAAAATGCCGCTCAGGAAGCTTAATTTGTGTTTTATAGCTCATAGCGCTTTTTTTCATCTGACCGGACCTGTTCGCAGAGTGGGCCACAGAACGGTGACATTGTCACAGACCCAAGCCGCGCCTTTGAGTATACTAAGCACATCACACAAGTTAAGGAGACCAAAGCTATGTCTGCAATTAATATCAACCAAATCAATTTCCCGTCCGAAGTTTTGCGCGCCGACCGCCCCGTCCTGCTGGACTTCTGGGCCCCCTGGTGCGGCCCCTGCCGTATGGTGGGCCCTATCTTGGAGGAGATCGCGGCGGAACGCTCCGACATCAAGGTGGGCAAAGTCAATGTGGACGAACAGCCGGAGCTGGCGGGGCAATTCGGCGTGACCAGCATTCCCACCCTGGTGGTGCTGAAGGACGGCAGAATTGTGAACCAGGCGACGGGTGCGCGGCCCAAAAGCCAAATTTTGGCCTTGCTGTGAGGAGGGGCGTTATGGGATTCTTTGATTTTTGGAAAGGCCCCGATATCAACCAGGGCGTCGCCGAATGCAGCATCACCCCCGGCGCGGTTCTGCTGGATGTGCGCACCCCGCAGGAATACCGGGAGGGCCACATCCCCAACAGCGTCAACCTGCCCTTGCAGGCTCTGGGCGGAGGGGGGCCTGTCCCCGTTGGGAAGGATGCGCCTTTGTTCGTCTACTGCCACAGCGGGGCGCGGAGCCGGCAGGCGGTAAACCTGCTGGAGCGGATGGGCTATGCTCGCGCAAAAAATATCGGCGGCATGGCCGCCTACAAGGGAAAGGTGGAATCCTGACATGAAGGTTGTGATCATCGGCGGCGTGGCGGGGGGCGCCACAGCGGCGGCACGGCTGCGCCGACTGGACGAACGGGCGGAAATCGTGATATTCGAGCGGTCGGGCCATATCTCCTACGCCAATTGCGGCCTGCCCTATTACATCGGCGGGGCCATTGGCGACCGGGCCGCTCTTACCCTCCAGACCCCGGAAAGCTTCCACGCCCGCTTCCAGGTGGAGGTGCGGGTGCGCCACGAAGTCACCGCTATCCACCCGGACCGTAAAACAGTTTCTGTGAAAAATCTGGAAACGAGAGATGAGTTCGAGGAGTCTTATGATAAGCTGATCCTCTCTCCCGGGGCGAAACCTGCCAAACCCCCGATCCCAGGGATCGATCTGGACCGGATTTTTACCTTGCGCACCGTGGAGGACACCCTCCGCCTCAAGGACTACATAGACATTACCCGCCCCAAATCCGCGGTGCTGGTGGGCGGCGGCTTCATTGGTGTGGAGTTGGCGGAGAATCTGCGGGAGCTGGGGATGGAGGTCACCATCGTGGAACAGCTTCCCCAGCTGATGAACCCCTTTGACCCGGATATGGCGGCCTTCCTCCACGGCGAGATGCGGAGGAACGGGGTCAGGCTGGCCCTGGGCCGGGCCGTGGCCGGGTTTGAGGTGCGGGACGGCGGCGTAGATGTACTGCTGAAGGACGGTGCGCCTCTCCACGCGGATCTCGTGGCGCTGGCCATCGGCGTTACCCCGGACACCGCGCTGGCGAAGGAGGCGGGGCTGGAGCTGGGCCTCCGGGGCAGCATTGTGGTCAATGACCGGATGGAGACCTCCCTCCCAGATATCTACGCCGTAGGGGACGCGGTGCAGGTGAAGCACGCCGTCACCGGGCAAGACGCGCTGATCTCCCTGGCGGGCCCCGCCAACCGGCAGGGCCGGATCGCAGCGGACAATATCTGCGGCGGGAGCAGCCGGTATCCAGGCAGCCAGGGCAGTTCCGTCCTCAAGGTGTTCGGCATGACGGCGGCGGCCACCGGACTCAACGAGATCGCCGCCAGACGGGCGGGGTTGGACGCGGATAAGGTGGTGCTGTCCCCCATGAGTCATGCGGGCTACTATCCTGGCGGGAAGCTGATGACCATGAAGGTGGTTTTTGAAAAGGGGACATACCGCCTGCTGGGGGCTCAGATCGTGGGCTATGAGGGTGTGGATAAGCGGATCGACGTGCTGGCCACCGCCCTGCGCGCCGGGCTGACAGCCATCCAGCTCAAGGATTTGGATCTGGCCTACGCGCCGCCCTATTCCTCCGCCAAGGACCCGGTCAATATGGCAGGGTTCATGGTGGAGAACCTGGAAAAGGGGGTTGTGAAGCAGTTCCACCTGGAGGACGTGGACGCCTTGCCCCGGGATGGCAGTGCGACCCTGCTGGACGTGCGCACCCCTCAGGAATGCGCCCAGGGCGGGGTGGAGGGCTTCCGCAATATCCCCGTGGATGAGCTGCGGGAGCGGCTGGATGAGCTGGAACCTGACAAGCCGGTGTATGTGATGTGTCAGAGCGGCCTGCGCAGCTACATCGCCTGCCGTATCTTGGCGGGGCATGGGTTTGAGGCCTGCAATTTCTCCGGCGGTTTCCGGCTTTACGACGCGGTGATGAACGACCGCCGCCTTATTGAACAGGCCACGGCCTGCGGTATGGATATATGAAAAAAACCCGCCCCCGCTTCCACTTGGAAAGCGGGGGCGGGCACCCTTATGTATAGCCCAATTCCTTCAGCCGTTTTTGATCCAGCAGCTCCACCGTCCCACGGGACAGCCTCACCATCCCTTCGCCCTGGAGGTAGCGCAGCATCCGGGTAATCACCTCCCTGTGGGTACCCAGATGGTTGGCAATGGCCTCGTGGGTGATGGACAACCGGTTCCCGCCTTCGATGGCGGCTTCCTCCAGCAAAAAGTCCGCTACCCGCCGGTCCATGCTCTTCCACATGACCTGCTCCAGCAGCCACATGACCTCGGAAAACCGGGCGGCCATAATTTCGTTGGTGTAATTGGACAGCGGAGCGGATTGGGCAAGAATCCGCTGGTAGTTTTTAGTGGGAATCACCCAGAGTTCCGTGTCCTTCTCTGCCTGGATGGTCACGTCAAACTGGACGCTGCGCAGCATGCAGGAGGCGGAGAACAGGCAGATATCCCGGGCGAACAGACGGTAAAGGGTAATCTCCCGGCCACCATCCGACAGGATGTAGGCCCGGAGCTGGCCGGATTCCACCAACAGCAATCCGGCGCAGTCGGCGCTGCCGCTGTGAATCACCGTCCCCGCCCCGATCTGGCGGCGGATCAAGCTATTCTGGATACGATCCCGCTGCTCTTCCGTCAATTCATTCCAGATGGGAAACCAGTCTTGAATCTCCATTTCAATCCCCCATTTCACAGTCCTACACAAAATAAGGCCGCTTTTTGATATATTATACTACTGCCTTTTGTCAATGGGCAAGTGTTTCTTGCGGTTTGGTTTTGGACGTGGAGGTGAACGCCGGAGTATCTGATTCGTGTTAGCCCCTGCCAGGGTGCACTGGAAAAAAGATGCAAGGTAGAAAAGCCCTCCCTTTGAGGCGATATCATTCATAAGGAGCTGTGCCACGTCCGAAAATACTCACCACCCTTTCACAAAGCGAAGGAGGCGGATAATGTTTTATTCCTTACATGCTGTCAGGCAGCAGGGGTGAACCGGATTTACGTTCTCATAGCATAGGACAGGAATATGATGGTCTGTCTGCGGATACAGGCTGCGGAGGGAGGAACTGAGCCGCCGCTGGCGCCTGGATAAACCGGGAGTGTCAGGGGGATCTCCGAGCAGGAGAGGCGGAGGCAATTGCTAAAAAAGGGGAATAGGCTCTTGACTTTTGGACATTTATATTGTATACATATTACATACAAGATGCGTGCAGATCGGCCGCACAGAGAAATAGAGAGGACTGAGGAGCAAATGGCTGGAAAGTTCAAGGCGCTGGCCGCGGTCATGGTGGCGGCGGCCCTGCTGGCGGGCTGCTCCGGTACGGCGGCGCAGGTGGAGCTGGAGCGGGTCTCCTTTCAGATTGGGTCGGGCCAGGCGGTCACTTCCGCGCGCAGCCTGGAGGAAAGCCCGATGGCCAAGGGCACGGACGCCCGCACCCTCTACCTGGGCGCGTATGGGGAAAATTTTGTCACCAGCACCCTGTCTGCTGTAGGATACAACAACCTGATCGCTATTTCCACCATCTACGACGGGCTGTTCGCGAAGAATTTCAAGACCGGAGAACTGGAGTGCCGGATCGCGGAGTCCTACGAGTACATTCCAGATGGGGACGGGGTGATGCTCCACATCGTCATCCGGGAGGAGGCCCGGTTCCAGAGCGGAGAACCCATTACTGCCTACGACTGTTTCTGTGCCACGGTGGGCCGGGTGGACACGGTGGGCACGGTGCGCTCGTATATCGGCAGCAGCGTGGACAAAGAGGGATCCTACTGCGAGGGGGACCGGGATCTCTACATCCGGCTGTACGGGTATGATACTACGGTGGCGGAATGCCTCGCCTGCCAATGGCTGAACATCAGCAACAAGAGCTTTGAGGAGACAGCCACCGACGAGGACCTGTGGGATAAGGTGGACGGCTCGGGGCCGTTTATTGTGGAGCGGCAGATCTCCGGCGACTCGGTGCTGCTGCGGGTGGACGACGACTACTGGGGCTGGGGGATCGTGGATGAGCGGCCCAACTTCGACTACCTATCGGTGAAATTCTACTCGGAAGCGTCCATTATGCTTATCGATTATGAAAACGGAGAACTGGACGCCTGCATCGGCTTGAGCTTCAACGACACCCGCAGCGTGATGAACAGCGGGCGGGAGCACAGCCGGATGAAGGTGGTGTCCTCCGGGAACTATACGGTGATCTGTCTGCCCGCTTACGTGGAGGCGTTCCAGGATCCCCGGGTGCGGGAGGCCATGTTCTGTGCCATCGATACCGACGCCACCGCCAGGGCGGCCTACGGTGAGCTGGGGGTGGAGATGGACGCCTATGTGTCCTCCATGGCCAACCACCGCCGGGAGTACCAGATCAACCGGTATGACCCGGAGCGCGCCAAGCAGCTGCTGCGGGAGGCGGGCTATGGGGAGGGCGACCTGTCCCTATACACGGTGGTGTCCGCCAACGACTCGTGCAGCGTGGCGCTGGCGGAAATTGTCCAGAGCTTTTTGGACGATGTGGGGGTGGAGCTGAAGATCGACAGCTTCGACTTTGCCACAGCGATCCAGATGCAGCGCAACGGGTCGGTAGACCTGTGCATCACGTCGTTTTACACCATGAACGGGGATATTTCCGGCTGCCTGATCCAGCTGCCCGAGGGAAGCTACAATCAGGCCGCCTGGGTGACCCAATTGGATGAGAAGCTGGCGGAAAAGCTCCGGCAGGGCCGGTTTGCCGCCACCCCGGAGGAGGGGGACGAGGCATACTTCTGGGTGCAGGACTGGCTGCACGAGAATATGTGGTTCCTTCCGGTGGTGGAGTACAACACTGCGTTCATCTGCCGGGATTACGTGGACGACTCCGAATTTTACAATCTCATGCACGTCAGGGATATCCGCAATCTGGATCTGCCGGCCGGCTGAGCGCGGCCGGGCTAAGAGGTGGAGAAAATGTCAAAATATATCGTCAAGAGCGTCCTGATGGTCATCCCAACCATGCTGCTGGTGGTATTTATCATATTTACCATCAACTATTTTACCCCAGGCGATCCGGTGGCGGTGTTTTTCGATTTTGACTATACGGAGGAGCAATATGCGGAGAAGGCGGCGGAATGGGGGCTGGATCAGCCGTTTTTTACCCAGTTTTTCCATTATATCAGAAATATTGTCACCCGCTTTGATTTCGGCTATTCCTACTACAGCGGAAACAGCGTCATGTCTGAATTGGCGGCACGCTTCCCGGTGTCCCTGCGGCTGGGGCTGATATCCGTGCTGCTCACGGTGGTGATCGGCGTGCCGTTCGGAATTATCTCGGCCACCCGGCAGCACTCCGCGCTGGACTACGGGGTGACGTTTGTCTCCCTGTTTTTCGCGGCGGTACCCGGCTTCTGGCTGTCCATGATCCTGATCCTGATTTTCTCCAGCCGCCTGGGCTGGCTCCAGTCCTCGGGGCTGAACGACTGGACGGGCTACATCATGCCGGTGGCGGCCAGCTCGGCCCAATATATCGCCTCTGTGACCCGGCAGACCCGTTCCAGTATGCTGGAGGTAATCCGGCAGGACTATGTCCGTACCGTCCGGGCCAAAGGGGTGAGCGAAGGCAGCGTGATCTGGAAGCATGCCCTGCGCAACGCCCTGATCCCGGTGGTCACGCTCATCGGGATGCAGGCGGGGGCGGTGATTGCCGGCTCGGCAATCATTGAGGCGGTGCACTCCTTCCCCGGTATGGGCAGCCTGATGATGACCGCCATCAACAACAAGGACTATAATACCATCCAGGCGGTGGTGCTGCTGCTGTCCGGAGTGGTATGCCTGATCAATGTGCTGGTGGACGTAATCTACGCGGTGATTGACCCCAGGGTCAAAACGCGGTGATGGAGAGGGGAGGCATTGCGATGAAGCGCAGAGGGAGTGGGCGGGGCCAGTGGCGGGATGTGTGGGCCAGGCTGCGGCGCAACCGGGTGGCCATGGTGTCGCTGGTGCTGCTGGCGCTGATCCTGCTGGCCGCCATATTTTCCGAGTGGATTGCGCCTTATGTGTACAGCCAGCGGGATCTGACGGTTACGTTCCGGTTCCCGTCCCTGCGGCATATCTTTGGGACGGACAACCTGGGGCGGGATATCTTTTCCCGGGTGCTGGTGGGGGGCCGGGTGTCCCTGCTGGTGGCGTTTGGTTCGGTGTTGCTGTCCGCAGTGGCGGGCTGCCTGCTGGGGGCGGCGGCGGGCTACTACGGCGGCCGGGTGGAGTTCTGCATCATGAAGCTCACCGACGTGATGATGGCAATACCCGCCTTCCTGCTGGCGGTGACAGTATCCGCGGCGCTGGGCACCGGGCTTATAAATACCGCCATCGCGGTGGGGCTGACCAACATCCCCCGGTTTGTGCGGCTGATGCGGGCGGAGACGCTGGCGGTGAAGGGTAAGGAGTTCATTTTGGCCGCCCGATCCTACGGCGCGTCCGACCTGTCCATCATCTTCCGGCACATCTTTCCCAACGCCCTGTCGTCCACCATCGTCAACGTGACCCTGGGGGTGGGTACGGCCATTTTACAGATTTCCGGCCTGAGCTTTGTGGGGCTGGGCGTCCGCCCGCCTACGCCGGAGTGGGGCTCCATGCTGGCCGCGGGGCGGACGTATATGCGGGATTTCTGGCCGATGGTGACGTTTCCGGGCGTAGCCATCGTGGTTACGCTGATCCTGTTCAACCTGGTGGGGGACGGCCTGAGGGACGCCATGGACCCCCGGCTCAAGAGATAGGAGGGGCATATGGGACCACTGCTGGAGATACAGGACCTTGAGGTGCGCTATTTTACCGGGGAGGGCGTAGTGGAGGCGGTGAACGGCATCAACCTCACTGTGGACAGGGGGGAGAACCTGGGCCTGGTGGGGGAGACCGGGGCGGGCAAGACCACTACCGCGTTGTCCATACTGCGGCTGCTGCCCGACCCGCCGGGGAGGATTACCGGGGGCAGCGTGCGGTTCTGCGGGGAGGAATTGCGCGCAAAGACGGAAAGGGAGATGCGCGCCATCCGGGGAGGAAAAATCTCCATGATCTTCCAGGACCCAATGACGGCCCTGAACCCGGTGATCCGGGTGGGGGAGCAGATTGCGGAGGTGATCTTGCTCCACGACCGTATTTCCCGGGCGGAGGCGGAGCGCCGGGCGCTGGAGATGCTGGAGTTGGTGGGGATCCCCGCCGAGCGGGGGATGGAATATCCCCACCAGTTTTCCGGCGGCATGAAGCAGCGGGTGGTGATCGCCATCGCCCTGGCCTGCAGCCCTGAACTGCTCATCGCGGACGAGCCCACCACGGCCCTGGACGTGACTGTACAGGCCCAGGTGCTGGAGCTGATGCGCCGCCTGCGGGAGAAGCTGGGCACCGCCATGGTGCTCATTACCCATGACCTGGGCGTGGTGGCGGAGACCTGCGACCGGGTGGCCGTAATGTATGCCGGTGAAGTGGTGGAGAGCGGCAGCCTGGAAGACATTTTTGAGCGCGCGGCCCATCCTTACACGGTGGGGCTGTTCCAGTCCATCCCGTCCATGGACGAGGATGTGGATATGCTCACCCCCATCCCGGGCCTGATGCCCGATCCCACCCGGCTGCCCAAGGGCTGCAAATTCCATCCCCGGTGCCCCAAGGCGGAAGCCCGGTGCGGCGAGATATGCCCTGGCACGGTGGAGTTGTCGCCGGGCCACGCGGTACGCTGCCTGTTGTACGGCGGCGCCCAGGGAAAGGGGTGACAGCGGTGGATGTCATTTTAGAGGGCCGGGAGCTGCGGAAAGAGTTTGATGTGGCGGCGGGGAAGCTCCATGCGGTGGACGGCGTTACGTTCCAGATCCAACGGGGCAGGACGCTGGGCGTGGTGGGTGAGTCTGGCTGCGGCAAGTCCACCCTGGGGCAGCTTCTGCTGGGATTGACTGGCGTGAGCGGCGGCCGGATTCTGTTCAAGGGGGAGGACGTGACCCATGCCAAAGGGGTCCGGCGCAGGGCGCTGCGCCGGGAGATGCAGATGATTTTCCAGGACCCCATGTCCTCTCTGGACCCCCGCTTGTGCGCCATGGAGCTGATCGCGGAGCCGCTCCAGATCTATAAGGTCTGCCCCAGCCGGGCGGCGCTGGAGGAGCGGGTGCGAGGGCTGATGGAATTGGTGGGGATCTCGGAGCGGATGATGTACGCCTATCCCCACGAGCTGGACGGCGGCCGGCGCCAGCGTATCGGCATCGCCAGGGCGCTGGCCTTGGAGCCGGATTTCATCGTGTGCGACGAGCCGGTGTCGGCGCTGGACGTGTCCATCCAGGCCCAGGTGCTCAACCTGCTCAAGCAGCTCCAGCGGGACCGGGGGCTGACGTACCTGTTTATCACCCACGACCTGTCGGTGGTCAAGCATATCTCTGACGATATCTTGGTGATGTATATGGGCCAGATGGTGGAGAAAGCGCCATCCAAGACCCTGTTCCGCGCCCCGATGCACCCCTATACCAAGGGCCTGCTGTCCGCCATCCCTATCCCCAGCCTGCATGGGCGGAGGGATCGGATCATCATGGAGGGGGAGATCACCTCGCCGGTAAACCCCAAGCCGGGATGCCGGTTTGCCGCCCGGTGTCCTTACGCTCAGGAGCGGTGCCGCCGGGAGCAGCCGGATCTGCGGGAGCTGGAGCCAGGGCATTTTGTGGGGTGCCACTATGCGCCGGAGCTGTCCGGCGGCGGGTGACAATGGGTCGGGAAAGATGGGCCTGCTGGGCTCTGTGCGGCCTGGCGGTCGCGGCGCTGTGCGTCGGGGGTGCATCCGCTGTCGGCCCAGCCATTGGGGAGGCCCCCCGGGCCATGTCCCCGAACCGAACGGAGCAGTCCTACGGCGCACGGCTCCAGGAAACGGCGCTGGGCAGCTACGCCGCAGACGGGATGCGGCAGGCGGCGGGGACGGACATCGCCGTCGAATGCGGCGGGCACTTTGTGAACAGTCTGCCCGGCGGCGCAATCACGGAGGAGGATGCCTGCCGGGTGTTCGCCGGGGATGTGAAGGTCGTGGCGGTGGAACTGACCTGCGCGCAGCTGTTTGACCTGTTGGAATACGGTGTGGGCATGGCGCGGATTGACGGTGCGGAGCGGCTGGACGCCGGTTCCGGGTCGGATTGCTTTCCCCAGATATCCGGGTTTTCCTTTGAGTTTGACGTATCCCAGCTTCCCGGACAGCGGCTGCGCCGGGTGGAGATGGATGGGGGAATTGTGTTGCACCGGGAGGATGGTCGGGTGCTTGCCGCCGCCTTGCCGGAGGATCTACTGGACGGGGCGCTGGGCTATACCGGCCTGGCCGGTGTGGAGGGCAGTCTGGTGGGGGGACAGCGGGAGCTGCTGGCGGCCCACATTGTTTACCAGGGGCAGGTATCGATCCCGTCAGGCGGGCGGATTACCATGGTGGGTTCATCGGACGCCACCCTGTATGACAACCTCCGGATTGGGACGCTGCTGCCATATATCCTGCTGGTTGTGATCTTATTCCGCCTGCTCTGGCGCGGACGGCGGCGAAAAGAGACGTGAAAGCCCTGGGGCAGCAGCCCCAGGGCTTTTTCTTCCGGTTCAGATCTGGGTGGGCAGGGTTCCGGTCAGGCTGCGGCTGATGTAGCCGTTGAGCATGACCTGCCAGTGTTCGGACAGGCTTGCCCGGGCGGCGTCCGCATCCCTGGCGCGGATGGCCTCGAGCACCCGGCGGTGGTAGTCCACGCTGCGCGCAAGGTGCTCAAGGGCGTGGGTATCCGACGCAGCCCGGGCGAATCGGTGCATCTGGTTGTTGATGAGCTCCAATATTTCCACCAGCCGGCGGTTTCCACAGTTATACAGGATCAGGTCGTGGAACACAAAATCTTCTTTGGAGATGGACAGCGGTTCTTCACCGGCTTCAAGGAGGGCTTCCTCCCGGAGGACGGAGGCCTCCAGCTTTTGGAGCAGGGCGTCGGTACAGGTCCCCGCTACCAGGGCGGCGGCCAGCCCGTCGTTCACCATGCGCAGCTGGTAGACTTCCACGATATCATTGATGGTGACGTAGGGGACAATGGCCCCCTTGTTGGGGATGAGCTCCACAAAGCGATCCTGGGCCAGACGGATGAGCGCCTCCCGGATCGGGGTGCGGCTGACGGTAAACTGCTCGCACAGTGCGGCTTCGGTGATGAATGTGCCGCCAGGGTAGATGCCGTGGATGATGTCGTCCCGGACCGTGCGGTAAATCTGGTTGCTTTTGTTCGGGCTCACGCTTTTTTTGGACATGAGTAAGCCTCCTTGGGAATGTGACGTTAATTGTATTCAGGATGTATATTATTGAATTATCCCAAAACTGGGGTGGGATGTCAAGGGAAAACCCAGAAAAAGCAGTTGTTTTTTTCTAAAACGATTTTCCGGCTGGAGAAGGGTGGTCGGAGTTACAATTTTTCTAAAAAAAGGATTGACAATTGTATTCATATTGTATACAATAAGAATGCAGGAAAAATACGGGAGGGGAAGGGCATTGCCCTGACGGGAACTTGTGCCGGGGGAGGGATGGAGAGACGGCATGGATTAGAAGGAAAAATCAAACATAGAAAGAAGCTGAAATAATGTCAAACGAGACTTTGGAAAAGAAACAGGACTCCGCCATTAAGTTTGGCGCGATTATGTCCATTATCTGCGGCGTGGTGCTCTCCATGGGCGCTATCCACATGGACACTATTAACTGGATCCTTCCCACCATTGCCAACGACCTGGCCGCTGGGAACAGCACGCTGATGGTCACGTCCGGCTTCTTCTACGGCATGATGATCGGCCATGTGGTGGTCGGCCCGCTGTCCAATATGATCGGCAAGAAGAAGACCATGATCCTGGGCTTCCTGATCTGCGTCGTGGGGGCGGTCATCGGCGCCGGCGCCAACGCGCTGGGCGGTCTGATCGCGGCCCGCTTAATCCAGGGTATCGGCGGCGCCGCCGCCTCCAACGCGGCCCGTGCGGTGGGCGGCGATGCGGGGAAGGGCCGCAAGTCCGCCATCGCGCTGACCTTCATGCAGATCTGGTCCGCCGCCCTGCCCATTGCCCTGCCCCTGAGCGGCAAGTGGGTTGGCCAGAGCTTCGGTTGGCCCGCCATCTTCTGGCTCCAGGCTATTATCTGCGGCATCCTGTGCGTGCTGACCTTGGTGTTCGTCACCGAGACCTCCGAAATTTCCGGCAAGGGCTGCATCTCCCGCATGGTGGGCGAGGTCAAGACCTGCCTGGCCACCCCGGAATATGTGTTCTTCGTCCTGTGCTTCGCCTTCAATATGGCGACCTTTTTCCTGTACGCCGGTTCCATGTCTTTCGCCATGGTCACTGAGCTGGGCATGGACAACGGCCATTATGCCAACGTGTACGCCTGGGGCGCGGTGGGCATGACCATCTTTGCCGCGTTGGGCCGCTACTTCATCGCCCCGAAGGTAAATCCCTCTAAGATCATCCACACGCTGAACATCATCCAGGTGGTCTTTGGCGTGGCCTTTTCCGTCTGCTTCCTCAGCGGTGCGGCGGACTGGCACTGGATGCAGTACATCCTGTGGATCCTGCCCTCCTGCCAGGGTATTATCCTCCCCGTGGCCATGGCCCAGGTAATGAACGCTTCCGGCAAGGCTACCGGCACCGGCGCGGCCTTTATGGGCTTTGTGCAGTATCTGTTCTCCTCCATCACCACCTCCATCCTGGCCTCCGTGAAGGCCGGCGGCTCCATCGGCACCTATATCGGCTTTATGATGACGATCACCGCCGCGGCTTCTTTCGTCTGCTGCATGCTGGGCAAGAGGAGCCTGCTGAAAAAAGACCCCAACGCGGTTATCTAACCCACCGTCCGCCGATGAAACGACAAGGAGGAATCAATTATGCCTTATGTTTATGACAAAAGGAAGCCTTACCGCACCTATCTGGAGGAGTACGCCCCCAAATGGGACGGCATGGCCCACCTGCGCCGGGAGGACGGCATCCTGGAGGTGCGTTTCCACACCGATGACGGCCCCGTGCGCTTTTGCGAGGGAGTCCACGCCGCTTATCTGGGTCTGTGTCACGACATCAGTCACGACCCGGACAACGAGCTGGTCATTCTGACCGGCACCGGGGACAGCTTTGTGGCCCTGTCTGATCCGGAGATGTCTGTGGAGTTTCCCGCATATACCACCTCCGTCACCTATGACTGGTGGTACCTCACCGCCACCCGGGTCCCCCTGGCCTGGCTGGACATCCCCGTGCCAGTGATCTGCGCCCTGAATGGTCCCATCACCATCCATCCCGAATCTGTGCTGCTGTGCGACTACATCATCGCCGGCGACAACGCTTATACGGTGGACCGCCATATCCAGGACGCGGGCTGCGCCCCCATCGACGGGGTGAACATCTTGTACGAAAAGCTGCTGGGCGTCAACGCCGCCCGGGCCATGCTGCTCAACAGCGGCGTCATCGACGCCCAGCGCGGCAAGGAGATCGGCATCTTTGCGGAAGTGGTTCCCCACGGCCAGGAGCTGGGCCGCGCCTGGGAGTTTGCCCGGGATCTGATGAAACGGGTGCCCTCCCGCATGGTGCGCCGCATGACCCGCGAGACCTTCACCCAGTCCCTCCGGGAGGCTTTTATGAAGGATATCCGGGCCAGCCTGTGCCACGAGTGTTATTCCTCCGAGCTACGCACCGACTCCAAGCCAGAGGAAGGCCACAAGAACATGATCGACAAAGAGATGTAAGCTCCGCCGCGGAAAGGATAGACGACATGAAATTAGTGACATTTGCGATTGATACCCCCATGGGGGAGATCCGCCGGGTGGGTGCCATCGGCAAGGATGGGCGCTACGTGGATCTGGCCGCCGGGCGGGAGGCGATGCTGAAGGCGCAGGGCGTGCCTCAGGCCTACCGTCAGGCTCAATTGGACTGCCCCAGCGATATGCTGGCCTTCATCCGGGCGGGGGACGGCTCGCTGAAAAAGGGCTATGAGGTGCTGGACTACGCCGCGGAGCTGGACGCAGATCGGGTGGACGACATCACGGTGGTATACAATCCGGACGCTGTCCGCCTGCTCACCCCCATCCCCAGGCCCAACACCATCCGGTGTTTTTCCCTGAGCGAGAAGCATATGCTCAATGGCATCAAATCCATGCAGGACACTGCCGCCTGGGGCGGGGTGAAGCCCTCTCTGACCAAGCTGCCCGACGAGTGGTACAACCTGCCCACCTACTATAAAACCGGCGCCACCGAGATTTACGGCCCGGACGAACTGGTGCCCTGGCCCGCCATCACGGACAAGTTCGACTATGAGCTGGAGATCGCCACCATCATCGGTAAACGGGGCCGCAACGTTCCGGAGGAGGAGGGAGAAAGCTATATTTACGGGTGGACCCTCTATAACGACTGGTCCACCCGGGACTTCCAGAACCGGGAGATGAGCATCAACCTGGGCCCCAGCCTGTGCAAGGATAACGCCTCCTCCCTGGGTCCCTGCATCGTTACCAGGGACGAGTACGATCTGTACAACGCCCACTTTACCATCCGCGTCAACGGCGAGGTGTGGTCGGAGACTATGGTGGACTTCCACTTCCCCCTCAAGCACTTGGTAGAGTATGTGACCCGGGTACAGACCGTGTTCCCCGGCGATATCTTTACCAGCGGCACGCTGCCCTTTGGTGCGGGTTGCGAGCTGAAAAAATGGATTCCCGAGGGGGGCGTCATTGAGTTTGAGGCGGAAGGGCTGGGCACCCTGCGCAACTACATCGGCCGCAAAGGCGAGGCCGCGCCCTTGCCCGCCGCCCAGCGGCCCTACCTGAAGGTTGTGCGGGGCGAAGACGTCTGATTTCCGCCTCTGGCAGCGGTAAAACGGCCGGCCCGGCGAAAGTTCCGCCGGGCCGGCCGCCAGAGACGCGCTCTGGAGTCTGAGTGCGCAATATGGTTCGTGCCTGTGCGATCCACAGGTGTGGGCTCCATTTTTCTTGATCAGACGAAAGGAGAACGTCATATGGAAAACCAGAAATACGCCCATAAGTTCCAGTTAGGGGTGCCCTTCCGCACCTATCTGGAGGATTATGCCCCCAAGTGGGAGGAGCTGGCCTGGCTGCGCCGCAGCGAGGACGGCATTTTGGAGGTGCAGCTCCATTGGGGGAACGATTCCTGCCGGTTCAGCGAGTCCGTCCACAGCGGCTTGGTGGGACTGGCGCTGGACATCCAGCGCGACCCGGATAATGAATGCGTCATCATCACTGGCACCGGCAAGGATTTCATGAATAAGCCGGACAAGGCGGAGGCGCTGGCCGAGTGTGACCGGGTATATCCCCATAGTGCCACCTACGACTGGTGGTGGATGAACCAGACCCGGATTTTCAACGCCTTTATCGATATCCCTGTGCCGGTGATCGCCGCCATCAACGGTGGATGCAGCTTCCATCCGGAGACATGGCTTATGTCCGACTACATTTTTGTGTCTCCCGACACGTATTATGTGGACAAGCATGTCCACGGTTCCCACTGCATCCCCGCCGACGGGCTGAATGAGCTGGTAGGCTTCATTGTGGGCCGCAACCGGGTGAAAGGTATTTTCCTCAACGGTACCTCCATCGACGCCCAGATGGGTGTCGACCTGGGCCTTTGGCATGAGATCGTGCCCAAGGAGGAGCTGGTGGACCGGGCCCGGAAGTTTGCCCGGGAGACGATCCTCTGCTTGGAGCCTATGCACCGCCGGATGTGGCGGGAGGTGTTCGTGCAGCCTTTCCGTGAGCTGATGGCCAAGACTGTCCGCGCCTCCCTGGCCCAAGAGGCCTATGCCGCCGAGCTATGCAAGGTGCGCCCCGGTGAGAACCATGCCCTCCAATTCCGCGAGGAATTTGAGGGGAAGTAACACAGATCAGTTTTTCCTCTCTCTTTCTGGCGCTGGGCTCGGAAGCCAACCGGCTTCGGGGCCCAGCGCCGTTTCACCGCTGCGGGCTTTCCCGGTCCCGCAGGCGATAGACCATCCCGCCGATGCAGCTGCCGTCGATGACCTGGAACCGGTCCTCCGGCGGGTAGAGGCAGCCGCCGTAGTAGATGGAACGGTTGTTGTTCACCGAGGGGTCGGCCGCCTGCCGGTGGGCGGCCAGGTGGATCTGGCCGCACCCGGTCTCGGTGATGACCCGGTCCATATTCCGGGCGGTGATGCCCGCGCCGGGGAGGATTTCGATCCGCCCCGCCGCGTAACCGATCATGTCACGTACCGTAGCCGTTCCCAAGGACACATCGGGCTCCTGGCCGCTGGTGAGCACCCTCGTCACGCCCAGCCGGATCAGCGTGTCCAGCGCGGCCCGCCAGTCGGGGACCACGTCGATGGCCCGGTGGAACACCGATTCCTTTCCCGCGCCCTGGGCCAGCTCCGTCAGCACCCGGGTGCGCCCCTCGTCCAGCGTTCCGTCCTGGTGGAGGAAGCCGAACACCAGCCCGTCCGCGCCGTGGGCCAGCAGCAGTTTGGCGTCCTCCACCGCAGTGGCGAATTCACCGTCCGTGTAGCAGAACCCACCCTCCCTGGGGCGCACCATGGCCATGATTTTCATGCCCGTCTCCCGCTTTGCTACAATCAGCTCTCCCAGGGTGGGGGTTAGCCCGCCGTGGAACAGGTCGCTGTTCAGCTCTGCCCGGTCGGCCCCGGCCCTGTGGGCCTGGATCACGTCGTCCGCGCTGCCGCAGCAGACCTCTAACAATACTCGGCTCATCATTATCCGCCGCCTTTCCAGTGTGTGGTGGGGCTATGGTTGACGCAGTTAAAAAGAAGGAAGCATTTCTTTTCAACCTGTTCGGCGAATCATTGCCGGACAGGCCGCAGAGTGGCTTCGCGTCAGACGTGATAGTCAGTGCACAGGCTTTGCCGGACAGCGGCTGCGCCGCTGTTTGAAAATTGGCAGCCGCCGATTTTCAATTGTGCTGACTATATTATAATATTTTCGCGGGAGAACTGTCAAGGGAGGGTTGCCAGGAGATGGCCCGGAGCGGTATAATAAATAAAAAAGGTGGAACGGATTGGGATAGGAGGGATCGGTATGCGGTGTGCGCAGGGCTGGGACGGACTGCTGTCCGGACTGGAAGGGAAGCGCCTGTGGGCCATGCGCACCTTGCGGGACAGCCTGCCGGAGAGTGATTTGGACTGCTATCCCGCGGAGCTGTTCCTCCGTTTTGCCGAGCACGCCCTGTTTTTGGAGGAGACCGTCCCCTGGTGCCCGCGCCTGGGCAGCGCCGAGTTTACCCATTATGTGCTGGCCCCCCGGGTGAACGACGAGGACTTGTCCTTCCACCGGGAGCTCTTTTACCGCGTCCTGTGGCCCCGGGTGAGAGATCTGCCCACTATGGAGGACCGGGTGCTGGAGGTGAACCGCTGGTGCCACGAGCATGCGTCCTACCAAGCCCAGGACGAACGCACCGCGTCCCCCCTCACGGTCTACCGCTGTGGCAGCGGGCGGTGCGGGGAAGAATCGGCGTTCCTGGTGTCTGCCCTGCGAAGTGTAGGCATACCGGCCCGGCAGATATACGCCCCCCGCTGGTCCCACTGCGACGACAACCATGCCTGGGTGGAAGCGCTGTGCGGCGGCGTGTGGCGCTACTTGGGGGCCTGCGAGCCGGAACCGGTGCTGGACCGGGGCTGGTTCACCACCGCCGCCTCCCGGACGGTACTGGCGTACAGCCGGGTGTTCGGGCGGGGCGGCTTCGCTCTCGGGGAGGAGGCGCTGGGGCGGTGGGACGGCGTGACATGGCTGAACCAGACCGCCCGGTACGCGGACACAAGGGTGCGCACCTTCCGGGCGCTGGTGGACGGGCAGCCCGCCGCGGGAACCGAGTTCCACCTGCAAATCTTGAACGAGGCGTCTTACCATACCGTCGCCGTCCTCACCGCGGACGGGCGGGGGATAGCCCGGGCAGCGCTGGGGAAGGGGAGTCTCCACGTGCTGGCGCGCTTGGGAGCCCTCACCGCAGAAGGGGCGTGTGGGGAGGATGGGGGGACGTTCTATCTGGGACTGCCCCCGGCGGGGGATACCCCCTGGATAGACTTCGATTTCCAGGCGCCTGAAGGCAGCGGTCCTGCCCCGCCGGCGCTCAGAGCGCCGCTTAAAGCCCTGCGTGCGGACATCTTGCGGCAGGGGGAGGCGCGGCGCAAGGCGCGGCTGGACAGCTTTTTCCAGCCTGGGCGGGAGGGATGGGCTGATCTGCTCCGGGCTGCCCGGGGAAACTGCGGCGAACTGCTGGCCTTCCTGCGGGGAGAGGACGGAGAACGCCGGGAGCGGCTGGTACGCACCCTGTCGGACAAGGATCTGCGGGACGTGGCCGCGGAAGTTCTGGAGGAGCATTTTGCCTGCCTTCCGCCCCGGCGGGAGGGTGTGCCGGAGGAGGTCTATTGGAACTATGCTGCCTGCCCCCGGATGGCGATGGAGCCGCTTACCCCTTGGCGGGGCAGGGTGCTGGAGTGGTTGGACGGCTGGGCTGGCAGCCCGGAGGAGCTCCGGCAGCGGATCGACAGGGAGCTGAAGACCTGCCCCCCGGCCTACGGCGGTCTGTACTGGCCGCCGGGGGCGGCGCTGGAGGCCGGGAAATGCGACAGGAGGAGCAAAGATGTGCTGTTTACCGCTGCATTGCGGGCGCTGGGTGTCCCGGCTCGGCTGAGGAGTCTGGACGGCGCGCCGGAATACTGGGTGGACGGTAGGTTTTGTCCCCTGTTCCCGGAGGAACCGGGTGAGCTCCGCGTAACCTGCCCTGATGGGGAGACGCCCCGTTGCGGCCATGAATGGAGCATTTCCCGCTGGACGGGGGCAGGGTGGGGACTGCTGGCCCCGGAGGGGGACCGGCAGGACAGTGTGTTGGTACTGGATCTGCCCGCCGGACGGTACCGGCTGGTTACGTCGGTGAGGCTGCCCGGCGGGGGGCAGCTGGCATCCCGCCGGGAGGTGGAGTTGCGGACGGGGGAGGTGCGGACAGTCCCCCTGCGGCTGCGGCCCTGGGCGCTGGGCGACCTGCTCACCCGGCAGGAGCTGCCCAGCCTGGGCGCGAGGACGCTGGACGGGCGGGAAATCCCCGACCTGTTTCGCATGGGGGGTGGACCCGTGCTGGCCCTCTGGCTGGAGGAGGGCGGCGAGCCCACTGAGCATGTGCTCAATGAGCTGCTGGCCCGGGTGGATGAGGTGGGGGCGCTGCCCGCGCGGGTGCTGTTCCTCCTGCGGGGCCGGGACAGCCTGACCCAGCCAACTTTGGCAAAAGCCCTGCGGGGACTGGAGGGCGTACAGGTGCTTTTGGATGACTGGGCTTATGATTTGGAGGCGGCAGCCCGGCACTTGGGACGGGATCCGGACTGCCCGCCCCTGGCGGTGGTGGGCGATGGCGCGGGCCAGGCGCTGTACAGTGCCAGCGGCTACCGGGCTGGGGGCGTAGGGCTGCTTTTGCGGGTGGTCCGGACGGTGTGTGCGGGACAAAGGGACTGAGGGTGGAATATTTCAGAATTCCCCCGCAAAAGCCGTGACAAATGGCCCGTAGACTGGTAAAATAGGGCTGTCGGAAAACGGCGCAAGGGGGCCCGGCAGTCAAGATCTTGCATGTTGCAAGATCTTGACCCGGCGCTGCCGGACGTATCAAAAGCCGCGCCCCGCGGCAAGGCGGGGCCGCGGATCAATGGAGGAGGCACGGATTATGGTACATTCCAACCCACTGCTCCGGGGGGAAAACTCCCAAAAATTCATCACCATCGGCGAGATTATGCTCCGCCTGACGCCGCCTAATTACGGCAAAATTCGGATGAGCAATAGTTTTGAGGCCAGCTACGGCGGCAGCGAGGCCAACATTGCCCTGGCCCTGGCGAACCTGGGCGTGGACAGCACCTTTTTCAGCGTGGTGCCGGCCAACAGCCTGGGGAAAAGCGCCGTCCGGGCGCTGCGCTCCAACGACGTGCACTGCACCCCCGTCATCCTGTCTACGCCGGTGGAGACGCCCACCCACCGCCTGGGGACCTATTACCTGGAGACGGGCTACGGCATCCGTCCCAGCAAAGTGACCTATGACCGGAAACACTCCGCTATTACCGAGTACGATTTCAGCCGGGTGGATTTGGGGGCGCTGCTGGATGGGTTTGATTGGCTCCACCTCAGCGGAATTACCCCGGCCCTGTCCCCCAGCTGTGCCCAGCTGATCCTGGACTGCCTGCGCACCGCGCGGGAGAAGGGGATGACCGTCAGCTTTGACGGGAACTTCCGCAGCCAGCTTTGGAGCTGGGAACAGGCGCGGGACTTCTGCACCCAGTGCCTGCCCTATGTGGACGTGCTGCTGGGCATTGAGCCCTATCATTTGTGGAAAGACGAGGACGACCATTCCAAGGGCGACTGGAAGGACGGCGTGCCTCTCCAGCCCAGCTATGAGCAGCAGGACGAGATATTCCAGCGCTTTGTGGAGCGCTATCCCAATTTGAAGTGCATTGCCCGCCACGTCCGCTTTGCCCACAGCGGCAGCGAAAACAGTCTGATGGCTTTCATGTGGCATTCGGGCCACACCTTTGAGAGCAAGCGGTTCACCTTCAATATCCTGGACCGGGTGGGAGGCGGCGACGCCTTTGCCAGCGGCCTGATTTACGCTATGATGCACGAGTACAAGCCCATGGATATGGTGAATTTCGCCGTGGCCAGCAGCGTGATCAAGCACACCATCCACGGCGATGGAAATATCACCGATGACGTGGAGTCCATCCGGAACCTGATGAACATGAACTACGACATCAAGCGCTGAGCACAGAAAAATGCCCGGGAGGCCAGACTCCCGGGCATTTTTTTGTGTTCAGGCGGACGGGTCCCTTAAACTATCCGCCCGCTTGGTGACGCGTACCACCTGGTATTCCAGGCGGCGGCGCAGGCGGGCGCGGCGGTTCATCAGCCAGGCTACGCAGAACCCCAGTAGCCCCAGCAGCGCGGAGGCCAGCAGCCGCTCAGGCAGAGCCAGCCGGCCGCCGATGACCAGCCCCAGCAGGAACAGCGCCACGGGGATGGCGTAGGCGTATTTGGCGATGGGTTCGTTCCAGGGCTTGGCGGGCTTGACCTCCACCAGGTCGCCCCGTTTGGAGTTCTCAAAGTCCTCCGCCACACAGCGGCGCGGGCCGGGTTCGCCGTTCTCCAAAATGGCGACCTCAATGTAGTTTTCGCAGTAGATGTGGGTGACCTGGGCCTGCTCCACATTTTTCATGGCTGCCGTCCTTTCTATCAATAGCGGGGGGGAGGGGCCGGGCCCCTCCCCCCAAGGCAGGTAAAACGATTGTTGAGATACGGTCCCTGCCGGAAATGAATGAAATGAGGGTTAGGCGGGGGTCAGATGAACATGGGGATGAAGTACAGGCCCAGGCACACAATGACCAGCCAGAACACACAGATGAAGGCCATGAAGCCCCACACATCCTTCAGCTTCATGCCAACCACTGACAGGGCGGGGATGACGTACAGCGGCTGGAGCAGGTTGGTGCACTCGTCGCCGTAGACGAAGGCGTTCAGGCAGTTGACCAGGTTGGCGCCCTCGATCTGGTTGGCCGCCGCCACGATGAGCGGACCCTGGACGGTGAACTGGCCGCCCTGGGAGGGGACGAACAGATTCACCATGCAGGCGGACAGGAAGGACCAGATGGGCAGAGTCTGGGCGTTGGCAATGGACACCATGCCGTTGATGAGCACCGCACCCAGGCCGTTCTCCACGTACATCATGCCCATGATGGCACCGTAGAACGGGAACTGGAGCATGACGTCGGTGGCCAGGTGCATGCTGTTCTTGTGGGCCTCGATCCACTGGCGGGGCTGGGGGAACAGGAAGCAGTTGATGCCAACGAACATGAAGATGACCAGGTTCATGTTCAGAGCGCCCAGCAGGCCCTTGGTGGCCACGGAGTAGATGATGTAGATGAAGATGAACGCGCCGGTGATCCACATGAAGGGCATGAAGGTGTTCATATGCTCGGCGGCGGTAGTGGGCTTCTCAGTGACCTTGTAGGACTCGGGCTCCACATCGGCCTCGGTGGCGATGTCGCCCAGCTCCACCAGCTCATCGGGGCCGGGCCGGGTGAACAGCACCAGCAGGATGAACACCACGGCCAGGATGGTGAACAGCACGATGTTCATAGGGTTGTAGCAGGTGTCGGCCACGCTCATGGTCTGGCCCACGATCTGGGCGTAGGAGCTGCCCTCAGTGGCCAGGTTGGAGTACAGGGTGGCGGAAGGGCCAAGGCACTGGCCCAGGATCATGCAGGAGTAGCCGCCGGCCACCATCATGGGGAAGTGCAGGCCCTTGATGCGCTTGGCCAGGTGCATGGCCAGGATGGGGGTGACGATGGTGCAAAACGCCCAGTTCAGCATGGAGGTGACATAGCCGAACACCATCAGCACGATCAGGGCGGCGGTGCGGCTGTTTACCAGTTTGGCCAGGGCGCTGAGCAGCTTGGCGACCTGGGGGCTGCGGGCGCAGGTGGCGCACACAATGACCATCAGGCCCATCTGGAAGGCCAGGGTGAACTGGCTGCTCAGGCCGTCCCACCAGGCCATCAGCAGCTCCAGGGGGCCCTTGCCGCAGAACAGGGAGAAGACAAAGACCACCAGCATTAGGATGACGCAGAACACAAAGGACTCGGGAATGATCTTCTCAGCGGCGAAGTTAAACTTCTTGCTGATGCGCCACAGGAGGGTGCCCTGGGACTTGGTTTCGGACTTTGACATGGATTCTCGCTTCCTCTCTTTTATTTTCAAATAACCCTGGGGCGGTCTGCCCGCCCCGTGGTCCGGGGGCACAGTGCCCCCGGAAGGACGCGAAAACGCGTCCTTCATTTGATTTACGATCTGCTGGGTTTACTTGCCGTACAGCATCCGGATCAGGTATTCGTTCAGGTCGGCGTTCTCCTTGGCGATCTGCTCGGGAGTCCACTTCATAAAGCCCTCGCCGGACTTGAAGCCCAGCTTGCCCTCATCCAGCATCTGCTTGAGCAGGGGGGAGGGTTCATGGGAATCCTCCAGGTCCTTGAGGATGTAGTCGTGGATGTTGTAGGTCAGTTGCGTGCCCACCATGTCGGAGTTGGTGATGGGGCCCAGCTGGGGCAGGCGCAGGCCGAAGGCGTACCGCACGGCCTTGTCCACCGTCTCAGGATCGGCGATGCCACGCTCCACAATAGAGATGGCCTCACGCCAAAGGGCGTGCTGCATCCGGTTGGCGATGAAGCCGGGGACGTCCTTCTTGCACAGCACCGGTTCCTTGCCCACGCTGGCCAGCACATCCATCACGGTCTGGGCCACCTCATCGCTGGAGGCGTCGGACTTGACCACCTCCACGAGGGGGATCAGATGGCCGGGGTTCCAGAAGTGGGTACCCACAAAGCGCTCCCGGTGCTTCAGGTCGCGGCTGATCTCGGAGGGGCTCATGACGGAGGAGTTGGTGCAGAAGATGGTGTCGGGGCGGCAGCGCTCCTCCAGCTTGGCGAAGGTCTCGCGCTTGATGTTCATGTCCTCGAACACGGCCTCAATGACCAGGTCGGCGCTGGTGACGATGTCGCTGTCCATGTCGGTGGAGAAGGTGATCCGGCTCAGCCGCTCCTCCACATCCGCTTCGGTCATCACGCCGTGATCCACCAGCTGCTTGGTGTTGGTGCGGATGCCGGCGTACACATCGGTCTCATACAGGTCGTACACGCCGATTTTGTACTCAGGGTTGGAGGCGAACACAAAGGCGATGTTCTTGCCCATCATGCCGCCGCCGCAGATCAGGATATTTTTGATATCCATGGTTAGAGCTCCTTTCAGTCCGCGGGGACTACCCGCGGTGTAGTTTGGTCAGCGTTCTACCTCGAAATAATCCAGGTCCTGGGGGATGCGGGGGCCGTCCTGCTCGTACACCCCGGCGGCGCCGCAGCCCGGACAGGCGCCGAACTGGTCGCCGAAATCGGGTATGTCCTCTACGGCGTATTTGAACTTCTTCCCGCAGCTTGGACAGTGGTAGTAGAAAAAGCCGGAACCCCAGCTCATTTCTTCAGACCCAGGATCTCGCGGGCCTCGTCGGGGGTGGCGATCTCGCGGCCAAACTCGCGGCTGACGCGGACGGCGCGCTCCACGAACTGAGCGTTGCAGTCGGCCAGCTGGCCCTTGGCGTACATCACGTTATCCTCCATGCCCACGCGGACGTGGCCGCCCAGGGCGATGGAGCCGTAGAGCATCTCCATGGCGGAGTGGCCCACGCCGAAGCAGCTCCAGGTGGAGCCGGGGCACAGCTGATCCATGGTTTCCTTCATGAACACCAGGTTCTTCATGCTGCCGGGGATGCCGTTGGCGCAGCCCATGCAGAACTGGAAGTGGAGGGGGGCCTTCAGCACGCCCTTTTTCAGATAGTAGGCGGCGTTGGCGATCATGCCAGGGTCAAAAGCCTCGATCTCGGGCTTCACGCCCCACTCTTGCATGTTGGCGCCCAGCTGCTCCAGGAACTTGGGGGGGTTGAGGAACAGGCTGGTGTGCAGCCAGTTCATGGAGCCGCAGTCAAAGGAACCCATCTCGGGGCGCAGCTCCTTGAGGTGGATCTGGCGGGTCTCGTCAGTAGCGTTCAGGTCGCCGGAGGTGGTGAGGTTGAGGATGATGTCGCAATCGGGATGGTTTTTACGAAGAAGCTCCACGGTCTCACGGAACTTGGCGGCGCTCATGGTGCCGTTGCCCTGGTCGTCCCGCATGTGCAGGTGGGCTACGGCCGCGCCGGCCTTCCAGCAGGCGTAGACGTCCTCGCTGATCTCAGCGGGAGTCATGGGCACGTTGGGGTTGTTCTCCTTTTTGGGCCACGCGCCGGTGGTGGCCACGGTGATGATGGTCTTGGTCATTGCAAAACACCTCGTCCTTTCCATGTGTGGGCAGATTGCCCTGTCTGCCCATAATACAACGCAATAGTTGTGCCAATCTGAGGGACAGGCCGGGAAAAAGCCGGAAACCTTTGGGGCGCAAGGGAGAAAAAGTTTCACTCTTTCCCGGGAGCGCCGGCCAAGGAA
Organism: uncultured Oscillospiraceae bacterium; assembly: GCA_910587205.1. GTDB lineage: Bacteria > Bacillota > Clostridia > Oscillospirales > Oscillospiraceae > Enterenecus. The sequence goes on from CAJULZ010000011.1 coordinate 31,402, forward strand.
AGCCGGGCGGTGAATTTTTTCACCGCCCGGCTTTCCTTGGAGTCAATATGAAATTTTTGTGAACTTTATGTGAACGGGGGAAAAACAGGGAGGGGAAGGGCAAAATCCGGATAAACGGGCAAGGGTAATAACTTTTTGGTAAGCGGTGAATAATTTCACCTGAAAGGTGAAATTATTCACCGGAAGCGGGGCCATCTTCCAGCCCGTACTGCCGGAATTTTTTTACCAGGGTAGAGTGGTCCACTCCCAGAGCTTTGGCGGCCCGGCGGATGGAACCTTCCCGTTCTACTGCATGGCGGACGATTTCCCGTTCGTAGGCGGCCACCTGCTGCTTTAGGGTGCCGGGGGCGAGGCCGGCGCTGTGGAAGCTGCCGTTGGAGCTGAGGGCGGCCAGCACGTGGCTGCGGGTGATGGTGCTGGCGGAGGCGTTGGTGACTACGATGCGCTCAATGAGATTCTCCAGCTCCCGGATATTCCCCGGCCAGGGGTATTCCATGAGCAGCTGGATGCCCTCGGCGTTGACGCGCATGGCCCGGCCGTATTTTTTGCAAAAGCGCTGGCAGAATTCCTCGGCCAGGGGCGGGATGTCCGCCCGCCGTTCCCGCAGGGGTTTGAGATCGATGGGCACTACGTTGAGGCGGTAGTAGAGGTCTTCCCGGAACCGGCCCTGGCGCACTTCCTCCCGCAGATCCTTGTTGGTGGCGGCCACCACCCGCAGGTCCAGCTTGATGGGGCGGGTGGCGCCCACCCGCATCAGCTCCCGTTGCTGGAGGACGCGCAGCAGCTTGGTTTGGAGGGGGAGGGGCATGTCGCCAATCTCGTCCAGGAGGATTACACCGGTGTCGGCCAGCTCGAACATGCCCGCCCTGCCCGAGCGCCGGGCCCCGGTGAAAGCGCCCTCCTCATAGCCGAACAGCTCCGACTCCAGCAGTTCCGCGGGGATAGCGGCGCAGTTGACCTTAATGAAGGGCCTGCCGCGGCGGGCGCTGTTCTGGTACAGCTCATTGGCGATCAGCTCCTTGCCGGTGCCGGACTCGCCGGTGATGAGCACGGTGACGTCGGTCTGGGCCACTGTGCGCACCAGCTCCATCACCGATTCCATGGCCTCGCTGCGGTAGACCAAGGGGCGGCCCCCTGCCTGTTGGCGGCGGAGGAACGCCAATTCCTGGTCGGCTTTCTTCCGTTCCACTGTGAGGTCATGGAGCTGACTTTCCAGCCGCTTCAGTTCGGGGAAGTCCCGGGTGTTGGTGACTACCAGTTTGATCTCCCCATCCGGGGCGAAAACCGGGGTGCCGGTGACCAGCACCTCCTTACCCAATTCCAGGATGGTGGCCACCGAGTTGACCCGCTGCCTCGTGCGGAGCACCTGCTCCGTGACCGAGCCCTTATACAGCAGCCCTTCGATCTCCGCCACAGTCCGGCCCAATACCTGATCCGGACGGATGCCGGTGGTGCGGGTATAGGCGCTGTTGATAAAGAGGATGCGCCCCTCGCCGTCGGTGATATGAATGCCGTCGTAGAGGTGCTGGCACACCTCCAGGAAGTCCAGCCCGCCATATGGGGCCGCGCCGCCGCAAGTGCTGTCCACATCCACCGCTCCTTTCCGATGGAAGCACTAATCAAATGCGCCTGCGGCGCTTCGCGGATATTTTTCGCCACAACTTCGCTGCGATTTCTTGAAATAAATACAATGATTCCTGTGAAATCCCGCCTCACTGTGGCAAAAAATCTCTCGTGAATCGCTCTTGTCGATTTAATCAGTCCTTCCCCATATCTTGCAATATATAAATTATAACATTTCTCCCGCGTCGACGTCAAGGCAGGCCGCGCCCCTTGCCAACGGTGCTGGAATGGGGTATACTGGGCAAAAAGGGCAGGAGGGCTGAAATATGATCCGTATGATCGCGCTGGATGTGGATGGGACGCTGCTCACGTCCCAGGGGACGTTGTCGGAGGAGACGGTGAGGGCGATCCGCGCGGCCCGGGAGAAGGGCGTCCGGGTGGTGCTGTCCACCGGCCGCAGCGCGCCGGAGGCGGTGTGGCTCAGCGGGCTGGCCGGGTGTGACAGCCGGGCGGTGGTGCTGGGGGGTGCGGCCATCGCGGATATGAGGGACGGCCGCCATATCCGCCGGTGGGACATCCCGGCGGACACGGCGGAAAAGGTGCTGGACATCCTGCGGGGGCAGGGGCTGGCCTGCATGGTGTTCGCCGGGGAGGTGAACCTGCTGGACCCTTACTCCAGCGCGGTGTTCCACGCCAGTTACCCCTACCCCGCTTACTTGGATACCACGGTGGTGGCGGAGGATCTGTCCGCGTGGCTGGAGGCCCACTGCCAGCCCCTCACCAAAATCCACGCCGAAGGCGCGCCGGAGGGATTCCCGCCCCTGCTGGGGCGGCTGGGGGCGCTGCCCGGGCTGGCGCTGACCAGCTCGGGGGCGGATAACTTCGAGGTGGTGGCCGGCGGCGTGGACAAGGGAAGGGCTCTGTGCCTGCTGGCGGAGGAATGGGGCGTGGCCACGTCGGAGATCGCCGCCGTGGGAGACAGCGACAACGACTTGGCCATGCTTCGGGCGGTGGGCTGTCCGGTGGCCATGGGGAATGCCTCCGAGGAGGTAAAGGGGACGGCCCGCATGGTGACGGACACCAATGACCGGGACGGCGTTGCCAAAGCCATTTGGAAGCTGATTTAAGGGGCGGAGGTTTGGGAACCTCCCGGATAATCGATAACACCCAAAAGGCAGGGCGGATCATCCCGTCCTGCCTTTGCTGCCGTATCTGAGGGGTTCCGGCTAATCCCATATGGCAGGCCGGGCAGCGCGTAGGCTCTTTTTTGCCAGCAGAAGTCCCAAGGGGGATCGACGCCGGGGGAGAAGACTATGTGCGGAAAGTCCGCAAGAATCATGAAGAGCGGCCTAAACTGTTTTGGTACAATCGGCGGGAAAGGAGGGGGACTATGGAGGGACATAGGGTTGAGAACGCAGCGGCGGTGATCTCTTACGTGGAAAACCATCTCAATGAAAAGCTGGATTTGGCCACTGTCGCAAACGCAGTTTGCTATTCCAAATATCATCTGCACCGGATGTTCACCGACACGGTGGGGATAACGCTCCACGGCTATATCCAGCGCCGGCGGCTTACCGAGGCGGCAAAGCTGCTGGTGTTTTCGAAAAAGCCGATTATTGAAATTGCCCTGATCGCCGGCTATGAAAGCCAGCAGGCTTTTACCGCTGTCTTTAAATCCATGTATAAGCGGACGCCGCTGGAGTATCGGAAAAATGAGGGCTTTTATCCTCTACAACTGGAGTTTGCATTGAATAAAAATCCAACTGCTCCTGATACGATTATGCAGGAAATTTCTTATGCTACGCTGGCGGATATTCCCGACTGGATGAGCTTTATCACCCTTGTCGTTGACAGGTTCCCCTGCCTTGACGAAAGCTCCCATCTGGAGCAGGTCAAGCGATATATCCGACGGAGGCAAGCCCTTATTATGCGGGATGGCCCTACTATTATTGGAGCCGCCGCGTTTTCCTACCAGACCGGGAGCATCGACTTTCTGGCTGTACATCCGCAGTATCGGCATTATGGAGTGGAAAAGGCTTTTCTTGACTTTATGATGTGCAATCTATTTGTGGGCCGTGAAATCAGCATTACAACGTTCCGCG
>CAJULZ010000012.1 GCA_910587205.1 uncultured Oscillospiraceae bacterium
TGGCGATGGCGAAGCCGATGCCGTAGGACGCGCCGGTGACAAGCGCCACTTTGCCCTTTAAGCTGAATTGATTCATACCGCTGATTTCTCCTCTCATTTTAAATCGCTGGGGTTCAGGTTGTCCATGTCGTCGAACGCCTGGTTTTCCCCGCCCATGGCCCAAATAAAGGTGTAATTTGATGTGCCGCAGCCGCTGTGGATGGACCAGGAGGGGGAGATTACCGCGTCAAAATTCTTCAGCACCAGGTGCCGGGTTTCCTCCGGCTGGCCCATCAGGTGGATGACCGCCTGGTCCTCCGGGATCTCGAAGTAGGTGTAGACCTCCATGCGCCGCTCGTGGGTGTGGCTGGGCATGGTGTTCCACACGCTGCCGGGGGAGAGCTGGGTGAGGCCCATGGACAGCTGGCAGGTTTCCAGTACGTCGGGATGGATGAACTGGTTGATCACCCGCTGGTTGGACAGCGCCGCCTCCCCGCAGGGGCGGTGGTTGGCCCGTTCCATGGTGAGCAGGGTGGTTTTGCACGCCTTATGGGCGGGAGTGGACGCCAGGTAGAACCTGGCCGGTTCGGCCCCGTCCACGCTGCCGAAAGACACCTCCCTGGCGCCCTTGGAGATGTAGAGGCAGTCCTCATAGCCCAGGTCGTAGCGCTCCCCGTCCACCAGGACGAAGCCCCTGCCCCCCAGGTTGAACACGCCGGCCTCCCGGCGCTCCAGAAAATATTGGGTGCCGAAATTATGCCATACGTCGATCCCTTTGTCAATGGGGACGGGCCCGCCGACGGGCATGATGCCCATGACCACCATGCGGTCCACGTGGGAGTAGGTGGCCTGAACCGTATCGGGCACATAGAGATTCTGGATGAGGAACTCGTCCCGGAGCTCCTGAGTGGTATAGCGCTTGACGTCGCTGGGACTGGCTGAGTAACGGATATCCATGGCGTCCCCCTTATCTTGTGACCTTTTCCGGGGCCTTTTCGATGACGCTTTCCGTCTCCCCGTCAAAGAGGTATACATCCCCGTACGGGATGGAGAAGGTAATGGTGCTGTCGATCTCCGGGGTGTCGTGGGGATCTACCTTCAGGATGGCCTTGTCCTCCCCGGCGGTGATATAGACGTTGGTGTTGTCGCCCAGCATTTCGGTGAGTTCTACCTGGGCCCGCACGTGGTAGGCATTGTCCGTCCCGCCCAGCTGGATGGCCTCGGGGCGGAAGCCGAATACAATCTCCCGGTCCTCGTACTGCCCGGCCTTGTCCCCCAGCCGGGCCGTCACGTCCAGCGTGTTGGAGCCGAAGGGAATTTTGCCGTCCTTCACCACGGCGCGGATGAAGTTCATGGGCGGCTCGCCGATGAAACCCGCCACAAACACGTTCACTGGATTGTGATAGAGGTCATAGGGGGTGCCGGTCTGCTGCACGTAGCCGTCCTTCATCACCACAATGCGGTCGGCCAGGGTCATGGCCTCGGTCTGGTCGTGGGTAACGTAGATGGTGGTGGCCCCGGTCTCCCGGTGGATCTGGGCGATCTCGGAGCGCATGGTGACGCGCTGCTTGGCGTCCAGGTTGCTGAGCGGCTCGTCCATGAGGAACACGCCCACCTTGCGGATAATGGCGCGCCCGATGGCCACGCGCTGGCGCTGGCCGCCGGACAGAGCCCGGGGCAGCCGGTCCAGATAATCCGTCAGGCCCAGGATGCGGGCGGTGTTCTTTACCTTTTCCTCAATGACCTCCTCGTCCACGCCCTGGAGGGTGAGGCCGAAGGCAATGTTGTCAAACACGGTCATCTGGGGGTAGAGGGCGTAGCTTTGGAACACCATGGCAACCTCCCGTTCCCGGGGGCCCAGCTCGTTGGCGCGCTTGCCGCTGATGAGGAACTCGCCGTTGGAGATGTCCTCCAGCCCCGCGATCATCCGCAGCGTGGTGGACTTGCCGCAGCCGGAGGGGCCGACAAAGACGATAAACTCCCCTTTGTCGATCTCCAGGTTGAAGTTGTGGACCGCGTGGTAGCCGTTGGGGTATATTTTGTTGATGTCTTTCAGTGTCAAATAGGGCATGCTTGTTGCCTCCTTACACATGAATTGCGGCCCGCGCCGCGGGCCCGTCCCATATGGACAGGACCGGCCGGATGTGATATACTAAAAGCCCCGAAAACCCGACAAACAGGAAGGAGCAATGGGTCATGAACCATATCATCTATGCCGGCAAGCACGCGCTGACCTGGACGGTGTCCCAGCACCTCCACAAAGGTTGGGAGCTGATCTACTGCACCGGCGGGGACGGCGAGATGGTCTTTGAGGACCGGCGGCTGGGCTACGGCGTGAACGACGTGGCCATTATCCCGCCCATGGTGCCCCACTCCAACGTCAGCGAGGGCGGGTTCACCAATATCCACATCAACCTGGCGGACGCGGCCCTGTCCCACACGGAGCCCATGATCGTCCGCGCCGATTCCAACGGATTCCTGCTGGACGCGTTCAAGGCGGCGTTCTATTACTACTCGGAGGCGTCCGGCGGGCGGGCGCTGCTGCCCCTGTACGGGCAGCTCATCGTGTCCCACCTGGCGCTGTGCCAGCCCGGGCGGCGGCACAGCGAGGTCGTCCGGCAGATTGAGGACAACATCCTCCAGCACTATCCGGACTGCACGTACGACCTGAACGCCTATCTGAACTCCCTCCCCTTCAACACGGAATACCTGAAAAAGATGTTTAAAAAGGAGACGGGCTTGACACCGCTGCAATACCTGACGGACCGGAGGCTGGAAAATGCGGCCAGCACCCTGTCCACCTATCTGGGGAAGGGGAACATCTCAGAGACGGCCCGGCTGTGCGGGTTTGGCGACCCGCTGTATTTCTCCCGCCTGTTCAAGAAAAAGTACGGCGTGTCCCCCCGCAGTTATACCCCTGGGGAGAATATGCCGGGCTTCCCCGGCCAGGGGGATGGGAAGATCATGGTGTGAGCCGCTTGATTTCCGTATAGGCCAGCACGAAGGGGGCCACGCCCTTGGCGTCGTTGCGCACCACGGGCTCGGAAATGTAGTATTCATAGGAGCCGTCCCGGCGGCGGTTGTCCTCCGGGCCCAGCCCGGCCACCAGGCAGATGCCGCCCAGGTCCAGGCCGTCCTGCGTAAAGGCAAGGTATTTTTCCACGATGCCGTCAAAGGTCTTCCGGCCTTTGGCGGCATAGCTTTTGTCCAGGACGCCCAGCCGCGCGCCCTTCAGCATGGCGTAGGCCAGCATGGCGCTGCCGCTGGTCTCCAGGTAGTTGCCCTCCCGGCCGCCCTGGTCGGGCACCTGCCAGTACAATCCGGTGTCCGGGTCGGCGTACCGGGCGGCGGAGGCCATCAGCGCGGCGAAGATGGTCCGCAGGCTGTCCCGGCCGCCGCCCTCCGGCAGGATGTCCAACAGGTCGGCCAGCGCCACCGCGAACCAGCCCAGGGACCGCAGCCAGAAGTTTTTCGAGCAGCCGGTATCCGGGTCGGCCCAGAAGGCGGTTTTGGAGGCGTCATAGCCGTGGTAATACAGCCCCGTTTCCTTCGAGAACATTCTGGCGCGCACCGTCTCGATCTGGCTCACGGTGTCGGAGAAGTCCCCCTTGCCGAAGTGCTTCTCGTGGAGGGCGTAGAAGGGCTGGGCCATGTAGATGCCGTCCAGCCACACCTGGTTGGGGTAGATGGCCTTGTGCCAGAAGCTGCCCTCCGGGGTGCGGGGCTGCTCGTCCAGCTGCCGCCGAAGGAAGTCCGCAGCCCTGCGGTATTTTTCCTCCCCGGTGCGCGCATAGAGGTCAAACAGCACCCGGCCCTCGTTGATGTCGTCCAGGTTGTGGGCCTCGGGTTTGAAGGTGCGGATGGAGCCGTCCTCCTCCACGAAGTGATCCGCGCAGGCCCGGACAAACCGGGAGTAGCGTCCGTCCCCGGTGATGCGCTCCATCTCCATCAGGGCGGTGAGCATGCACCCGTCGATATAGTTCCAGGAGGCGGGCTTGCCTTCCCGGATTTTTTCCATATTCCACGCCGTGCGCTCCGGGGTGGAGCGCTCCACCAGCTGGAGCACGTATTCATCGATTTTTTTGTAATCCATTTATGATCCCTCGAAGTCCTGGGTCACAACGTCGCCGCAGTGGATGGCGATCAGGGGCTCCCCTTCCACGCCGGTGAGCTTGACGCCCTTGACCAGCACCTTTTCCACGTTGTCCAGGTACAGCCCCAGGCGGCACTGCTCTTGGTTCTGGTTTTTCATGGAGGGCATACCGGGTCTGGCGCCGTCCGCGAAGGACACGGTGATATTTTCCAGCTCCACCCGGCCGATGGGGCTCTCCGGCAGACCGTCGATGTAGCAGGCGGCCACCTCCGCCCCGGCGCACTCCATGTTGCGGAAGGCAAAGGAGCCGAGATGGGGCGTCCGGTCATCCACGGGCAGGGGGTCACGGCGCCAGACATATTCGGAAAACCGGTCCGGGTCGCAGCAATTGTACCACATGTTGATGACGATGGGGGTGAGGACGTTTTCCATCCGGATGTTGTCAAACAGCACGTTGTCGATGACGCTGTCCTTGCCCCGGCCCCGTCGGGTTTTGATGCGCAGCCCCCGGTCGGTGGCGTGAAAATGGCAGCGGGTGACGCTGAGATTGCGGATGCCCGCGGACAGTTCGCTGCCCAGGGTGACCGCCCCGTGGCCGAACTCCATCAGGCAGTTGCGAATGGTGTGGTGGTCGGCGGGGGTTTTGTACTTCAGCGCCATGTCCAGCTTGCCCGACTTGATGGCGATGCAGTCGTCCCCCACGGAGAATTTGCAGCCGATGATGCCCACCCCGTCGCAGCCCTCCGGGTCGATGCCGTCGGTGTTGGGGCTGTCCTTGGGGGCGGTGACGAAGCAGTCCAGCATCAGGAAGTTGTGGGAATAGAAGGGGTGGATATGCCAGGAGGGCCCGTTTTTCACCGTGATCCCGTGGAGGGTGACTCCCTCGGTGTGGTTGAGGAAGATCACCCGGGGGCGGGCGGCGGGGAAGCTCTTAAAATCCCTCCACCAGTCCCCGCTCTGGCCGTTCCCATCGATGGTTCCCTGGCCCACAATGGAGATATCCCCGGCGTAGGCGGCGTGGATGAGGGACTGGTAGCAGTCCTGCTCCTGTCCCTCGAAGCCGGCCTGGAGGGTTTCCCGCCCCGTGACCGGATCTGTCGTGACGCTGGGGAGGATGGGGTAGCGCGCCCGATCCGGGGAGCCCAGGATGGTGGCCCCCTCGTCCAGCTCCAGGGTGATGCGGCTTTTCAGGCACAGGGGAAGGGTGAGATAGGTCCCCGCCGGGAACCACAGCCGCCCGTCTTCCGGCAGGAAGCTGATGGCGGCCTGGATAGCGGCGGTGTCCTCATGGACGCCGTCCCCCGCCGCGCCGAAGTCCTTCACATTGACGCAGCAGGACTCCGCGCGGGTGGTGATGCTGGTCAACGCCTCGGTTTCGCATCCGTCAAAGCGGACGGCGACGGTATACTGCGTGCCAGGCGTTAGGCCAAAGAGGGAAAACACATTGGCGTCCCCTCGGAAGCGTTCCTCCCCGTCCACTGAAACGGTATAGCTGTTTTTGGCGTAATAGGGGGTATCCCCCTCCAACTGGAAGCAGGTGGAGCTGCTTCCGCAGTAGAGCGTGTCAATCATGGCGTACACCTCACTGGGCCGGTTTTTTTGCCGCGTCGCGGACGATGCGGGCGATCATGTGCTTGGCCTGGATGAGCAACAGGTCGAAGCCCAGGTAGAACACCCCGAACAGGACCGGTTCCACGCCAAGGAAGATCTGATCCGCCGCGCCGGTGAGGGCGGCGGCGGCCAGGTTGACGGCGCTGTACAGGGTGTACACCAGGAACAGCACCAGGTAGCCGTACAGGACGTTGAGGAACAGCCCGGAAAAACTTTTCCGCGTGACCATCATCCACCGGGCGTTTTCCCCTTCGTTTTTTTCAAAGAAGCGCAGCACCGGGTTGGCCATCAGGTCGGTGACTACGCCCAGGGCCAGGCCGGTGACCGCCAGCTGGTCCAAGACGCTGGGCAGCAGGCCGCCCAGGCCCCAGAAGAAGAAGTAGCACACCGCCCCCGCGAACCAGCCCTTGATGAACAGTATTTTGACCCAGTCGGCCACCTTCATCTTGGGGCCCGAGCGGTAGGCGCGCAGCTCCTCCTGGGATACGGCGGGGGAATTCTCCTCGTTGGCGGTGACCAGGTCGTTTACCGCGTCGGTTTTCAGCCGGTAGTAGTCCGTCTGCCTTTCGACCTCAGGCTTCTGGGCCTGGTTTTTCCGTTTTTTGCTCATGGGCCCCTCCTAATTGGGCGGACCGGGGGCCTGGAGGGCGGGCCTCCCGGGTCCCGTGCCTGTCTGGCCGGCGGGCTTACGCCTCGCCGGAGATATCGATGGCCTCCATGCTGCCGTTATCCCCCACGTCGATGGAGGTCTTGATCTTCCGCAGCAGCTTGGAGTACACCGGCAGCAGCGCGGTGAGCACGATGCCGGCGATGAGGATAACGATGTGGATCTCCAGATACCACTCGGCGTAAGCGATATAAGCGGTGGCCTCCGTGACCACGATGGGGTTTTCCGGGCGGTTCACTGCGGTGAGGATGGCGTTGATGTAGTACACGTCGGCGAAGATGACGATGGCCAGCATGGCAAGCATCAGCGCCACCATGGGAATGTTGGGCTTCTTCCGGTAGGGGAAGGCGTTGAGGAAGCACATGAAGGACAGCATGGAGAACAGCATGGTGGCGAAGCCCGCCAGGCCCATCCCCGCGCCCTGGATGCGGGCGGTGGTGTCCGAGATGTGCATCAGGTTCATGGAGTAGAACACGAAGGCCGCCACAAAGACCAGCAGGGGGATCATCTGGGGCCGGCGCTTGAGGGACACCAGGAATTTGCGCCAGCGCTCCTTGAGCCACGCCCACACGCTGAGCGTATGCCGGACTTCTTCCGCAACCCGGCCCGTATTGTTCCTGTTTTTTGCCATTATCCCTCACCTCCCCGGATGGCGTTGGTGGTCTCTTTGTCGAAGAAATGCTTGCGGTTGAAGGTAAAGGACGCGGATTCCCCCGTCTTGTAGTCCCGCCAGCCCTTCAGCTTGGCGGAGATCCTGACGCCCCTGGCGCCGCCGATGTAGCCGTGGACCAAGGTATTCATGCCCAGGTTTTCGTTGGAGGTGACGCTGACTGGCACGTCCGCGCCCTCCACGATGTTCTCCGGGCGGACGCCCAGGGTGATCTCCTTGTTGTGGTAGGCCCGCAGGGTATGATGCTCCTCCGGCGTCAAAGACACCTGGAAGCCCTCGCCCACCAGCTGTTCGCCGTCCACCCGCACGTCGTAGAAGTTCATGGGCGGCAGGCCGATGAAGCTGGCCACGAAGATGTTGGCGGGGGAATCGTACAGCTCCAGCGGCGTGCCCACCTGCTGGACGTGACCCATGGACATGCACACGATGCGGTCGGCCAGGGTCAGCGCCTCGGTCTGGTCGTGGGTGACGTAGAGCATGGTGGCTTTCAGCCGTTTGTGCAGCAGCAGGATCTCCCGCCGGGTGGCGCCGCGCAGCTTGGCGTCCAGATTGGACAGCGGCTCGTCGAACAGGAACACCTTGGGGTTGCGCACGATGGAGCGGCCCATGGCCACCCGCTGGCGCTGTCCGCCGGAGAGCTGGGCGGGCTTTTTGTTCAGCTGGCTGGTCAGGCCCAGGATTTCGGCGGCGGCCAGCACCTTCTTGTGGATGACGTTGGGGTTCTCCTTGCGCAGGGTCAGGGAGAATGCCATGTTTTCATAGATGGTCATATGGCCGTACAGGGCGTAGCTCTGGAACACCATGGCCATGTCCCGGTCCTTTGCCGGGGTGGCGGTGATGTCCCTGCCGTCCAGCAGCAGCTTGCCCGCGGAGATATCCTCCAGGCCGGCCACCATGCGCAGGGTAGTGGACTTGCCGCAGCCGGAAGGGCCCACCAGTACAATGAGCTCGCCGTCCTTTACGTCCAGGTTGAAGTCAAAAACCGCCTGCACGTTGTTGTCATATATCTTGTCGATATGCTGCAAATTCAGTGTCGCCATGTCCCCGCCTCCTTATACGCCCTGGGTTTCCAGGGTCTTGAGGTGCGCCTCCAGCTCGTTGCAGCGGATGAAGTTCACCACGGCGGATATGACCAGGCACGCCGCGGAGGCGGCCAGGCAGGCCACCATCCAGAAAAACTGCCCGTCCTGCATGACCACCACGGATTCGCCGTTGACAATAGTGGTGGTGGCGTGGGCCCGCATAGGGATGATGAAGATGCGCACGATCTGCCCGATGCCGACGGCGGCCAGCAGATAAGAGTAATTCCTCTTGTAGTTCTTCACGCCCTCGGAGGACAGGAACACCGCCAGCATGAAGATCAGATTATAGACGATGGAGATGCCGATGAGGTAGTTGTAATAATACGTGTCCACGTCGGACTGGTACAGGCTCACAAAGTAGAACACGTCGAACAGGATGCCCAGGATGGCCAGGTTGGAGCTGAGCGAGTTTTTGATAAAGCGCATCCGGTCCCGCTGGATGGTGCGTTCTTCGGTTGTCATCCCGCGCTCCTCCTTCCTTCTTCCACCAGCTTTTGCTCGTCCTTCATCAGCTGCACCTTCCACGCGGCGTTGGCGATCAGAAGGACGCACACCAGGAGAACCAGTCCAAAGACCAGGTAATGCAGGTCGAACCAGAAGGTAGATTCGGTGTACAGCGTGCCCCACATCTCGGCGTGCTCCTTCAGCGCGGCGAAGTCCACCTGGAGGAACTGGGCCTTGAAAATCTCAATGTAGCTGTGGGCGAACACGGCGTTATAAACGCCGCCCGCCACGAACAGGGCGGTGGATACATAGTTGCCGATGTAGTAGCGCCTGCGGCTGTGGGTGCTGGTGAGGAACAGCAGGCAAGCCAGCAGGATCTGCCCGATGCTGTAGAGCAGGAAGGTGCGGTTGAAGTCCTGCATGTTGTAGTAGACGATGGAGCCGCTCACGTCCGTATCCCATATGTTGTTGGGGTTGCGCATGGTGTCGTAGAGGCTGTCATACAGATCGGTCATGATGCCGAGGGTATAGAGGAAGAATATCGCGCTGACGATGACAGCCGCCATACAGACGATTCTCTGCGCGGTCATTTGCTTTTTGTACATGACGACCTCCTCTCAGGGAAATCACGCCTCCCCCCGGTCGGGCGCGAGAGCGCCCGGCCGGGGTGGAGGTCCATAGATGAGTTTGTCGGCCGGAATCTTACTTCAGGGTCTCGTAGTAAGCCATGTCCCGCTCCCAGGCGCCCTGCTTGAGGGCCAGGTACTGCTTGCCGGACCAGGTGTTGGTCACGGTGTCGGCGGCGCTGGCGGCGTCCTGGATGCCGGCTTCGGTGTAGCCGTTGACCATGATGTTCAGCAACAGGTTTTCGCCGTCCTTCTGCTGGTTGAACCGGTCGGCCAGGTCGGTGTAACCGGCGATGGTGTCGTTTTCAACCTTGGTGGTGGGCAGGACGGTGGGCACGATGGTGTACCAGGGGTTGGAGGCCATGCCCAGCTCGGGGTGCTTGATGGTGCCCAGGCCGATGGCGTTGGAGATGTAGCCCGCGCCCTCGCGGCCCACGTCATGGGTGCACTGGAACTCGAAGGCCTGGCTCTTGAGGAAGGACAGGGTGGAGCCCAGGTACCAGCGGGCGTAGTTGGTGTAGTTGCCGCCGGCCTTGTCCCAAAGTTCCTCCCGGGTGGCATCGGCGATGACGGGCATCTCCTTGCCGTTGAAGTTGAAGGTCTCGCCGGACTTGATGAAGGCGTCGGGGCCGTAGCTCATGAGAATCTGGCCCTTGTCGGAGTAGGCGAAGTCGATGAGGGCCAGGCAGGCGTTCAGCTTATCCTGGTTGTCGCCCACGCCGGCTTTGGAGATGCCCCAGCCGTCGGTCTTGACGGAGCGCCAGGACTCGGTAAAGCGCATATACACGCCGTCGTCATTGGTGCCGTCATACCAGCGGGCCACGGGGACCATGGCTGCCATGTACTTCTCGCCCTCCTGGAGCTTGGTGGCGTTCATGAGAGTCTGGGTCTGGTTGTAGTCGTAGTGCATGAAGCCCATGTCGTTCTCCAGATAGGTCTTGGAGCTCTCCTCCGAGCCGTCGATGAAGGCCTTGGACACCAGGCCCTCCTTGACCATGGCGTTCATCCGCTCCATGGCCTCATAGGTCTCCTTGTCCTGGCGGGCGTCGCGCATCTGGTTGTCGGCGTCCACATACAGGTAGTCCTGGCGGGACTCCAGGCCGCGCACGCCGAACAGGGTGCCGGCGAAGCGGAACATATCAACGCGGCGCTGATTGTTGTTGTCCTCGCGGGAGAACAGGCCCTGGACGGTGTCGGTGCCGTTGAGGGTCTGGGGGTTGGCCACCACGCAGCGCAGCAGGGCCACCAGCTCGTCGGCGTCCCAGGCGGCGTTCTGGCCCACGAACAGGTTGGCGCCGTCGGTGCCGTAGTAGCCGTTGTAGGCCTCGTCGATGTAGGTGCGCAGCATATTCACGGCGTCCACGCCGCTCATGGAGCCGGCGGCGTTCATCTTGTCGATGATGTTGCCCGCGGCGTCATAGTCCTTGGTGACGGATTCCACGCCGGAGCCGTCGGCCTTGACCACGTCGATGTCCACCTTGCCGGAGGTGGGCATATAGGGCTGGTACACGGGGGCGGCGGTGTTGTTGCTGGCGGAAGCGGCAAACTCGCCCTCGCCGTTGAGCAGCTTCTCCACCCAGTCGGTGCGCATCAGGGGCATACGCTCGATGTCGTCCACGCCGTCAAAGTAAGGGCTGAAGTAGATGGCGCCGGTGTCGGTGTTGCCGGTGATGGACATGCGGACGATGGGGTTGGCCTCCAGATAGGCCTTGAAGTTGGGCATCTGGTCCAGATACTCGGCGATGTTCACCAGGCTGCCGGCCTCGCCGTTCTCGGTGAGTTTGGTGGCGGTGCCGCTGACCATGTCCACTTCATTGAGGCGCTCTTTCCAGTAATCGAACTCCTTGCTGGCGCTCTGGCCCTGGTACTGATCCTTGAAGACCATGCCCAGCTCGTCCTGGACGGCCACCCAGGTAGGCTTCAGCTCGCCGGTGTGGTAGGTCTTGCCGTCGGCCAGGGTGACGCCGTCGCCGGCAGTCTCCGCGTCGAAGAACAGGCCGGTCTTGGCGCTGTTATAGCCGGTGGCCATGCGCAGCTCGGTGCCGGGGGCGAATTCCAGGCCCTTGGGGGCCTCGGGGGCGTCGCTGGCGGGGGCGTCAGGGGCGTCGCTGGCCGGGGCGGGGGGATTGCTGGGCTGCTGGATTTCGACGCTGGGGCCGCCGCAGCCGGCCAGCAGGGTTGCGGTCATAGCGACCGCGAGAAGCATAGCTGCCAGAGATTTGAACTTTTTCATGGGATCCTCCTTATTAATTGTCTGGTTTTCTTCACCGGCGGAGCCGGGAACTCACACACAAACCGGGCAAAACCGGGGGCTTACTCCTTCACGCCGCCCACGTTCACGCCCTTGGCGAAATATTTCTGGATAAAGGGATAGATGATGAGGATGGGCACGATGGAGCACACGATGAGGGCGTAGATGACGGAATCGGAGGCGAAAGCCTCGTTCCAGCCCGCGATCACCTCCGGGTCGGTGTACTGCTCCAGCCGGAGCCGGATAAACACCTGGAGGGGGTGCTCGTTGGAATTGGAGATCATCTGCCGGGCCCAGAAGTAGCCGTTCCAGCGGGAGATGGCAAAGAACAAGGCCACGGTGGCGATGGTGGACTTGCTCATGGGGATGTACACCGTGCTGAGCACCTGGAACTCGGTGGCGCCGTCCACGATGGCGGCCTCCTCGATCTCGGAGGGCACGCCCTCGAAGGCGTTGCGCAGCAGGATGATGTTCATGGCCGCCATGCCCATGGCGATGACCACCAGCCACTTGTCGTCCATGATGCCGATGTCGTTGAACACCTTCCGGGTGTCCAGGTAGTTCAGGTACTGGGGCACGATGCCTGCGGAGAACCACATGGTGAACACCAGGAAGAAGTTGAAGAACTTCCGGAACAGCAGCCTCCGCTTGGACAGCGCGTAGGCGCCCAGGATGGCGGTGAGCATGGACCACAGCGTGCCGTACAGGGTGAGGAACAGGGTGTTGGAGTAGGCGTTCCAGAACATGTTGTCCCCAAACATCCGGGCGAAGGCCTCGAACTGCACGTCCTTGGGGAACAGGACGATGGAGCCGTACTCTACGGCGGACCGGCCGCTGATGGAGGCGGACACCGCGTACACGAAGGGATACAGACAGCACAGGGCGAACACGGTAAGCAGGGTGTAGCTGATGATTTTAAAGATCAGCTCAGACGTTTCGAGTTTTCGTTTCATAGCCCGCCCTCCCGTCAGTACAGCGAGGTGTTGGACGCCTTGCGCGCGATGGTGTTGGCCCCGATCACCAGCAGCATCCCGATGACGTTGTTCATCATTTCCGCGGCGGCGGCGATGCCTGTGCCCGCCGCGGCCCCCGCCCCGGCCATGCCGCTCTGCCGGTTGGCGAAGGTGGACACCACGTCGGCGGTGACGTAGGTGTTGGTGTTATACAGCAGCAGCACCTTTTCATACCCGATATTCAGCAGCGAGCCGATCCGGGTGATGAGCATGATGACGATGGTGGACAGGATGCTGGGCAGCACCACGTACCGCATCTGGGCCATTTTGTCCGCGCCGTCGATCTGGGCTGCCTCGTAGCTGGTGGGCGAGATGGCGATGATGGCGGCGAAGAACACGATGCTGTCGTAGCCCGCGCCCTCCCAGATGCCGCTGATCTGGTAGATGGAGCGGAAGAAGGCCGGGTTGTTCAGCAGTCCCGCGTTGGCCACCTCCGGGGTGATGAACCCCAGGTTGGACAGCAGCTGGCTGATGATGCCCATGCCGGTGGTAAGCGAGCCCTGCTTCACCAGCATGGTCACCAGCGAGGTCATGACCACGGTGGACATGAACTTGGGCAGGTAGGTGAGCACCTGGTAGACGCTCCGGGCCGCGTTGGAACGGATCTCATTGAAGAACAGCGCCAGAATAATGGGGATCGGGAAGCCGAAGCACAGGCCGTAGAAGCTGAGGATAAAGGTGTTCCTCATCGCCCGCCAGAACTCGGTGGAAAGGGTGTCCCCGCCCACCAGCAGCCGCTTGAAATACGAGAAGCCGGAAAACAGCTGCTCTGAAACGGGAACTACGCTGTCCGACACCTTAAAACACCCCAGCAGCTCGTACATGGGGAAATAGCGCCAGAACAGGAACACCAGCAGCATGGGGACCAGCATCAGGTACAGCCGCCAGTCCTTCAGGATGGTGACGCCCACATGGCGCCAATAGTGCTTTTCCACATCGTCCCGGACAGCCTGCTCCGGACTTACCCGATAGACGTTGGCTTCTTTGTCAAACTCGAGGAAATCCGCTGCCCTAACTTTCATAGTTTACCTCCTCCTTTTATTCCCCCTCCGCATGGATGCGGAGAAGGTAATGTTTTTGATCCTCATAGACACCGTCCAGCTTTCGCGCTATCCAGATGATCACAAAGGTGAATAAGAGGGAGAGGCTGTCCGTGGTGAAGAAGCCCACCACGCTGGCCGGCCCGGCCCCCAGCAGGAGCGCCACCGCCGCCCTCCCCGCCTGCATCAGCAGCTGGATCAGGATGGGGAACACCAGGGAGAGCCCTCCCGTGCGTACCCGCTCCGCGCCCAACCGCTTGAGCAGGAGAACCGCCGGCACGGAACACAGGTTGCCGGCACAGTAGATGATATATTGCTGTGTTGTGGCCCCGGAGAACAGGCAGAAGACCAGCCCCGCCTCCGCCGCGTGGATGGCGCCCCACCAGCCCCAGCGCATATAGACGATGGAGGCGATGGCGGCGGCCAGGGAGACGGTGAAGGGCTGGCCGGGAAACCACCAGTTGGCGGCGCGCACGATGATAAACTCGAATACGGCCAGTGCGGCGGCCAGCAGGGCTAGGTCGATGGCCCGGTATTCCTTCCACGTGCGCTGTTTTTTCATGGGGCCCCGCCACCTCCGGATTATATCTGTACAAATCGGATATTTCCATGGAAAAAAGAAGATAATCCCAATGCCGCGCGGCGCTGATAAAAAGCTGTCTTGGCTTCTGCCACAAAAAAATCAATGAGATTTTGTGGAAAACGCCAACAAAGGGATTGCTGTTAATTGAGATTATTATAAATGTCGTCAGTCCGTCTGTATATAGAGAAATTCAGGCTTTTTATGTACAAAACAGATTTCCTGTCCTTGCGCTATGGGCAGGGCTCCCTCGGGGGGCTATAATGCGGGCATCTGATTTGGAAAGGGGAGGTCTTCATGACCCTTACCGTAAAACCCGGCGAACACCTCCAGGGGGTGTTTGACGCCGCCCGGCCCGGCGATACCATCCGGCTGGAAGCGGGGGAATACCGTGCCAAAACCACCATTTCCACCCCGGATCTCACCGTACTCGGGGCGGGGGCGGACCGCACCCGCGTCATTTGGGACGACTACGCCAAAAAGCTGGACGGGCGGGGGGTGGAGTACAACACCTTCCGCACCTGGACGCTGGCAGTGTGCGCCGACGGGGTGACCATGCGGGATCTGTCCATTGTGAACGACGCCCTGCGCCCCGAGGCGAAGGGGCAGGAGGTGGCCCTCACCGTGTACGGGGACCGGTTTGCCATGGAGCGCTGCCGCCTCGTCTCCACCCAGGACACCCTGTTCCTGGGCCCCCTGCCCGCCGACCTCATCCAGCGGTACGACGGTTTCCTCCCGGACGCGCTGCGCCGGGACAAGCCCTGCGCCCAGCGGTTTACGGACTGCCTCATCGAGGGGACGGTGGACTTCATCTTCGGCTGCGGGGAGGCGGTGTTTGACCACTGTGAGATCCGCTCGCTGCGGGACGCCCGGGGGACCGGCTACGCCGCCGCCCCCGCCCATGCCCAGGCCCAGACAGAGGGCTTCCTGTTCCGGGGCTGCCGCTTCACGGCGGCGGAGGGGGTGGCCCCCGGCTCCGTCTACCTGGCCCGGCCCTGGCGGGACTACGGCCTGTGCGTGTTTGAAAACTGCGAATATGGTCCCCACATCTGCCCCCTGGGCTTCGACAAGTGGAACGACACCCACCGGGACCAGACGGCCCGGTTTTATGAGGGTCCGCCTGTGGCGGGGCGGGTCCCCTGGGCGCGGCCCCTCCCCCTGATGCCTGGGCAGGGGTGACGGCAGGCCCCCATCCGCGCGCTGTGCGGATGGGGGCTGGAATTTTTAGGGCGCCTGTGGTATCATATCCCCCATAGGGGGGATGGGCATGTACCGTTTTGCCATCTGCGACGACAATGGGGAATACGCCCGCTATATTGAGGAGCTGGCCGGGCGGTGGGCCCGGCAGGCGGGGGAGGAAGTGGAGGCCGAGCGGTTCCCCTCGGCGGAGGCGTTCCTGTTCCGGTATGGGGAGCGCAGGGACTTCGACGTGCTGCTGCTGGACATTGAGATGACGGGAATGGACGGGGTGGAGCTGGCAAAAACCGTCCGCCGGGAGGACGAGGACGTCCAGATTGTGTTTATTACCGGCTATACCGACTATATCGCCGAGGGCTATGAAGTGTCCGCCCTGCACTACCTCACCAAGCCCGTGAACGAGGACAAGCTGTTCCAGGTGCTCACCAAGGCTGTAGGGCGGCTGGGGCGGAACGAGCTCGCCCTCACCCTGGAGCTGCCGGGGGAGACGGTGCGGGTACCGCTGGGCAAAATCCGCTATCTGGACGTGCTGCACAACTACGTCACGGTGCACGGTCCCCAGGATTACGCGGTGAAGCGCCCCCTGGCGGAGCTGGAACAGGAGCTGGACGGGCGGTTTTTCCGGGTGGGCCGGTCCTGCGTGGTGAACCTGGCTTTTGTGTCCCGGGCGTCTCGGACGGAGGCGGAGCTCACCACGGGGGAGCGCATCCCATTGCCCAGGGGACAGTATGAAAAGCTGAACCGGGCCATCGTGGAACGCATATAACGCATATTTTATATCTTGCAGGATATAAGAAGGAGGGGGCGCCATGTCCCTGTTTAACAAGCTTATTGACCGGCGCATCGCCGCCTACCAGCGGGAGCTGATTGAGATCCACTATGCCGAGGTGGAAAACATGTACCGCCAGATGCGGGGGTGGCGGCACGACTACCGCAGCCACATCCAGCTGCTGAAGGCCCACGCCGCCCAGAAGGACTGGGAGGCGGTGAAAGCCTACCTGGACGAGCTGGAAACCGACCTTGCCGCGGTGGACATGGTGGTCAAGACCGGCAACCCCATGGCGGACGCCATCCTCAACAGCAAGATTTCCCTGGCCCGGGCCAAGCATATCCGGGTGCAGGCGGACGCCAGCGTGCCTGTGGTGCTGGCCTTGTCCGAGCTGGACCTGTGCGTCATCCTGGGCAACCTGTTTGACAACGCCATCGAGGCCAGCTTGGCCCTGCCCGAGGAGGGGAGGCTCATCCGGGTATATATTGATATGAAGGGCAGCCAGCTCTACATCTCCCTCACCAACCTCACCGCCGTGGGCAAGCAGGACAAGCGGGCCGGCCGCTTCGGCACCACCAAGGGGGAGGGCCACGGGTTCGGCCTGGTGCGCATCGATACCATTGTGGAGCGTTTGGGCGGCTGGCTCAGCCGGAACAGCGAGGACGGCGCGTTTACCACCGAAATCCTGCTGCCGGTGGGATGACCATTTGCGGGGGAGCACGATGCGCGGCCCTGCATTCGATTTGCGGAAGGCGCCTGCAATTCAGCCCCCAGAACGCACAATTCAGCCCCCGGTTCACATGGCCGGGGGCTTTTGTGTTATAGTCAACGCGGTTGATAAAGAAGGAAACGCTTCTTTTCAACCCGTTCGGCGAATCATCGCCGAACAGGGGCAAAGCGGCCTCGCGCCGGACTTCATAGTCCGCGCACAGGCTTTGCCGGACAGCGGCGCAGCCGCTGCCTAAAAATCGGCAGCCGATGATTTTCAATTGTGCTGACGATAGGATGCGTTTTGAGGTGAAAGACATGAAACAATCTTCAACCGACAAGCAAAAACCAGCCTACGGCATGGCGTCCAACTGCGCCTTTATGATCCGCCGGGCCTGGAAGGACTGCAAGGGCGTGCTGAGCGTATGCGCGGGCCTCATATTCTGCGGGGTGGCGGCCAGTCTGCTGGAGCTGTTCGTGGTGCCCTCCATTTTGACGGAGGTGGAGCGGGGCGTGAGCCCCGGGGAGCTATGCCGGCTGATCCTCTGGTTCACCCTGGGGATGACGGCCGTCCGGGCCATGCAGGCTTACCTGGACGCGAACACCCTTTTTGGGCGGGTCGCTGTGCGCTCCGGGCTGGGCCTGGACCTGCACCTGCGCTTCTGCCGCACCGCCTTCCCCCACACGGAGGACCCGGATTACATCAAGCGGCTGAAAAAAGCGTCCCGCTGCCTGGACAGCAACAGCGACCCCGGGGAGGCCGTCTGGAAGACCATGACCGGCCTGGCCACCAACGTGGTCAGCTTTGTGATCTACCTGCTGCTGCTCTCCCAGGTGGGGCCGTGGGTGGCGGGGCTGTGCGCGGCCTGCTCCGCCGCCGGCTATTTCGCCGGGGAACGCATCCGGGGCTGGCGCTACCGCCACCGGGAGGAGGAGGGAAAGCTCATCCACCAGCGGGACTACATGATCGTCCGTAGCCGGGACCCCTACTTGGCAAAGGACATCCGCATCTTCGGCATCGGCCCTTGGCTCACCGAGCTGTACGACAAGTACACCCGGCTGTACCAGGACTTCTACGCCAAGGGCCAGCGGTACTGCCTGTGGGCCGACCTGCTGGACGTGGGGCTGGCCCTGGCGCGCAACGGCGCGGCCTATGGCCTGCTCATCGCCATGGCCCTCCGGGGGGAGCTGGGGGCGGCGGAGTTCGTGCTGTACTTCACCGCCGTCAGCGGCTTTACCCAGTGGGTGGCGGGCATTTTCTCCGGCCTGGGGGAGCTCCACCGGCAGAGCCTGGAGCTGTCCGTCCTCCGGGAGGTGGCGGACACGCCCGAGCCCTTCCGGTTCGGGGACGGCAAGCCCCTGCCCGTCAAGGAAAACCACCGCTATCAGCTGGAACTGCGGGACGTGTCCTTCCGCTACCCCGGCGGGTCGGAGGACACCCTGTCCCACGTGAACCTCACCATCCGCCCCGGCGAGAAGCTGGCGGTGGTGGGCAAGAACGGCGCGGGCAAGACCACCCTGATCAAGCTGCTGTGCGGTTTCTACGACCCCACGGGGGGCCAGGTGCTGCTGGACGGGGAGGACATCCGCCAATACGACCGCCGAGACTATTACAGGCATTTCTCCGCTGTGTTCCAGCAGTTCTCCGTGATGGCGGGCACCATGGCGGAAAACGTGGCCCAGGCCGCCGGGGAGGACGTGGACCTGCCCCGGGTGTGGGACTGCCTGGAGCGGGCGGGGGTGGCGGACAAGATCCGGGAGCTGCCCAAGCGGGAGAACACCCAGCTGGGCCGGGAGGTCTACCTGGACGGGGTGGACCTGTCCGGGGGCCAGCTCCAGCGGCTGATGCTGGCCCGGGCGCTGTACAAAAACGCGCCGGTGGTGGTGCTGGACGAGCCCACCGCCGCCCTGGACCCCATCGCGGAGAGCGATTTGTACCAGAAGTACAGCGACCTCACCGGGAACTGCACCAGCGTGTATATCTCCCACCGGCTGGCGTCCACCCGGTTCTGCGACCGGGTGCTGCTGATTGAAAACGGCGGCATCGCCGAGGAGGGCACCCATGAGGCGCTTTTGGAGCGGGGCGGGCGGTACGCCCACCTGTTTGAGATCCAGAGCAAATACTACAAGGAAGGGGCGATGGACGATGAATGAGGATATGGTCCGGATGCGGGAGCTGGAATTTGCCCAGCGCAGCCTGGGCATCTGGGGCAGGACCGTCCCGGAGCTGTTTACCTTCAGTAATAAAGAGCACAAGGAGATGGTGGGCCATGGCTGAGAAAAAGGAACGCCTGTCCTTCCGCCAGGCCATGGCCTACACCCGCCGGGGCTACGCGATCTGGTTCAAGGCCGCGCCGGAGGTGTTTTTGGCCGCCGGGGCGGATCGGGCGGTGACCGCCCTGACGCCCTATGTGCCGCTGTACTTCACCGCCCGGCTGGTGAACGCCATCGCCGGAGGCGGCGGGCCGGGGGAGGTGTGGCCCATGCTGGCGGCGCTGCTGATCTCCACGGCGCTGGCCGGGGCGGCCCGCGCCGCGGCCTCGAATTGGAATCAGGCCATGGAAAACAGCCACCTGCACCCCGCCTGGAACCGGATCTTCTTTGAAAAGCTGCTGTCCATGGACTTTTGCGACGTGGACGACGCCAAGACCCAGGCCCTGTTCACCCAGATCCGGCAGAACAACAACTGGAGCAGCTGGGGGCTGACCAAGCTCCACTGGACCTTTGGCTGCATGGTAGAAGCCGTCCTGCGCATTTTAGGGGCGCTGGCCCTGTCGGTGAGCCTGTTCACCCTGCCGGTGCCGGCGGACAGCCCGCTGGCCGGGCTCAACAGCCCCTGGTGTATGGCGGGGATGGGGCTGCTGCTGGCGGGGTCGGTGGCGCTGTCCGGGGCGCTGCTCAACCGGGCGGAGCGCTACTGGAGCGAGTACGACGGCACCCAGGGGAACCGGGGATTCAGCTTCTTCTACTTTATCGCCATGCAGGAGCGCCATCGGGCCGCCGACATCCGCACCTATACCCAGGACAAATTTTTAGAGGCCAAGGGCCGGGAGATGTTGGACGACGAGACCTCCTTTGGCCCAAACTCCGCCATCGGCAAGGCGGGCCGGGGGGCTATGGGAATCTCGTACACCGTGTCCGGGGCGGTGTCCCAGGCGTTTATGGGGGTGATCTACCTGTTTGCCGGACTGAAAGCCTTGGGCGGCGCCTTCGGGGTGGGCTCCGTCACCCAGTACGTGGGGGCGCTGGCGGGGCTGGCCCGGGGCTTTACCGATTTGGCGGAGGTGATGGGGGAGCTGCGGGCCAACGCGGAATACCTCAAGCCGGTGTATGAATTCCTGGACATCCCCAACAATATGTACCAGGGCAGTCTGACCACCGAGAAGCGGTCCGACCGGAAGTACGAGATCGAGTTCCGGGACGTGTCTTTCCAGTACCCCGGCACGGACACCTGGGCCCTGCGCCACGTGTCCATGAAGTTCGACGTGGGTGAGCGCCTGGCGGTGGTGGGGGAGAACGGCTCGGGCAAGACCACCTTCATCAAGCTGCTGTGCCGCCTCTACGACCCCACCGAGGGGGAGATCCTCCTAAACGGTATCGACATCCGCAAGTACCGCTACGACAACTATCTGGCCCTGTTTTCCGTGGTGTTCCAGGATTTCAAGCTGCTGTCCCAGCCCTTGGGGCAGAACGTGGCGGCGGCGGAAAACTATGACCGGGCGCGGGCGGAGGAGTGCCTGAAAAGGGCGGGCTTCGGGCCCCGCCTGGCCGAGCTGCCCCGTGGCCTGGACACCTGTCTGTACCGGGAGTTTGAGGACGACGGGGTGGAGGTGTCCGGCGGCGAGGCCCAGAAGATCGCCCTGGCCCGGGTGCTGTACCAGGACGCGCCGTTTATTGTGCTGGACGAGCCCACCGCCGCCCTGGACCCGGAGGCGGAGGCGGAGGTGTATACCAAATTCAACGATATTGTGGAGGACAAGACCGCCATCTACATCAGCCACCGGCTGTCCTCCTGCCGGTTCTGCGACGAGGTCGCCGTGTTCGACCACGGGCAGGTGGTGCAGCAGGGCGTCCACGACGCGCTGGTGGAGGCGGAGGGCAAATACCGGGCCCTCTGGGAAGCCCAGGCGCAGTACTACCGGAAGGAGGGGTAGGCGCGGGGGGATGGGGGCGCGCTAAGCGCGGAGGTTTTATCTGCGTTCTCCCGCCGGAGGCGGGGGACATGGCGGTATATCTTCTCTGCGGACACTCCCGCGGGGAATTTCCCCGTTGCCAACGGCGGAGGTCTGTGGTACAATAGGCCGGTAAGCAATGGGAAACCTGCCTGCGGCGGGACCGGTCAGGAGTGAGGGCATGAACATCCATGAATCCGCGGAAAATTATCTGGAGGCCATCCTGGCCCTGGGGGAGGAGGGGCCGGTGCGGTCCATCGACGTGGCCCAGCGGCTGAATTTTTCCAAGCCCAGCGTGAGCCGGGCTATGAGTCTGCTCCGGGAGGGGGGGTTCGTGGTGATGGACGCCAACGGCTTCCTCACCCTCACGGATGAGGGGCTGGAGATCGCCCAGCGCATCTACGAGCGGCACCTGCTGCTCACCCGGTGGCTGATCCACCTGGGGGTGTCGGAGGATGTGGCCGCCCAGGATGCCTGCAAAATTGAGCATGATTTGAGCGTGGAGTCCTTCGACGCGCTGCGCTCCCACATCAACAAAGATCTTGGCATCGAATGAAAAACGGGCAAAACCGCCGCGAAAAGCGGCGGTTTTGCTGTATCAAACGCTTCGCTCCCCACACAGGCTCTGAGAAAAGATCTCCCGCACCTCGTCCAGGCGGTCCGTCTGGCCCAGCGCCCACATCAGCTTGGTGACGGCGGCTTCGGTGGTCATGTCGTACCCCTGGATGACCCCCTGGGCCAACGCCTTCTGCCCCGCCTGGTAGAGGGCGAAATTGCTGCTCTCGTACAGGCACTGTGAGCACACCACCACCGCCATGCCCGCCTGGGCGGCGGCGTGGAGCTTTTCAATGAGGTTGCGGCGGATGAAGTGGAGGCCCCCCGCGCCGAACGCCTCGATAACCACCCCGCGGTAGTGCATCCGCAGGAGCATATCGAAAATCTCCGGGTCCAGCCCAGGGG
Source organism: uncultured Oscillospiraceae bacterium (assembly GCA_910587205.1). Classification (GTDB taxonomy): domain Bacteria; phylum Bacillota; class Clostridia; order Oscillospirales; family Oscillospiraceae; genus Enterenecus. Next base: position 21,863 of record CAJULZ010000012.1, read on the forward strand.
TGAGCTTGATGAGGAACACCGCCTCGCACAGCTTGTCCCGCAGGCGGCAGGGCCCGTCCAGGGGCGGGACGGCGTCCCGGCGGATGCTCAGCCCCGCGCCGTCCACCCGGCCCACCAGCGGCCAATTCACGCTGTCGAAGGCGCCGAAGGCGGTGGTATGGGTTTTCACCGCCCGGCAGCCCAGCATCACCCGCCGGTCAAAGGCCAAAAATACCCCCGGCCTGCCGGACGCGGCCATGGCGAAGGCGGTGCGCAGGTTGTCCAGCCCGTCGGTGAGGGGGTGCTCGATGGGCAGCTGCGCCCCGGTGAGCACCACGGGTATGGGGATGTTGCGCACCATATAGGACAGCATGGAAGCGGTGTAGGCCATGGTGTCGGTGCCGTGGGAGACCACCACGCCGTCAAATTCCTCCCGGGCGTCAAAGACGTGGCGGGCGATGAGCCGCCACTCCTCGGGCTGGATGTTGGACGAGTCCAGGTGCAGGATGTCCTGGACGGTGAGGTCGTAGCTGTCGGTGAGCGCCCCCAGGCAGCGGGACAGGGCCGCGCCGTCAAGGCCGGGGGCCAGCCCCTCCCCGGTGGGGCGGGAGGCGATGGTGCCCCCGGTGGTGAGCAGTAAAATGCGTTTCATGGCGCGCCTCCTAAGGATTGATGAAGCGGAGCACCTCCGCCCTGGCGTCCGGGGAGCCCATCAGATCCCCGCGTATGCTGACCTTGCCGAACCGGCGGGCGCTGAGGAACAAGACGTCCGGCGGCGCGTCCCCGGTGTGGTATTGGAACGCGGTGATGAAATTGTCCCGCCCCGTGTTGCTGACCACGATGAATTTTTTCGGCGCCCGTTCGTATTGCTCCAGCAGCTCCGGCCGGCCCTGGAAATAGCATTGGCTGCGCTCATTGAAGAGGAAGAAGTTGGCGCAGGGGTAGTCACAGTAGTTGGGGACGACGAAATAGGACATGCTCGAGCGGGTGACGGCGTCGTACATCCCGAAGACGGGGTCGTCGAAATAAGGACAGCGCTCCCGGGCCTGGAAGCACTCGCAGCCGCATCCCCCGCAGGGGGTAAGGGCGAGGGCGGAGCAGTCAAAATATTGGACGCTGTCCCGGCCGGACAGGGCGTCCCGCACCGCTTGGGCGACGGCGGAACAATTGCCGTCCCGTCTGCCGCTGAAGGAGATGACGCAGGCCGGCATAAAAACACCTCCCGAAAATGTCTGCGGGAAACAGTATACCTGTTTGCGCGGTTTTTTGCAAGTATTGTCAACCGCTGGAAATGCTGGTATACTGGAAAAAACAATTTGGGAGGGAGCGCAGTATGAAATACGACCTGCTTATCGTAGGCGGCGGCCCCGCGGGCCTCGCCGCCGCCATCCACGCCAGGGCCAGGGATAAGTCCGCGCTGGTGATTTCCAACGAGCCCACCGCCTCCGCGCTGTGCCGTGCCCCGGCTATGGCCAATTACCCCGGCCTGCCTGGGATCACCGGTCTGGAGTTGGTAAAGCGGCTGGTGGAGCAGGCCCGGGACATGGGCGCGGAGTTTAAGCGGGGCAGGGCCCTGTCGGTGATGCCCCTGGGGAGCTCGGTGATGGTGTCCGTGGAAAACGACGCGGCGGAGGGCCGGGCGGTTCTCCTGGCCCCCGGCGTGACCCGGGCCGCCCCGTTGAACGGGGAGGAGGAGCTGCTGGGCCGGGGGGTGAGCTACTGCGCCACCTGCGACGGGATGTTTTACCGGGGTAAAGATGTGGTGTGTGCCGGGGACGCGCCCAATTTCAGCCAGGAGGTGGAGTTCCTGCGCTCTATTGGCTGCCGGGTGACGGTGAAGCGGCTGGCGGGGCTGGAGGTGCTGGGGGAGGACCGGGTGTCCGGCGTGCGGGACGCCTCCGGGGAGGAGACCCCGTGCCAGGGGGTGTTCCTGCTGCGCGCGTCCATCGCCCCCGCCCGGCTGGCCCCCGGCCTGGAGCTCCAGGACGGCTATATCAAAGTGGACGGCCATATGGCCACCAGCCTGCCCGGCGTGTACGCCGCCGGGGACTGCACCGGCCAGCCCCTCCAGCTGGCCAAGGCCGTGGGGCAGGGGCAGGCGGCGGCCCACTTCGCCATCGAGGCCATGGGCTGAGGAACGGCATTTGGGGAAAACGCCCTTTTTTCGAAATTTTCGTGAACTTTACTTTCCCGTATTGAAATTTTCCCGCAAAGATGGTAACATAGGAATATCAAAGGGGGACTCCCCCCCAATACCAAGTAAGGAGTGGTCAAAAATGGTCAAGGTTATCATGGGCCTGAAGGGCACTGGAAAGACCAAGCAGATGATCGACCTCATTAATACGGCAGTTGATACGGAGCACGGCAACGTTGTGGCCATCGCCCACAACTCGAAGCTGAACTATAAGATCCACTACAAGATCCGCCTGGTGGACACCTCCGATTATAATATCCCCAATTACGATACCCTTCGCGGGTTCCTGTACGGCCTGTACGCCAGCAACTACGACATCACCCACGTGTTCATCGAGAGCCTGAACAAGCTGGTGCCCACCGTGGGCAACGAGGACGTGGAGCCCTTCCTGGACTGGCTGGAGCGGTTCTCCCAGCAGAGCGGTATCAAGTACACCGTGTCCATCAGCGAGGACGCGTCCAAGGCCAGCGAGGGCGTGCGCAAGTATTTCTAAAAGCAGCCGCACAGGGCTGTCAATAGGGCAGGTTTCACCGGGCGGGCGGGTGCCCGCCCGGTTTTTATCCAGGAACTGTAAAAAAATAGGAGGTTTTGTTATGGATTGCACCCAGACCATCCGCGCGCGGCGGAGCATCCGCAGGTTCAAGCCGGGCGCTTTGGTTCCGAGGGCGGACGTGGAGGCTATGCTGGAGGCGGCCATGATGGCCCCCAGCGCCTGCAACAGCAGGCCGTGGGAATTTTTTGTGGTGGAGGACCCGGGGCTGAAGGACAGGCTGCGCCGCGCCCACCCCGCCGCCGCCATGCTGGAAACTGCGCCGCTGGCCATTGTGGCGTGCGCCCGGCCGGAGGCGCAGAGCGGCAAATGCACGGGCTATTGGCCGCTGGACTGCGGCGCGGCGGTGGAAAACCTGCTGCTCCAGGCGGCGGCCCTGGGGTACGGCGCGTGCTGGTGCGGCTGCTGGCCCGTCCAGGAGCGGGCGGATGAGATTGCCGGTATTTTGGGGACGCAGGCTGTGCCCGTGGCCCTCGTCGCGGTGGGCGCGCCGGACGAGGAACCCCTGGCCCGGGGCTTCTATGACCCCGCCAGGGTGACTTGGATGTAAGGGGGGTGCGGCGATGAAGGAATGTAAGACCACACAGCGGGAGACGGTGGATCTGGACAAGGTGGTGCTCCCCCGGGCCATCCACCTGATCCCCATGGACAACATCGCCGGGTTCGATGTCCGCCCCGGCTTCTATGAGACCAACGGCGCCACCGCCATCCCCGGCGGGGTGAACTTTACCGTCTACTCTCACAGCGCCACCAGCATCGAGCTGCTGCTGTTCCATCGGGAGTGCTCGGAGCCCTACGCGGTGATCCCCTTCCCGGAGCACTACCGCATCGGCAACGTGTACGCCATGATCGTGTTCAAGCTGAACATTGAGGAATTTGAATACGCCTATCGGGTGGACGGCCCCTATGAGCCGGAGCGGGGCCTCATCTTCGACCGCACCAAGTACCTGCTGGACCCCTATGCCAAGGCGGTCACCGGCCAGAGCGCCTGGGGCAAGTCCCCTCCCCACGGCCAGCACTACCGCGCGCGGGTGGTGAAGGACGACTTCGACTGGGGCAGCACCCGCCAGCCCCTGATCCCCATGGAGGATCTCATCATTTACGAGCTCCATGTCCGGGGCTTTACCAAGGACCCCTCCTCCGGCGTGGCCAATCCGGGCACTTTTGCGGGGCTGATGGAAAAGCTGCCCTACCTGGAATCCTTGGGGGTCAACGCCGTAGAGCTCATGCCCATCTTTGAGTTTGACGAAATGCTGGACTACCGGGAGGTGGACGGCCGGAAGCTCTACAACTACTGGGGGTACAACACGGTGAGCTTCTTCTCCCCCAACACCAGCTATACCGCCTCCACCGAGTACAACCGGGAGGGGAACGAGCTTAAACGGTTCATCCAGGCCTGCAAGCAGAAGGGGATCGAGGTCTACCTGGACGTGGTCTTCAACCACACCGCCGAGGGCAATGAGATGGGCCCCTTCTTCTCCTTCAAGGGCTTTGACAACAATATCTATTATCTGCTCACCCCCCAGGGGCGGTATTACAATTTTTCCGGCTGCGGCAACACCCTCAACTGCAACCACCCCATCGTCCACCAGATGATTCTGGACTGCCTGCGCTATTGGGTGACCACCTACCGGGTGGACGGCTTCCGGTTCGACCTGGCCTCCATCCTGGGGCGGGACGAGAGCGGGGCGCCCATGGTGTCGCCCCCGCTGCTCCAGGCCATGGCCTTCGACCCTATTTTGGGGGATGTAAAACTCATCGCCGAGGCGTGGGACGCGGGGGGGCTCTACCAGGTGGGCAGCTTCCCGGCCTGGAACCGTTGGGCGGAGTGGAACGGCCGGTACCGGGACGATATGCGCCGGTATATCAAGGGGGACGGAGGGCTGGCCCAGGCCGCGGCCTTGCGCATGAGCGGCTCCAAGGACCTGTATGACACCGAGGCCCGGCGCAACGCCTCGGTGAACTTCCTCACCTGCCACGATGGGTTTACCCTCCACGACCTGTTCACCTACAACGGAAAGCACAACGAGGCAAACGGCTGGAGAAACACCGACGGGGCCAACGACAACAACAGCTGGAACTGCGGCGTGGAGGGGGAGACGGATGACCCGGAGGTGAACGCCCTGCGGCAGCGCCTGATGCGCAACGCCTTCGCCCTGCTGATGTGTTCCCGGGGGACGCCCATGTTTCTGGCCGGGGACGAGTTCGGCAACACCCAGTTCGGCAACAACAACGCCTACTGCCAGGACAACATCACCTCCTGGCTGGACTGGTCGCTGCTGGAAAAGAACCAGGGGCTGTTCCGGTTCTTCCAATATATGATCCGCTTCCGCAAGGAGCACCGGGTGCTCCGGACCAACCTGAACGACGGGGCCTGCGGGTTCCCCGACGTGAGCTTCCACAGCGCCGTGCCCTGGCGAGGGGAGTTTGGCCCCCACGACCACTATGTGGGCGTGATGTTCGCCGGCTGGGAGCGGGAGACGGGGCCGCAGATCGTCTATGTGGCCTCCAACGCCTACTGGTGCGAGCTGAGGGCGGAGCTGCCCCAGCTGCCCGCGTCCATGTCCTGGCAGCTGGCGGTGAGCACCTGGCAGGAGGAGCAGGGCATCTATCCCCAGCATGGCAACCGGTTTGCCATCGGCCCCCGGAGCGTGCTGGTGTTCGAGGCGAAATAGGGAAAGGGGCGCAGGGGAATGGATTACGCATCGGAATCGTTAAGGCTGCATTACCAGTGGCGGGGCAAGCTGGACACCGTGCCCAAGATGGAGGTGAAGGACCGGGAATCCCTCTCCCTGGCCTACACCCCCGGGGTGGCGCAGCCCTGCCTGGAGATCAAGAAGGATATCGGTAAGAGCTATGAGCTCACCGGCCGGTGGAACACGGTGGCGGTGGTTACGGACGGCACGGCGGTGCTGGGCCTGGGGGACATCGGCCCGGAGGCAGGCATGCCGGTGATGGAGGGGAAATGCGTGCTGTTCAAGGCGTTCGGCGGGGTAAACGCCGTGCCTTTATGCGTGCGCTCCAAAGACGTGGACGAGATCGTCAACACTGTGGCGCTGCTGGCGGGCTCCTTCGGCGGGGTGAATTTGGAGGATATCTCCGCCCCCCGGTGCTTCGAGATCGAGCGCAGGCTGAAGCAACGGTGCGACATCCCCATCTTCCACGACGATCAGCACGGCACCGCCATCATCGTGGCGGCGGCGCTCACCAACGCGCTGAAGCTGGTGGGCAAGCGGCTGGAGGACGTGAAGCTGGCCATGTCCGGGGCAGGGGCCGCGGGGACGGCCATCTTCAAGCTGCTGTGGTCCATGGGGCTGAGAAACGCGGTGCTGTGCGATATCAACGGGATTGTGTACCCCGGCCGGCCCGGCTTGAAGGCTGACCCCGCCCTGGCGGAACTGGCGGACATGACTCGCCCGGAAATGACCGAAGGGGGCCTGGCGGCGGCCATGGAGGGGGCGGACGTGTTCATCGGGGTGTCCGCCCCGGGGATCGTCACCCAGGACATGGTGCGCTCCATGGCGGACAGGCCAATCCTGTTCCCCATGGCGAACCCCACGCCGGAGATTATGCCCGACCTGGCGAAGGAGGCCGGGGCGGCGGTGGTGGGCACCGGCCGCAGCGACTTCCCCAACCAGATCAACAACGTGCTGGCCTTCCCCGGGGTGTTCCGGGGGGCCTTCGACGTGCGGGCCGGCGACATCAACGAGGCGATGAAGCAGGCGGCCGTCAGGGCGCTGGCGGAGTTGGTGGGGGAGGACGAGCTGTCCCCCGACTATATCATCCCCGCCGCCTTCGATGAGCGGGTGTGTCCGGCGGTGGCCCAGGCGGTGGCCCGGGCGGCGCGGGAGAGCGGCGCGGCAAGGGCATAAAATGGCTTGCCGGGATGGACGGCACCCCGCCGCCATTGCGGCCCACGCCGGATTGCAGGGCTGGCTGGACTACTTGGACGGTGTGATGAATATCTGTCAGAAAGCGCTGAAATGACGCTCGCGCCGGACGAACCATGTTCGTCCGGCGCGGTTTGGTTTTGCGCCCCCCTTGACTGCCCGGCCCCTTTTGCGCTATACTATATTATTAGGGTTCGAATGTGCTGCGCGAGGCGTTTTTCGGCCTTTCCCGCGGTTTTTCGCGGCCACAACGACATGAGGCAGGTGCAGACATGGCAAAATCCACACCAAAGCAGCGGTACGGCAACGACTCCATTTCCTCCCTGAAGGGGGCGGACCGGGTGCGCAAGCGCCCGGGCGTCATCTTTGGCTCCGACGGGCTGGAGGGGTGTGAGCACGCCGTTTTTGAGATCCTCTCCAACGCCATCGACGAGGCCAGGGAAGGCCACGGCGATTTGATCACCGTCACCCGGTACGAGGACAAGTCCATCGAGGTGGAGGACTTCGGCCGGGGCTGCCCGGTGGACTGGAACGAGGCGGAGGGGCGCTACAACTGGGAGCTGGTGTTCTGCGAGCTGTACGCCGGCGGCAAGTACAAGGACGGCGACGGGGACAACTATGAATATTCCCTGGGACTAAACGGCCTGGGCTCCTGCGCCACCCAGTACGCCAGCGAGTATTTTGACGCGGTAATCTACCGGGACGGCTTCAAGTACACCCTCCACTTTGAAAAGGGCGAGATCGTGGGCGAGATGAAAAAGGAGCCCGCCGACCGGAAGAAGACCGGCTCCCGCTTCCGCTGGAAGCCGGACCTGGAGGTGTTCACCGACATCGACATCCCCCTGGACTACTATGCCGATGTGATGAAACGCCAGGCGGTGGTGAACGCCGGGGTGACGTTCCGGCTGCGGAACCAGGCGGGCGGAAAGTTTGACGCCGCCGATTTCCGCTATGAGAACGGCATCATTGACTATGTGGCCGAGCTGGCCGGGGACGACTCCCTCACCGCCCCCGTGTTCTGGCAGGGGGAGCGCCGGGGCCGGGACCGGGAGGACAAGGCGGAGTACAAGGTGAAGCTGTCGGTGGCGTTCTGCTTCTCCAACCGGGTGCAGCTCATCGAGCACTACCACAATTCCTCCTGGCTGGAGCACGGCGGCTCGCCGGAAAAGGCCATGCGCTCCGCCTTTGTCTCCGCCATCGACGGCTGGCTGAAGCGGAATGGGAAGTACCAGAAAAACGAGGCCAAAATCACCTTCAACGACATCCAGGACGCCCTGGTGCTGGTGAGCAGCAACTTCTCCACCCAGACCAGCTACGAAAACCAGACCAAAAAGTCCATCACCAACAAGTTTGTCCAGGATGCCATGGCCGAGTTCCTCCGCAGCCAGTTTGAGGTGTATTTCATTGAAAACCCCATGGACGCGGAGAAGATCGCCGGGCAGGTGCTGGTGAACAAGCGCTCCCGGGAGACGGCGGAGAAAACCCGCCTGGGCATTAAAAAGAAGCTGTCCGGCACGGTGGATATCTCCAACCGGGTGGCGAAATTCGTCCCCTGCCGCACCCGGGACGTGGGGCGCAGCGAGCTGTATATCGTGGAGGGCGATTCCGCCCTGGGCAGCGTGAAGCAGGCCCGGGACAGCGAGTTCCAGGCCATCATGCCCATCCGGGGCAAGATTTTGAACTGTCTCAAGGCGGACTACGCCCGCATCTTCAAAAGCGATATCATCACCGACCTGCTCAAGGTGATCGGCTGCGGCGTAGAGGTGAAGGACAAGCACGTGAAGGACCTGGCGGCCTTCGACCTGGACAGCCTGCGGTGGAACAAGATCGTCATCTGCACCGACGGCGACGAGGACGGCTTCCAGATCCGGACCCTGCTGCTGGCCATGCTATACCGCCTCACCCCCACGCTGATTGAGAAGGGGTTTGTCTACATTGCCGAGTCCCCCCTCTACGAGATCACCTATAAGGAGAAAACCTGGTTTGCCTACTCGGATAAGGAGCGCAACGACATCCTCGCGTCCATGGAGGGCAAAAAGCTGGAGGTGCAGCGCTCCAAGGGCCTGGGCGAGAACGAGCCGGACATGATGTGGCTGACTACCATGAGCCCGGACACCCGGCGGCTGATCAAGGTGATGCCGGAGGATGTGGAGCGCACGGCGCAGATTTTCGAGATGTTCCTGGGCAACGACCTCCAGGCCCGGAAGGACCACATCGCGGACAGCGGATATAAGTATCTGGATCTGGCGGATATCTCATAGAAGCGCTGCGAAGCGGCCGAACGCCTTGGCCGCTTCGCAGCGTGACAACATCGTTCCCCACGCCGCGGGGCGGGTAAGGATAGTTGCAAACTTGTTATAAAAAGGAGGAAACCATCATGAGAAAACTGCTTGCGTTGGTATTGTCCATGGTTATGGCCGCGTCCCTCACGGTTCCCGCATTTGCGGCCTCCTCACCCGAGGCGGTTCCGCCCACCCCGCCGGACTGGATGCCCGCGGAGCACTATCTGGTGTTCCCCGGCGACGAGGCGTACCGGCCGGAAAACTGGGCCAAGATCCTGGAAATGCGGGCGGACGCCGCCAACGGCGGCCTGCTCACCGAGGAAAACCGCCATGATCCCGACGGCTCCCCCGCCATGCGGTATGAGACCGGACTGGTGCGGCTGAAATACGCGGAGAACGCCGGGGGCGCCGCCACACAGGAGGGGCGCTCCGCGTTCAGCTATGCCGGGCGCGCGTTCAGCTTGGCCAGCAGCAAGCGGTATGAGCTCAACGGCAAACAGCACGACACCCTGTCCTACCAGTTGCAGGTGTGGTGCCAGCGGTGCTACGCCCTGCGCAGCAGCTTTAACGGCAACACCCCGGGGCAGGCGGCCATCCTTTACCAGGCGCTGACCGCCCTGGGCATGACCATGGACGACTTCTATAACGCCCCCTACGTCCCGGCGGTCACGCCGGAGGACCGGGCCCTGCTGGCCCAGTACGTGGAGGACGCCCGCCAGAAGGCCGCCCGGGTGAAGCTCTACCTGGACGGGAAATCCATCATCAACGACAACGACGTGCCCCCGGAGATCCGGGACGGGCGCACCATGATCCCCATCCGCACCCTGGCCGAGCGGCTGGGGGCCGACGTGGGCTGGGAGCAGGCTACCCGGCAGGTGACGCTGAAGCGCGCGGGGGTCACCATCGTCATGACGGTGGACAGCAAGACCGCCTACGTGAACGGCAAGGCGGTGGAGATGGACGTGGCGCCCTACATCGTGGACGGGCGCACCCTCATCCCCGCCCGGTACGTGGCGGAGTTCTTCGGCCAGAAGGTGGGCTGGGACAACGCCCAGCGCCGGGTGGACGTAACGGAGGACAAGTCCGCCGCGGGCAGCAGCAACCTGGAGGCCTGGGCCCTGCCCATGGGGGCTATGCTGGCGGACATCAACGGGGGCGACTACACCCTGTTCGGCGTTTATGGGCGCACCGAGCTCCTTTATCTGGATCCTAACAATGCCATTGTGAATCCTGACGCGGAGATAGGGCTTGCCTGCCTGAATGTCCGAAATTCCCTGGCCCGCGGCTGGGAGATTCACAGCCGGGAGGATCTGATTGTCACCGTGTGCTCCATGACCTTCCACGGCCACAACGACAGCTTTTTCGAGGCGGTGGAGGTGGGCAATGCCCTGACCCCCGCCCAGTATAACGAGATTATCAGCCGCGGCGGGGTGGACGCCTACATGTTCCCCTACACCAAGCAGCTCAGCGAGAAATGGGGCGACCGGGGCATCCTGTGTTGGGATCTGTTCCGGATGGCCAACCTGGTGCAGTGGGGCTACACGGCGGGCTACGTCACCTACCCCGAGGCCCTGGCCCTGCTGGAGCCCGCGGCCACGCTGCTGAAGGAGAACTTCTCCTCCTGGGACGAGGCCTATGAAAACTATCTGGACGGCTATAACTGGTGGGACCGCAACGATGTCCTGGACCGGGACATCTGGGATACCCCGCGGGGGCGCATCTACCAGCGCATGGCCGATTCCGAGATTTTTGACGACGCCCTGTTCCAGGCCGGGATCACCCCCGTCCCCGGCATCACCGCGGAGCAGCTTTTGCAGGAAGTTTTGGGCCTGTGATACGGAATTTAAGATAAGGACTGATCCCATTGGCTAAGAAGAAGACCCCCGAGCAGAAGGGCGTCAAAAAGGTGGACAACCCCAACGTCATGGGCCTGCGGGCCCAGGTGCTGGAACAGCCCATCACCCAGACGCTGGAGCTGAACTACATGCCCTATGCCATGTCCGTCATCGTGTCCCGGGCCATCCCGGAGATCGACGGCTTCAAGCCCTCCCACCGAAAGCTGCTGTACACCATGTACCAGATGAAGCTGCTGGGGGGGTCGCGCACCAAGTCCGCCAATGTGGTGGGACAGACCATGAAGCTCAACCCCCACGGGGACGCGGCGATCTACGACACCATGGTGCGCCTCAGCCGGGGCTACGGGGCCCTGCTCCACCCCCTGGTGGATTCCAAGGGCAACTTCGGCAAGGTGTACTCCCGGGATATGGCCTGGGCCGCCTCCCGGTACACCGAGGTGCGGCTGGACGCCATCTGCCAGGAGCTGTTCCGGGATATCGATCAGGACGCGGTGGATTTCGTACCCAACTACGACGGCAAGCTCACCGAGCCCACCCTCCTGCCCACCACCTTCCCCAACGTGCTGGTAAGCGCCAACCAGGGCATCGCCGTGGGCATGGCGTCCAACCTGTGCGGGTTTAATTTGGGCGAGGTGTGCGCCGCCGCCGTCGCCTATCTGAAGGACCCGGACGTGGATTTGATGGGCATTTTGAAGGCCCCGGACTTCTCCACGGGAGGGCAGCTGCTGTACGACGGCGCGGCGCTGGCCGAGGTGTACCGCACCGGCAGGGGCCCGATCAAGCTGAGGGCCCGGTGGCGCTACGTCAAGGAGGACAATCTCATCGAGATCTACGAGATTCCCTACTCCACCACCGTGGAGGCCATTTTGGATAAGGTGGCTGAGCTGGTGAAGGCGGGCAAGGTCAAAGAGATCGCCGACATGCGGGACGAGACCGACCTGAACGGCCTGAAGCTGGCCATCGACCTGAAGCGGGGGGCCGACCCCGACAAGCTCATGGCCCGGCTGTTCCAGATGACCCCCCTCCAGGACACCTTCTCCTGCAACTTCAACATCCTCATCGCCGGGATGCCCCGGGTGATGGGGGTGGGGGAAATCCTGGGGGAGTGGACGGCCTGGCGGATGGACGGCGTGCGCCGGCGCACCTACCACATCTGCAAAAAGAAGGAGGAGAAGCTCCACCTGCTCAAGGGCTTGAAGCGCATCCTTCTGGACATCGACAAGGCCATCCGCATCATCCGGGAGACGGAGGAGGAGGCCGAGGTGGTGCCGAACCTCATCATCGGCTTTGGCATCGACCAGCTCCAGGCCGAGTACGTGGCGGATATCCGGCTGCGCAACATCAACAAGGAATACATCCTCAAGCGGGTGGAGGAGACGTCCGCTTTGGAGGAGGAAATTGCCGACCTAAAGGACATTATCAACTCCCCCGGCCGCATCAAGGCCATCATCACCGGGGAGCTGGAGGCGGTGAAAAAGAAGTACGCCGTCCCCCGGCGCACCGAGATCGTCTACGAGTACCAGCAGGCGGCGGAGGCCCAGGCCGCCGCCGCGGTGGAGGAGATCCCCGCCTACCCGGTGAATGTGTTTATTTCCCGGGAGGGGTATTTCAAAAAAATCACCCCCCAGTCCCTGCGCATGAGCGGGGAACAGAAGTACAAGGAGGGGGACGGCCCCTTCCTCCAGTGGGAGGGGACTAACGGGGACGAGCTGCTGGTGTTCACCGATAAGCAGCAATGCTACAAGACCCGTTTGAGCGATTTCGACGACGCCAAGGCCAGCGTGCTGGGGGACTACCTGCCCACCAAGCTGGGGATGGAGGCGGAGGAAAAATTCGTGTGGGCCTGCGCCCCAGGGGACTATACCGCCCACCTGCTGTTCTTCTTTGAAAACGGCAAGGCCGCGCGGGTGGAGCTGGGGGCCTACCAGACCCAGACCCGGCGGCGCAAGCTCACCGGGGCGTACTCGGACAAATCCCCCCTGGCGGCGGCGCGGCTGCTGCCGGACGACATGGAGATGGCCGTAGGCGCCAGCGACGGGCGCTGCGTGGTGTTCCACACGGCCTCCCTCACCCCCAAGACCACCCGGAACACCCAGGGCGTCGGCGTGATGGCAGTGAAGCCCCGGCAGAAGCTGGTCTGGGCCAGGCCCCTGGGGGAGACGGCCATTGCCAACGCGGCCCGGTACCGGGCCCGGTCGCTGCCCGCCGCCGGGAGATCGGAAGAG